>NZ_CP045732.1:1870000-2181666 GCF_016864235.1 Legionella sp. MW5194
ACTCCACAACAAATCCACCTTGGCACGAAGGATAATGCGAATCAGTTCATTGGGTTCAATCTGAGCCTGCTTGATGCCGAAAACTTGCTTCATCTCCTTGCTGACAGGAATGGATTTTGCGCTGCGGTTAAACACACCGCCGCCTTTGGAAATTAATTTCTTGTCGTAATCGCTCCAGTTTGAACGGGGCAGATTAAACAGGCGCTCACGTTCTTTGAAACTGAGTTCAGGATCGGGATCCGGATCAATAAAAATATGAAGGTGATTAAATGCACCCAGCAATTTGATATGCCGAGACAGCAACATGCCGTTACCGAACACATCGCCGGCCATGTCGCCAATACCCACCACGGTAAAGTCATTATTGATGTCCATGCCGGACTCGTAGAAATGACGCTTGACTGATTCCCACGCACCGCGGGCCGTAATACCCATTTTTTTATGGTCATAGCCCACCGAACCGCCCGATGCAAAGGCGTCTCCGAGCCAAAAGCCATACTCTAAAGAAATGGCATTGGCAATATCAGAGAACGACGCGGTTCCCTTATCGGCAGCCACCACGAGGTAAGGATCGTCTTCGTCATAACACAGGACATTGGCAGGTTTTTCAACCACCGAACCCCTGTAGTTATCGGTGATATCGAGCAGACCGCGGATAAATTCCTGATAACAGGCAATGCCTTCCGCCTGAATGTCTTCACGGCTACCGTTTAAGGGCAGGTGTTTGGGCACGAAGCCACCTTTCGCACCGCTTGGGACGATGACCGCGTTCTTAACCTGCTGGGCTTTCATAAGGCCCAGGATTTCTGTTCTGAAATCTTCTTTTCGGTCAGACCAGCGCAGGCCCCCGCGGGCCACTTTACCGCCACGCAAATGCACACCTTCAAAGCGCGGCGAGTAAATGAAAATTTCAAACATGGGATAGGGTTTGGGTACACCCGGTATCGCCTTGCTGTTGAGTTTGATGGAAATGTTTTTCTTGGGATTCCCTTTCGCATCCACCTGATAATAATTAGTCCTCAACGTGGCAGAAATCGCATGCACGTACTGACGGATAATTTTATCTTCATCCAGGTTGCTGACATTATCCAAGGCGGTAAAAATCTGATCGATCTGACTGGTAACCTGATCTTCACGATGGTTGTTGGGCTCGGGATTAAAGCGGGTTTCAAACAACTCAACCAGTTTTTTAGCAATTGTCGCATTATTATGCAGAGCCAATTCAATGTATTCCTGACTGAACGTCAAGCCGATTTGCTTGAAGTACTTTGCGTAAGTGCGCAACACTGCCACTTGACGCCAATTGAGGCCGGCAGCCAGTACCAGCTGGTTAAAGCCATCGTTCTCGGCATGACCAAACCAGACGCTGGCAAAGGCATTCTGGAACAAGTCTTTGATGCCATCGATATCAAAACAGGCGCCGCGGGTATATTGCAGGGCAAAATCATTAATCCAGGTGATGCTGCCGTCTTCAAATTTCAACACATACGGCCGTTCACTGATAGCCCGCATGCCGAGCCGTTCAACAATGGGCAGGACATCCGACAGTGGAATGGTGGTGCTGTGCTGATAAATCTTAAGGCGGAAACTGTCGGCCACTTCATCCATGGGACGATAAAAATTCATCACCAGCGGGTTTTCTTCCGACAAGGCTTCCACATGCTTGATGTCATAGACTGCTGTACGCGGCGAAAAAGTGTCGCAATAAGAAATCGGGAATGCACCGCGGTATCGGGCAAACAGATGATTGGCCTGCTCTTCGCCGAAGGTTTCCACCAGGAAATGCTGCAATTCGTCATTCCATGAGCGCCCAACCTCAATCAGTTTCTGCTCAATTTCCTTGAAATCCCATTGCGTTTCATCCTGAGGATTGGTACGGATGATGAAATGAATGCGCGCAAGCACCGATTCTGAGAACCAGGTGGAAAAGGTGATTTCTTCCGCATTAAAGCTTTTCTCAAGGATATGCTGCATGGCCTGCCGCAATTCCGTATTGAAACGCTCCTTGGGAACATAAACCAGACAGGAAATAAAGCGTCGATACACATCCACCCGCGCAAACATACGAATACGACGGCGCTCCTGCATATAATAGATGCCCATGGCAATTTCCAGCAACTCGTCTTCGGACGCCTGAATTAAATCGTCGCGGGGCAGGGTTTCAAGAATATTCAACAATACCTTACCGGCATGGCTTCGCGGCACCAGTGTGGAATTGTTCATTACTTTAGCCACTTTATGGCGCAGGAAGGGAATGTGCTTGGGATTGGTGTTGTAAGCGGCCGACGTGTACAGGCCGATGATTCGCATCTCCCCTACGACCTGGCCTTTTTTATTAAAGCGTTTAACACCGATATAGTCCGTGTAGGCCTGGCGATGAACCGTGGCTTCGGTATTGGTTTTGAACATAACCAGGGCTCGGGATGACAGGGTGAGTTCACGTGCTTCAGGAGTCATGGCCGAAATGCTTCGGGCGGTGGATTTGCTAAGGCTTGGCCGCAACACCCCAAGTCCGGTTTCTGGCAGAGGCTGCAGAATTGTTTCATGCCCTTTTTCTATCAGCTCGTAATCGCGAATGCCGAGGAAGGTGAAATGATGGTCCTCAATCCATTGCAGGAAAGCCTTGGTTTCTTCGGCTTCCGCCGGATCAAGGACTTCCGGGGCCTCGTCGAGTTCAGTAATAGCTCGGCGTACCCGTTCACGCATCGCCGGCCAATCTTCAACCACGGCACGATTGTCTTCAAGAACGCGGTCAAAATTACGGTGCAATTCCTCAAGTATCGCGGGATCCGTTTGCCGGTCAATTTCCATGAAAATGGGTGCTTCGACAAAAATACCTTTCTTTTTATCCATTGCAGGATTGGTACTGCGCGGCAATACCTGCACCACCTGATTCTTGTCGTTGCGTTTCACGGTAAGGCCGCCCATGTGGATGACCAGATGCGCTTCAAAGCCCATGCGGTTAACGACCATTCGTAAGGAATCAACCAGGAAAGGCATGTCGGTGGTGAGCACTTCGACCACCGTGTGGGTTGTTTGCCAGCCGTGTCTTTCAAAATCGGGGTTATAGATACGTATTTTAGTCTCATTGGGTGCGCGGGTCTGGATGAGAGACCAGAAATTAATCGCTGCCCCATAAAGATCTTCAATATCCCATTCGCACAGGTCCTCCATGGCAACTGTGCTGTAAAACTGCCGCACGAACTCGGAGCACAATTGGGCTTGCTCAGGTTCCATTTTACGTTTCAGTTTATCAACAATGGCATAAATGATTAAATCTTTACCTTCTTCGAATTTGTAAGACATTCAATCACCTCAATTAGGCACAAAAAATTAGCTGCCGCGCATTATATACTGGTGTTTCGCAACTTACACGGCAATAGTGCAAATTTATTAAACTATTATTCAATAAAGACCCGGGTACCTATGGCAACCCAATCCGCTACTTCGATCATATCCTTATTGCGCATGCGAATACATCCCCGTGAGCCGGGCATACCCAGCGGCGTTGAATCGGGTGTGCCGTGGATATAAATGTAGCGTTTCAGGCTGTCAACGTCACCGCCCTGATTACGTCCCGGCTCCAAACCATCCAGCTGCAGAATCCGGGTTAAAATCCAGTCTCGCCCCGGGTAGCGCGCAGCGAGCGAGGCATCGTAAATTTCACCCGTCCATTCACGCCCGACAAACACACTGTTTTCGACAGCATCCAATCCAATGCGGGAATGAATACGATGCCATCCACGGGGCGTGCACTCACTGCCCATGCCCTCACCCAGGCCATTTTTTGCGGTGGACACCGGGTAGGTTTTCCAAAGCGCATCCTGTTCATAACACGCCATGATTTGCCTCGCGGCCGAAATGTAAATGTATTGCTTCATCAGAACATCACTTGATTGCTACGGTTTTAATATTAACAAATTCCAAAATACCTTCACGTGAAAGCTCCCGCCCATAGCCGGAGTGCTTGATTCCGCCAAACGGTAATCTCGGATCAGAGGCAACCAGGGCATTGACAAAGCAACTGCCGGCCTCAATGAGGTTTTTGGCAATGTCTTCACCGCGCACAATGTCACGGGTAAACACAGCGCCTGCCAATCCATACGGGCTTTGGTTCGCCAAACGAATGCCTTCTGCTTCATTGTTCACCTGAATGACTGCGATAACTGGACCAAATAACTCCTCCTCAAAGGCCGTCATGCCAGGTTTGACATTCACAAGCAAGGTGGGTGGATAATAAAATCCGGGGCCTGCAGGCAATACGCCGCCCTCCACCAGACGCGCGCCCTGCTTCACACTCTCAAGAACCTGTTGATGCAGCGTAGCACGCAAATCTTCACGCGCCATCGGACCCAGCGTTGTTTCAGGGTTGGCAGGCTCGCCCATGGCATAGTGCTGCAGGCGTTGCTGAATCTTGGCCACCAGGTCGTCATAAACGCAAGCCACGGCGATGATGCGTTTGGCTGCAATGCAAACCTGACCACAATTATTCAGACGGGACTTAATGATGCAATCCGCCGCCAAATCGAGGTCGGCATCATCAAGCACAAGGTAGGGATCGCTTCCGCCCAATTCGAGTACGGATTTTTTTAAATGCGACGCCGCATTGGCCGCGACTACACGGCCTGCTTTCTCACTGCCGGTAAAACTTAAGGAGGCTATTTTATCATGGGCAATGAGTGCAGCAGCGCCTTCATTATCCACAACCGCCTGTTGAAACAGATGGGGAGAGAAACCCGCCTCAATGAACAATTTTTCAATCGCAAAACCGCACCCCGTGGTCACCGGCGCATGTTTTAAAATCACGGCATTTCCTGCCATGATAGCCGGTATCGCGCAACGATAAACCTGCCAGAAAGGGAAATTCCAGGGCATGATTGCAAAGACAATGCCAAGCGGCTGGTAATACACCGTGGATTTCTGCAATTCAGTCTGTATGGTTTGCGGCTTTAAATACTCCTCTGCCTTTTCGGCATAATGCTCAGCAAGCCAGGCGCATTTTTCTATTTCCGCCTCACCCTGAGTAATGGGTTTACCCATCTCACGGGCGATTAACAGCGCGAGTTCCTTTTTTTTACGGCGAAGTAAATCGCTTAAGGCAAGCATGTGCTGGCGTCTGAATTCGAAAGAAGTTTTGCGCCAGTCAAGAAAGGCGTTATCGGCCCTGTCAATGAGGTGATTCACGTCTTTGCCTGAAAGCAGAGGGTATTTAGCGAGTTTTTCTTCGGTAGCCGGATTGATGGTCTGAATGCTCATGGCGGTGTGGGATTCTTATTAATTTAAAAGAGTTTAGACTATCTCTGCGCGAGTGCAACAGTTTAAAGCGGCGCCACCGCAGGTTGATCCCCGTAATGGATAATATTTAATTCAGTTTTTATAGTTTTATTCATAATGTGTCCATTCTAGCCAAATAATCAATTCCTGTATGACGTTCGGTGGTTGCCTAGAGGATTTGATTGTTGTTACTATTTTCAGAACGACAGGCGGATACGTACACTGCGCGTCTGCATGAATGAATTTTACTCCACATTGGGATAATTTTAATGACAAATAGAACTCTAGGCTACCACCCCGCTCATTACCTGGTTGCCTGGGCCGTCCATGCGTTTACTGCCAGCGCAGCCTGCTTTGGACTTTTAACGCTGGCCAAAATTTACCAGCATGACTATGTACAGGCTCTGTGGTTCATGGCTATAACGGTTGTTATTGACGCCCTTGATGGCACCCTGGCACGGCTGGTCAGAGTAAAAACCGTATTGCCGAATATAGATGGGGCTTTGCTGGACAATATTGTTGATTACCTCAATTACGTCATCACCCCCTGCTTTTTCCTGTTCGTTAAACCGGATATGCTGTCTGCGGATGTCAAATTGCTTATTATTGTGGCCATTACAATCGCCTCATCCTATCAATTTTGTCAATCGGATGCGAAAACACCGGATCATTTCTTCAAAGGATTTCCCTGTTATTGGAACATTGCGGTATTTTATATGTTCATTTTTAACACATCCATGTTCACCAATGCCCTGATCCTCACCCTTCTGTGCATCCTGGTTTTCGTTCCGATTAAATACGTTTACCCCTCACGGCTTGATTACCTCACTGAATCCAGAACCCTTAAAATCATGATGCACAGTTTTTCATTGATTTATGGCATCAGTTCGGCCCTGATCTTATGGAATTATCCTCAGATTAATCCCGTCTATCTGGCTGTTTCACTGGGTTATGTCATCATGTACCTGTCTTTAAGCGTGTACAGGACTTACTCCCCAATGATCATTTCCCGCATGTCTGCACATAAAGAATCATAGAATCATTCACATTTGCCTAAAGACTGATTAATATAATGCGTTTTCAATGTGAGGATTGAGGTGAGTATGTCTGTTTACCGTTGTACGTTTACTGTATTGGCAACCTGTTTATTAATGAACACTGTGTCACATGCCGAAGCATTTCCCCATGGTTGCGAAGTCAGCGGCTTTGGTTACAGTAATTACCACCTGATTGTGAATGAAACCGGCGATCAAGCCTTTTACCTCATCCAGAATCGCAGCGACAGAACCATCGAACTCCAGCGCATCGAAACACGTGAAGTGTTTATGAGCCCGCCTCTGACCGCCAAGCTTGAACCAGCCAATTGGGCTGCCTTTGCCTCCGACATTCGCGAAATGCATTTCCAATGCTTCTACACCGAAAATGAAAACACAGCCAAAGTGAATTGTCGCGATGTACTGGATGTTTGCCAATATCCCCGAGTTAAATTTGCTTTGAGTAATATGGGAAATTACTGGGTATCTACTAATAAATCACAACGACAGGTCATTAATGATGCCGCCGCAAAAGGAATTTACTTACGATGGTAAGGTACCTCTCAGTACCCACAACACATTATTCGCGCTGCTTGGGGTTCTAGGCAGCATTGTTTCGCTTCTTGGATTGATTAAAATGCCGGCGCAATTGTATTTTGTCGCTGGTTCAACGCTTTTGTTATTCACCGCTCTGCATTTCAAACTGGTTTATTTTATCGCCCTGGAATTAATATTAATTGCCGGACATGGCGCTGTCCTTCTAGGCATTGGACCTGCTCTGCAATTAGCCATTCCCATCCTGCTTTGTGTGCAATTATTGTTTTTTTACTATTTAAGTGGCCAGTTAACCAATGCATTTATTCTCATCGGAATAACCGGCATCGCGCTGTTGTCAATAGGGCTTGCTTATGAAAATCAATGGGTTTTTTTCAGCGGCGGTAGTGCAGTGGCCTGTTATGCGTTCTACAATGCATCCAGTAAAAAAGCGGCGTTAATCTGGGCGATACTGAATTCATTGTTTGCTCTGATTGCAATCCTGAAAATACTTGTTTTTTAATTCTGGAGATTTTATGGCTAAAACACCTTCTACCATGTCCCCACTGGGAACCCAGGCCCCTGTTTTTTCTTTGACTGACGTGGTAACCGGTAAAACGATTAATCTCACACAGGACAACAAGGCCAAAGCCACGGTGATTATGTTTATCTGCAATCATTGCCCTTATGTGAAACACATCAACCGGGAATTAACACGCCTGGCCAATGATTACCTGCCTAAAGACATACGATTTTATGCCATCAATTCCAATGATGTTGTCAATTATCCTGATGATTCACCCGACAACATGAAGCGCACAGCAATAACAGAACAATACCCCTTCCCTTATCTTTTTGATGAAACCCAGGAGGTTGCCAGAGCCTATCAAGCGGCCTGCACGCCCGATTTTTTTGTCTATGATAATCAGTTGTCGCTGATTTATCGTGGCCAGTTTGATGACTCCAGGCCAGGAAATACCATCCCGGTCACAGGGGATTCTATTCGTGTAGCCCTGGATTGCGTGCTGGCGAATCAACAAGTCAATGAAACACAAAAACCAAGCCTTGGGTGTAATATTAAATGGAAAGCGTAATGCCCGAATTCAAATTGTCGTTTTATGTCCCGGAAAGTCATTTGCAGGCGGTCAAGCAGGCTTTGTTTGACGCGGGGGCAGGCAAACTCGGAAATTATGATCAGACTTGTTGGCAAACCTTAGGCCAGGGTCAATTTCGACCGCTACAAGGCGCAAACCCTGCGCTGGGTGAACCATTGGAACTGAACTATGTTACCGAAGTCAAAGTGGAAATGCTGTGTGAGGAGCGTCGTTTGCGTGACGCGATTACGGCATTAAAACAAGCGCATCCCTACGAAGAACCGGCCTATGATATTGTCAGGCTTGAGCAATTGAAATAAAAAAGCCTGCTGAAGCAGGCTCTTTTACGGGAAGCATTCCTTATTTGGAAGCAACCACCTGAATTTGAAGCGTCGCAATCACATCGCTGTGAACATGAACTTCAACAGTGAAATCACCCACAGAATGGATAGGACCTTCTGGCATGACAATTTCGCGTCGGCTGACTTCAATGGAACGCGCCACCAGGGCATCCCGGATTTCATTCACACCAACAGAACCGTACAGCTTGCCTTCGTCACTGGCCATGGCAGAGATAACCAGCGTGATGTCGTTCAGCTTGGCTGCACGTTGTTCGGCAACAGCCTGAGCCTGTTGTGCTTTTTTCTCAAGTTCGGCACGACGTTGTTCAAACAATTTAACATTTTCTGCAGTAGCAAATACAGCCTTGCTTTGTGGGATCAGAAAATTTCTGCCAAAACCATTTGCAACATTCACTTTGTCGCCAAGTTTGCCTAAATTTCTAACGTTTTCTAATAAAATAACTTGCATCTCTTACCCCTTGTTCTGATTTTCGCCCGCTAAAAACAAGCGGCGCGCTCTCAAATTAAATAAACTATCGATTGATCCAAACAACACATACACCGGCAGCATAATGTACGGCACCACAACGATGGGCATCAGTAATAGCACCCAGAATGCGAGACGACGTTTTTGAGCCAGTAAACTGAGACTTAAACTAATCCCAGCCGCCATCAGATAGACAAAAAATAACGGTAAACAACTTAATAACACGGGGTTATGCTGATAGACCCCATAAAGGCATACCAATAGCAAAACGACCGCTGCACTGTTGGCACGAAACGCCATGACTTCCCTTTTGAAACCGCCAGGATAAAAGAGCATGGACTGGACGGCGCGTGCCACTAACAGCGAAAAAACCGCTGATAACAAGACACTGATGGCCTTAATGCCTAACAGATAATTTGCGAGACTGACCTGGTTTTCAGGTGGTTGATGTTCAAGCAGGCTGGCAATGACATTTCCCTGATCAAGGGCCCTGAGCATTTCCTGAACCATTTTATACTGGGCAAGAATAAACTCGGAAGCCAGGCTATGAACCAGAAGGATAACCACTGTCGCCAGACTGATGATAAAAACAGCCACTTTCTGCCAACTGGCGGTAGCACGCAGCAAGCAGGCTCCCATGTAGCAAGTCAGGTAGGTGAGGGCAATGGTCGACAGCAGATAAGGGCTTGAAGTGGTCATCTCTGCCATGCAGAGGGACACCGTCAGCCCGATAATCAAGCATTGGCAACCAGAAGCCCAGCCCTTACGCAGGGTGACCAGGGCCATGACAGACAAGGACACCCAGGCGGTAAACGGTATTACCGCCAATACGGCCGTCAAAAACCAGGCATATTTCTCATTTTGCAATAAGAAATGGCCCTGCTTTTGTAAAAGTCTGCCCGTGTGTTTCATTTTTACCGATGGCTATCGCAATATGGCAGTAATCCCAGAAAACGAGCGCGTTTAATGGCAATGGCCAATTGACGCTGAAAACGGGTTTGAGTGCCAGTTATACGGCTTGGAACAATTTTACCGGTTTCGGTAATGTAGTTCTTTAACATGTTCAGATCTTTGTAGTCGATTTCAAACGAATCTTCACCGCTGAAACGACACATTTTTTTGCGACGTGAATAAGCTGTCATAAATAAATCCCCTTAAGCTGCTCGGTTGTCTTTTTCTTTTTTCATTAACATGGATTCCGTAGTAATCGCATGTTTCTGACTGATAATTAATTCACGCAAAATCGCATCGTTGAATTTGAATGCGTTTTTTAATTCATCAAGGGCAGTTTGATTACACTCGATGTTCATCAGAATGTAATGGGCTTTATGAACGTCTTTGATGGGGTAAGCCAGCTGTCTGCGGCCCCAGTCTTCTTTGCGATGAATAGCCCCGCCCTGCTTGGTAATAATACCTTCATAGCGCTCGACCATCGCAGGAACCTGTTCACTTTGATCGGGGTGAACAAGGAATACAATTTCATAATGTCTCATGAATTTTCCTTATGGATAAAAGCCTTCTTTAATTTGAGATAAAGTAAGGCAAGGTTAAAAAAACGGTCGATTGTAACTGATTTGGAACCTTATAGCAATCGAAGGTGTGGTAACCGATCAAGCCTTGTTTGCTCATGCAGTTTAAAAATAATCTATGGACGTTAGGCCTAACCCTCTATCTCTCCTGTTCAGAGGGCATACAATCAGGCTAGCCTCCCTCTAAACGGAATTTACTTAAGGCTTAGTTAATATTCAAATGGTAGATTCTGGCCTTTAAATAAACAATTGAACTTAATTATGCCAACTCCATCGTCTCAATTAGAACAGCTTCGTCAGCAAATTTATGCACGACATGACTACCTTCGCAATCATTTTTTTTATCTTAAGGACATTGAAAATAATAAAGTTAGTGAAGAGGACGTTAAGTCCTACCTGGAAGAAATCTTTGAAATCCCGGTCGATAAAGAGATCAAACACACGATTAACCAATTAATGCTTGTTGTTAACGAAAGGCTGGCTTTTTACCATAGACTATGGGAAGCCTCGGCAAATGATAACGAAGATCAGGCCTTTTCTTTAGTCAATCTTTTAATTGAGCAGAATTTACCGTATTGCGCCCAGTTCAAAGCGATTCTTACATCAAAAAAAATTCCTACTCGCGACAAAGTCCAGGCTGCGTTTAATGACCATGATCTTCTCAAAGAATTTCAAGGCCTCATTAAACCGCATCTTCCATCCTCTTATGCCACACTGCAGCGTCTCATCAAAGTATCCACAAGGCAAAACACCTACTCCATGCAAAAATGGGAGCGCAGAGAATTTAAAAGCGTTGTGACAATAAACTGGGAACCCGCCATTAAAAGTTTAAAGGCATTTATCCAGCGCGTAAGCGGCGACTTAATGCCTGGTAAAGCGAAAGGCACGCTGCCATCAAAACAGAAACTGGACTCCATGATTGACGAACAAGTGTCTGAGATGAACGGAATTGACGGATTAGACGACACGACGAAGGTGGAATTGCCAAAAGCGTTGCGCGATTTATCAAGCATCGTCGAGCGTGTAAAAGAAAACGCCAGGCCCAATCAGGATCCGTGCACCGTCATCGAAGAGAACGTTAAATTATTCTTCGCTGTTCAACCCTCGCTTAATTTTTTACAACAGTTAATTGATTCATGGGAAAGCTCGGAAAAAGCGGCTTTGAAATCAAAAGCGGAGGTCGATGCTAGAAAGAAGGCGGAAGTTTATTATCCTAAAATCTGGATTCAGATTACTTCATCACTCACTCAACTGAACAAGCAGACCGAAGCGTTAGTTTCTCAAATCGACAAAATTGATTTTGAGATGACCACTGAAGAACACCACCTGTTGCATGAACTCACCTATGAATTAGAAACCATTCAAAGCCAGATTGACTCACTAAAGACAGAATGGCCTGAAGCGTGTCCGCAGAAAATCAGGAAGATTGATGACATCGATGAACTCGAATCAGACTCCTATCGCAAGCAAAAAACAATGGAGAAGCAATTAATCGCGCTTAAACAAAGGATCGCTGAAACCGAAAAACAGATATGGACAAATTATAATCAACGATTAGAGTCGATGATTAAGAAGAACAAAGAAGAATCTGAAGAAGTCGATAAAAAATCCCAGGCTTATTTACAGGAAAAATCTGAACGTAACAAGCAGCGACGAGCTGAGATTGAACGCAAACGGGAGGAAAAGCCACCAAGGAAGACAGTAAACCACAAAGAAAACCTGTCATTTTTTAGCCCGGAATTTCAAGTGGATTCCCACATGGAGCAGCGATTAAAAAAATTAAACCCCAAGCGCTTAGCGTTATTAGAGCGTATTCTAAACAGAGAATCACCGATTAAAGCAAAAAAGGTATATAAATTAATTGAACATTTAGATGGTGAAATAGAAGAAATTGGTAACGGCAGCTCACATAAACGAATTCGCCTCGGGAAATATTATTTTGAATTAATTAAACACGATGACGGCACACAAACGCCCTCCGCAACGATTGCCACAGGTGGATTTTTCAAACAACATGGCAAGCAGCATACTTCCAGTAATTTATGCCCGTTTAATGTGAAACTTATCGCGGAAACATTCGAGCGTGCCAATATCACCCTGGAGTCCCTCCAAAAACTTAAAAACGCAGCACCAGTCATCGAAATCTGTACATCGGTGACCTTGTAATAAGCAGTCAGGATCCAGGCCGCTCAATGAGTTGCCTGGCATCCATTGAACATTAAAATAAAATGACTTAAAACGATTGTTCATGCAAAATTCATTAACTCTCTGCATTTAAAATTTACTTGCATTCGTCAAGTGATACGGCTATGTTATCGCTGTCAACGATCTTGATTTAACAGCGTTTTTAGAATTAAATAATGAAGAACCAAGGAATAGGCATGAGTAAAAACATTGCAATAGAGCTCGCGAAAAACATTTCAACGGGTTGTGTAAAAGCGGCCATTGATTCTAAATCAATGGAACAAACGTTCTTGAAGATGCTGGATCGTGTGGAATCAGCAATCTTAATTAAAATTGCGCATCATTTCACCAAAACCGATCAGTTAACAATTGCAATCGATCCCACAAGTGATACCGTTGAACGCTTAAGCCTTGGAACGAGCAAGGACATGACGCTTTATCAAAAGGGCACTTTGTATATTGCAGGAAACCACAGTGACGATATAGAAAAAAACCGAGTTATTACGCAAGGCTTTTTCCTCCATGGCATTGTCCTGTTCATTGCTGATGTTGTATTTGATAATGATTTTTCTTCGCTAAAAGGCCTTGAGGAATGTCAATCAGAGGGCGTTGATGAGCCTGCCCAATTTCTTTCTAATGCAGTGCAACTCCTTTGGACAGGGAACGGTGATCATTGCAATCCTAAAATAATTGCATTTTATCAAAATCAATTTATACCCGCCTGTGAAGCGCGTTTGAAGCAATTGCAACACCAAAGCGCTCTCAATAAGCCCGTGTCAACCTCCGTTACCCAATTTTCTATTTTTGATTCAGAAGCAAGCAAGAAAGAGCCTGATTCCCTTAATCCTAAATCAGAGATCACCCCTTAAGCTTGACCCAAACATCCTGGCATGCCATTTAAGAGGCATGCTCTTTGTTTGATTGGTCATAGAATCTTGAAGAGCCAAATTGCATTTAGCCCATTCATAGGATATAACAACAAAAAAAGCAAAAAATTACCTATGGAAATTATTAACGTCTCGTTTGAAAAACCCTTTACCGTCATAGTCAAGGGCGAAGCGATTGAAGTGGTTGTCTTTAAAACACTCGAAGATGGCAATATTAAATTTGGCATCAAGGCACCACGCTCCGTGAACGTGCATCGTGAAGAAATTTATCAGGCCATTAAACAAAAAGAGCAATTGCTTGAAAGCGAATAGCCCCCTGACTGATGATGAGAGTTGCCTTTTCCCCTTGCTTGCACTCGCATTGTTCCTGTCATTTTCATCACTGTTGGTGAATCATTTTTTTCTCCATTTTCATGGTAACAATTATTTCCCCAATGGCAGTTTTGGCATGGGGGTAACCTTGTTATTGATGATGCTGGGTTGTCGCTTATTGTTTTCCAATGAACACGTCAGTTACCTCATCGCCCGCAAAACGGTGTTATTTTTTATTGTCATGGCGACATTGGCAACAATGACCAATGCGGCCCAATACACACCCTTTCCTCCCATCGATCATTACCTGATTGCCTTTGAAGCCCTGTTTAACATCGATATGGCTGGCATTGTCGCGTGGACAGCCCAATACCCATCCTTTAAACAACTGCTGGTCTACGCTTATGCCAGCATTGATTACCAATTGAGCTGCCTGCCGCTGATTATTATTTTTTTCCGTCAGTTTGATGTGGTTAATGAGCATTTTTTTCTGCTGCTATGCAGTTTTATTTTAGGATTCAGCGTTTATTATTTTTTTCCTACTGTGGCGCCGGCAAGCATGGTGTCAAGCCCTTATTTTTTTTCAGAGCAGCATGCCACCGGCATTAAATTCATGGAAATTCAAAACCACCGAATCCCGTCCACCCTGTATGGCGGAATGGTTGCGTTTCCATCGTTTCATGCCGTGTGGGCCTGGTTCAGTGTCTACCTGTGCCGGCGTCTGCGAGTGCTATGCCTTCTGCTCCTGCCGCTCAATCTACTGCTTATTGCATCCTGTGTGCTGCTGGGCTGGCACTACCCCGTTGACATTTTAGGCAGCGTCATTTTAGCGGGGCTTTGCCACATCGCTTACTATTTTTGCCAACGCCACCTGCTTAAGCGGTAATTTTAACGGGGACGCCGCTAGGCGAGCGCAGTTCGGTACCGACAACCTGCTGGTTCAGTGATTTTTTAAGTGCATAGCCGCTCAATTTATCCTGTAAGTAGGCATGAAGATTGACTTTTTTTTCGTCCGTTAAGGCAGGATGCACCTGCAAATACAATTGCCCATTCATTAAACCCAGCTTTAACGGTTCATTCATCACTGTGACCGGTGTGCCCACAGCAACCATGTCGAATAATTGTTCTATGTCTTCCGGCATCATGCGAATGCATCCTGCGCTGACACGAGAGCCGACGCCGTCGCGGCGATTGGTTCCGTGAATCAGGTAAGTAGCCCAGCCCAATCTTAATACATGGCGCCCCAGCGGGTTGCCATCGCCGCCAGGGAATTCATTCGGAATGGGAGTGCCATTTTTTGCTGCCTCTGCCCTGACGTTGGCTGTTGGATGCCACACGGGATCGCGCTCCTTGACAGTGACCCTGGTTTTTCCCACTGGCGTATGCCAACCCTCGCGTCCGATACCCACCGGCATGGTGACAACCACATTGTCTCCGGGCGGATAATAGTACAAGCGGTATTCCGCCAGGTTAATCACAATGCCTTCGCGGGGTCCTGGCGGCAGCAAATACTGCGAAGGAATGACCAGACGGGTGCGCAAAGGCAAGGGCCTAAGCGGATCAACCTGAGGATTGGCTCTAACCATTTCGAAATAACCAACATCATACCGAATGCCGACATCGCTTAAAGTTTCACCGGGCTCCGGGGAGTCGTATTGAATTTCACCCACCAGGTCGCCTGAGGCGGGAATCACAAAGGTCGTTGAAAAAGCAGGACTTAGGAATAATAAAAAACCAATATTAAGGAATAATCGCACCATGGTATAACCCCAATAAAGAATAATGGCAGATACTCTCTGCCATTATTAAACACATGACGCAAATGAATTACAAATCGCTGTTCGCCTTGAAACGCGAACCGTATTTGGACTCAAGTTTGGCAAACAATTCATTGAGTTTGTCATGACCAAATTGTTTCGCGTAATTCATGGGACCACCACGGAAAGGCGCAAAGCCGGTGGCAAAAATCATTCCGCCATCCAGCAGGTCGCTGTCGGCCACTACCCCCTCCCGCAGACAGGATGCGGATTCGTTGACCATGCGCAGAATCAGACGATTCGCAATGTCTTTGCCCGACTTGTCGGACTTCACCTTGGGCTTAATCGGCTTACCGTTTTTGTAGCGGTAGAAACCTTCACCGGTCTTACGCCCGAGTTTGCCCTCTTTTACCATGTCACGAAGGCGTTGCGGTACCGTCCCACCAAAATGGCCAGTCAGGTTTTCAGCCACGGCGAGACACACGTCCATTCCTACGGTGTCTGCCAATTCAACCGGTCCCATAAACATGCCAAACTCTTCGGCCGCATTATCAATCACCGCGCCGCTGTACCCTTCTTCAATCAATTGCACACATTCCATAAGATAGGGCATTAATACGCGGTTAATCAGGAAACCGGGGCTGGATTTGACCGGTAAAGGCAGGCGACCAATTTGCCCCACAAAGGCACAGGCGTCCTGCACCACTGTTTTGGAGCTTTTGGTACTGCTGACCACTTCCACCAGCTCCATTTTAGCCACGGGATTGAAGAAGTGAATGCCAATCAAACGCTCGGGGTGCTTCATCACCTGGCTGATTTCATCGAGAGGAATACTGGAAGTATTGGTCGCAATGATGGCCGTCTTCTTTGCCTGTACTTCCACCCGTTTGAAAATGGACTGCTTCACCTCCAGGTTCTCAAACACCGCTTCAATAATCACATCAGCCCCGGCAATGCCATGGCCATCCGGATCAGGAATCAAACGATCCAGAGCCGCCTGAATCAGGCGTGGTTGCTTGAGTTTTTTCTTATACAGGGTGTGCGCCCGACCAATGGCAGGAGCAATCTGTTGATAGGATTTATCCTGCAATGTCACTTTTAAACCACGCAGGGCACACCACGCAGCAATGTCGCCGCCCATAACGCCCGCGCCAATGACATGGACTTGCTGGGCTTTAAAATCGGAATCTTTGGCAAACGACTTCATGCGCTCGCGTAATGAAAACACACGGATAAGGTTTTTTGCCGTGTCACTTTTGCTTACCAGTTGTTCTACTGAATCCACTTCTTTTAAGTAAGCGCGCTCACCGTGACCGCCCTCTTTTTCCCATAAATCAATGATCGCATAGGGTGCGGGGTAATGCTGCTTTTTTACTTTTTTGGCTAATTGATAACGCATTAAAGGAGACAACAGCATGCGCACCCATGCCCAATTGGACAAGGTCTGGAAAAATCGAGGCTTGTGTTTGGCTGGTTTGTTTTTAATGTAGTAAATTGCGGCACGCTTTAATTGCCGCACTGGAACCACTTCATCCACCATGCCCAGTTTTTTTGCCTTCTGTGCCGCCAGCGGCGCACCGGTCAAAATTACTTTGGAAATGGCATCAAAACCTCCGATGAGGCGTGGCAACCGCACAGTCCCCCCCCAACCGGGATGGATACCCAACATCACTTCCGGCAACCCCAGGCGTGTGTCCTTGTCATCCGTCACAATACGGTAATCACAGGCCAAGGCCAGTTCCATGCCGCCACCCATGCAGAAGCCATCAATCATGGCCACAGTAGGAATCGCCAAGGCTTCAAGACGGGCAAAAACAGATTGCCCTTTTCTTAAAAAGTCCACGGCTTCTTCAGCGGTATTGAATTTGGAAAACGCATTGACATCGGCGCCCGCAATAAATCCTTTGGGTTTGCTGGAATAAATCACGACACCCGCCGCATTGCTGTCTTTGGCAATTTCCTGCAGCAAGCTGTTTAATTCATTTAATACTTCATCGTTTATGGTATTAGCCGAGGTATCGCTGCGGTTGATAGCCAGCCAGATAATGTTGTCGGCATCTTTCGCCATGTCCCAATGTTTGTAGTTATTCATTATTCGCTCACCTCAGTCACACGTTCGAGATACATTGCCCCACCCTGGCCGCCGCCGATACAAATTGCTGCCATACCGCGGGTTCCTTTTGTCTGTTCAAGAGACTTTAAAACATGCAATACAATACGAGCCCCGCTCGCACCGATAGGATGCCCGGCCGCAATAGCACCGCCATCTTTATTTAATTGATCCAGCGAAGGAGCGCCCAAGGCATGCTGCAGGCCGAGTTGGGTTTTGCAATAGTCATCATCATTCCAGGCAGCGAGACAGCCCAGAACCTGCGCAGCAAAGGCTTCGTTAATTTCCCAGCAATCAAGCTCCGCCGGTTTGAGTTTTTGCCGTTGCAGAATCGGTGTCGCGGCATGGACAGGCCCTAACCCCATTTGCGAGGGATCGAGAGCCGCCCATTGAGAATCGACAATGCGCCCCATCACGGGCAGTTTGTATTTTTTCACAGCATCCGCGCTGGCCAGTAACAATAAACAAGCCCCATCCGTAATCTGGGAACTGTTACCGGCGGTGACCATGCCGAATTTTTTGTCAAAAAAAGGTTTGAGTTTAGCCAGCTTTTCAACGGTTGAATCCGTACGCATGCCATCATCCTGAGGGTACACTTTGCCTTTTTTATCAATGATGGGCATGACTTCAGTCATTCGGCCGTCTTCATAGGCCTTAGCCAGCCGCAAATGACTGTGTACAGCAAACTCATCCATTTGTTCACGGGTGATACCAAAACGGTAAGCCACTTTTTCCGCGGTCTGTCCCATATTCAAACCCACGATGGGGTCGGTAAGGCCCCTGAGCAGGGCAATAACAGGAGCCAGAAAAGACGGGCGAAACTGCGTCATCAGACCAAGACGTTGCCCTGTGCTTTTTGCAGAAAACCAGCGGCCTAACCAGGACGCCATTTTCTCATTAAATAATAACGGTGCATGACTCATGGCATCGGTACCACCGGCCAGAACCAGTTCACTGCGGCCGGAAGCAATTTGCATGGCGGCATTGTCCAATGCCTGCATACCGGATGCACAATTACGCATGACGGTAAACGCAGGAACTTTATCGCCACAGCCTAAACGCAAGGCCACAACGCGGGCAATATTGGCTTCATCAGGGCCAGGCATGGCCGAACCGATAATAACCTCATCCAGTTCAGTCGGGGAGAATGGCTGGCGATTCAGCAAGGGAATCCCCGCCGCTACCGCTAAATCCGAACCGGTAAAAGGCCCAACATCCTTTGCTTTTAAGAAAGGAGTTCGATTGCCATCAACAACATAGACCGCCCTGCCCTGCAAATTTGATCGTTGCTCCATCACGCCTCCTGATACATGTCATGCTGATTTAGTCAGCCATTTTTTTAATTGTAAAAGATAGCAGTAATCCTAACCATTTGGAAATTTTGTGAAAAATTATTTTTATTTAAAATCAGTGTTGACGATAAGCAAATACCTGCTATACTGCCGCTTCATTGGACGGAGAGATGGCCGAGTGGTCGAAGGCGCTCCCCTGCTAAGGGAGTATGGGAGAAATCCCATCGAGGGTTCGAATCCCTCTCTCTCCGCCAGACAGAACGACGCGCCCGTAGCTCAGTTGGATAGAGTATCTGGCTACGAACCAGGGGGTCGGAGGTTCGAATCCTTCCGGGCGCGCCAATTCTCGCTGTAAAATCAATAAGTTACAAATATCTTGGGAAGGTGAAAAAATCGAGTGTAGGGAATTTGTCACGTAAATTCTCCTAACCTTCCTAAGTTATGCCCTCATCAATCCAATTGAATTAATCCTGCTCGCTGCATTCTTTAAATGATCACTTGAAAGATGCGCATAACGTAACACCATCTCAAAACTGGACCATCCACCTAACAACTGAAGCTCTTGCAGGCTTGTTCCATTTTGAACATGCCAACTCGCCCATGTATGCCTTAAATCATGCCAACGAAAGTTTCAATGCCGGCTCGTTTAAGAGCATTTCGCCATGCTTTAGTATTGCATTGTTGAATAGGTTGACCATTATAGGTAAAGACATATTTTGGATGACTCCCTATTCTACTCTCCAATACAGCAATTGCATTATCATTCAAAGGAACAGAAATCGCTTTTTTAGTTTTTGCCTCATCTGGATGTACCCAAGCATGTCGTTTGTGCAAATCCACATCCAGCCATTGCAATCCGGTGACATTAGCTGCTCTTAATCCAGTCGCCAAGCTAAATGCAGCCATATCACGTAAATGCGGAGGTAACTCGTTTAACAAGCGTGATGCTTGTGGAACAGTTATCGCTTGAAATATTTAAGTAACGACTAATTAAGACGCAATTATCCAACTTTTTTGACAAAGGTTTAATCACACAGTCACCTTATCAATTTCGTGCAACCCCTTTTGCCCATTCTTGGATGTGACGGTGTTACCATTTTTTCATAGCCGTCTTAAAAAGATGGGTTTTTGGGACGATATTTTTTTATTACTCAACCCTATCATTTGAATGCGGCGGTGTGGAGATTACAAGAAACTTGATAGCAGTACTTCCTCGATTTTCAATTTTATGCTCATTCATTGGTTTTACTGTGATATTCTCTCCTTGTCTTAAAACGACTATCTGTCCATCTACTTGTAAATGCACAATAGATAAAACAGCTGAGTAGACGTTGTATCCATATGAAGCTGCTCTTTAGTATTCTGACCCATTCTTTCTCTTAAACAGATGCAACAGGATAGACTGAAAATGCAGGAAGAAGTAGTCGCCTGCACGTCTAAAATTGCCTTATTTCGTTTTATTTTCGAAGAAAAAAGCCCTACCTTAACCGCGATCTAAAATCATTTAATGGATTCATTCAGCTGATGCAGGAGCTTGGCTCTCGTTGTTTCACAAGGGTTAAGCGCCTACTCCTATTCCCAAAGGAATATCAATCAACTTGGCTGTTCCTGTCAATGGTGTTTATGGATTGACGGTGGTTATCTTGATTCCCCTGAGTCATGCAAGGGTGCAAAACAGCGCCTGAGTGACGGTTATCGGGTTTTGTTCGCTTTTTCAATGTAGCCAGCCCCAGATACTGCAGAGTCAGAATATAAAACCATCCGAGATCCCATTCATTTGATTTGACGGAAAATTTGCAGCTGGAAGAGTCTCCATGGTGGTTATTGTGCAACTCTTCACCCACTATGAACAGACCAAAGCGGGTCAGGTTATGGGAATTATCCTGGGTGTCAAAATTACGGTAACCGTAATAATGACCAAGGCCGTTAATCACACTGGCTTGCAGGATAATTTGCAGAATCATTTGCAGAAACCACAACGGAATTCCCCAGATGCCTATGAAGACGATATAGAGCAACAGCAACAATAAGGGACCTGCCATGGAAAATTTTCCATAGAGGTGTTTTTCCAAAAAGTCATCATTCCGGATAACACCCAACTGTTTGACAATGTCCTGATTCTTGGCGCTATTATAAATTTCAATTCCAGATGTAAACAATACTTTAATGCTGATGTTGACTGGGCTGTGAGGATCCTTTTTGCCATCCGGATCCTGATGATGCAAGCGATGGATGGCTACCCATTCCTTGCGATTGGTTCCTGTTGCCAACCACAGCCAAAATCGAAAAAAATGGGTGATTACAGGATGAAATTTCAAGGCCCGATGGGTTTCTGCGCGATGCAGGTAAATGGAAATCGTAAGCAAGGATAAGTGCACGGTAAAAAATAGAAAAATAAAGAAGGCCCAGATATTAAAACCAATTAGTCCTTGAGATAATGGCGGTAAAATCAAACAAAGCAACCAATAGAAAAATACAAAAAGCAGAACACCAAGAACGAAGGGGAAATAGCTGGAATAATGGCTCTTCAACCAATTGACCAGGTCGTTAATCAACATAAGATTTTTAAATTTTTCGAAATCTATTTCAGTGTCGATACCAATATTAAGTTGATGCCTGTCAATGTCACCCAGAAGGGGCGGAACCTGTTTACCGCCCAGTTTATCCCAAACCGTTAAAACGGTGGCGAAATTCTTATTACAATGCTCTTTTGTGTGATGTTGCAGATGGTACCTGGGTGTAACGATGAATTTACATAAAATTCTTTCAAATTGATCATTAATTTTAATATTGCTGTGGGAAAAGAAAGCAATTATCGTATGAGAAAATTAATGATCGCAAAAGCGAGAAGGCAAGGGCCAAAAATAATCACACAAATCGAGCGGGTAATTAGGAGGCTTAAAAAATCAAGCGGATGCAAACGAAATGTAGTTGTGATATTGGGTGATTTGTCACTGTGATGGATCTGGTGAAAATACCAGAATAAATTAACTGAATGGCCCAGACGATGATGAGTATAGTAAATGAGATCCGATATGATAAACCAGACGATAAATACCAGCCAGAATGGGGCACCGTAATAGTTAAGTAGTCCTATGTTATTGATTTCACAATAATAAGCAAGAAAATAATTGCTTATGGGGTAAGCAGAAAAAATATTAATCAATCCGATAGACCAATTTAGAAGCCGCCGACGTCGAAAGCCGGCTTTGCCCAGCTGGTGTAATGGTAGTGTTCAAATAACTGTGTCATCTCTAAAAAATTGATATAATTTGTACAATTTTGTAGAGGTGACAATGAATAAGAATAAAAAAATAGATTTAGCGAATTTTGATTTCAATGATTTCAAAGCAGATGCGATATCTCAATTAAAATCAGGTCAATCCTTGACGGGTAAAGACGGGATATTAACGCCGTTAATCAAAGAACTATTAGAAGCTGCTTTGGAAGGTGAAATGGACACGCATATGGAAGCGTGCCATGAAACCGGACTTACGAATCGACGCAATGGCAAAACGACCAAGACCATACAATCCACTTCCGGTGTTTTTGATTTAGAGACACCAAGAGATAGAGACGGTAGTTTTGAGCCAGAAATTGTCAAGAAGCGTCAAACTGTATTGAATGAATCCCTAGATAACAAAGTTTTAGCCTTATATGCCCTGGGTATGAGCTACGAAGCCATAAGTGAACACCTAGCCGAGATGTATGGTTTAGAAGTATCGTCAGCTAAAATCAGCCTTATCACAGATAAATTACTTCCTATGATTACCGAATGGCGCAATCGGTCTTTGGAGTCTGTATATCCTATTGCTTTTTTAGATGCCATGCATTTTAAAGTACGTGTCGAGGGGAAAGTGACTAGCAAAGCGTTTTATACAGTTCTTGCAGTAACACCGGAGGGGCGGAAGGATATTTTAGGTCTTTATTTATCTGAAAATGAGGGGGCTCGCTTCTGGCTTGGTGTTCTAAATGACCTCAAAGCCCGTGGCGTAGAGGATATCCTCATTGCAAGCATTGATGGGCTTAAAGGGTTTCCTGAGGCGATTGCTGAGGTGTTTCCTAAAACCGAAGTGCAGCTTTGTGTGGTTCATCAAATTCGCAACTCCCTAAAGTATGTAGTCAGTAAAGACCAGAAAGCGTTCATGGCCGATTTAAAGCTTGTGTACAGAGCAACCAGCAAAGAGCTAGCCGAGCATCACTTAATAGAGTTAGAGATAAAATGGGGCAAAAAATACCCCGCTGTATTGAAGTCATGGAATAATAACTGGGAGGCTCTATCCCAATATTTTAAATACCCAGAAGAACTCAGGCGCATTATTTATACTACTAACATTGTGGAAGGCTTTCATCGACAAATCCGCAAATACACTAAAAATAAAGCCGCTTTCACCAGTGAAAACGCCCTTATTAAGCTCATTTATTGTGCTTGCCAAAAAGTGCTGGAAAAATGGAATCAGCCCATGCACAATTGGGCGCTTATCATTTCCCAGTTACACATCTATTTTGAAGATAGATTAAATATAGGGCTTAGATAACTAGCGAGGTGACACAGTTAGATGAACACTCTCCGGTTAACCCGGCAATCACTCCCGATGGGGATATATTGCCCCTTTCTTATTGGTGGAAAATTGAATTTAATAATAATGACTATCTATGTATTAACACCCCTCTATCTCCCTCTGGCCACGGGCTAATGTAATGTAGCATTACATTGTTGAAAATGTATCTAATGCGGCAACACCCATAATCTATTTCTACTTCTTTGCTAAATAGGTTATGCCAATCACTACAACGAATTGAACTGGAAAACGCATACAGCCCATTGAGTGATCTTGGGCTGTTTTAATTCTAAAGAATAGGGCTATTTATGACTCTCTATAAAATTCAGTGCCGCATCCGCTAAAAAAGATGAGCGATTTTTTATTGCATGACTTTTCGTATACAAATCAATCAAATTTAAAACCCGTTCAGGCATAGTAATATTAATACGTTTTGCCTTACCAGATATTTGACTTAAATCCACATCAACAAATGCCCAAACTCCGTCGGAAAACTCTTCTTCATTTATCCAGCTATCTAAAGAGGAGCCAACAGGGATGGATTCATTATCAAACAAGAGGCCTTCAAGATGACACTCAATGGCTTCGATAACATTATTCAGTGCTTCATCATACGTACTACCGGCAGAATAACATCCTGGAATATCAGGGACCATCACGCCAAAATCACTGTTTTCATCTTTATGAATAACAACCGGATATCTCATTTTATATCCTCCTTATCAATACCAGCCTGTTTAAAAATGCTGGCTACTGTTTTAATAGGTAAATCTTTTTTAGGATGGGGTATCGTTACCCTACCCTTTTTGGTTGGATGTTTAAATTGACAGTGACTGCCTTTTTGATGACATTTTACCCAACCATCACGCTCGATTATTTTTATTATTTCTGCGCTTTTCATAATAAATTATACACACCATACACACCAATTCAAGAAATCGGCAACGATATAATTAAATCGATACCTAAACCCGTGTAGTGAATTTGTCACAAACTCACTTAAATACACACCTATTTACGCCGTTTTAGGCAGGAATTTTTAAAACCGTTACATCGCAAGGCATTGATTTTAAATGAATTTAATAGTGATCCATACAGCTACGAACCAGGGGGTCGGAGGTTCGAATCCTTCCGGGCGGGCCAATTCTCGCTGTAAAATCAATAAGTTACAAATATCTTGGGAAGGTGAAAAAATCGAGTGTAGGGAATTTGGGGTCTTTCCCAATTACGGGGGCACTCAATCATCAGCATAGTACTCTAACCCTTGTTCTATAATTTTCAAAGTTTTTAAAACCATAAGCACGACGTTGAATCAGTTTCATCTTCCGATGAAAGCCTTCAGTGATACCATTTGATTTACTAAATCGCCACATACAAACAACTTCTTCTTTCCAGTTATCGAGCGTTTTACCTAGAGCTGCTAGAGGTTTAAAGGGGCTTTGCTTCAGTTCGTCGAGCATTTCCAAAAAGCGAGGGATTAACTGACGTGCTCGGTTCTTGGTAAGCATTTTTTTCATGAGTATATTGTGTAACTGTTGTTGGAATTGATAGACGGCTTCAATAGCTGGATTGTCTGCCAGGAAAGCATCGCGCTTGGCTTTTTTTAAGGGTGTTAATCGTTCAGGCTTGGTTCTTAAGAGCGCCATGATGCCGCGATTGCTTTTGACGTTGCTTGCAAGTTCCCTATAAGTCATCATGCATTGGTGTTGCATTAAGCGAATGACATGGAATCGGTCAGCGACTATTTTGGCGTTGGGGAAATGCTTTTTAACGATGGAACGATAGGTAGTGCTTAAATCGATGCAGACGACTCTAACCCGCTCTTTACCCGGTAAAGCAGCGAGGTAAGCGGCCAGGTCGGTTTCACTTCGCCCTTTGACGATATCAAATACTTTATTCTTTCTTAAGTTACAGAGTGTTGTAACGAATCCTTGTTTTCGGTTAAAGAAATGTTCATCAATTCCTAAAACGGATGGGCAGTATGCATTGGTCCGCTCCTTATCTTGTTCTTTATAGTGGCGTTGATACCATCGTTCAATGGTTGCCTTACCCTTCTTAAATAGACTGGCTAACTCGCTTTGAGAAATCCCCGAGGTATGTTTATGAAAAACAGCGGCTTGTAGACGCCAAGTGGAACGTTGATACTTATTAATACCAGGAAATTGCTGGTTGCCATAACGATGACAACGATTGCAATAAAGCTTATAGGCTTTGAATTGTAAGAGACTGCGTCTGTGACCTACTAGTTCGTGATGAACAGTACGAATGTAGGAATCTTTCTTGCGCACTTCTTTACTTTGACAATGGCCACATCTTGGTAATCGGTTGTAAGAAAGTTCCAATATCAAAGGTTGATAACCCCGTACTTTTTTTATGGAAAAGCCAGGTAAATTTAAGATAAGATCATGTTTCGGCACTTTAATCTCCATTTCGATCGCTAAATCAATGGGTTAGTTTAAACTAACTTGATTAAAGTGCCCCCTTAAATGAGAAAGAGCCGGAATTTGTCACGTAAATTCTCCTAACCTTCCTAAGTTATGCCCTCATCAATCCAATTGAATTAATCCTGCTCGCTGCATTCTTTAAATGATCACTTGAAAGATGCGCATAACGTAACACCATCTCAAAACTGGACCATCCACCTAACAACTGAAGCTCTTGCAGGCTTGTTCCATTTTGAACATGCCAACTCGCCCATGTATGCCTTAAATCATGCCAACGAAAGTTTCAATGCCGGCTCGTTTAAGAGCATTTCGCCATGCTTTAGTATTGCATTGTTGAATAGGTTGACCATTATAGGTAAATACATATTTATGATGCTGTCCAACCCTACTCTCCAATACAGCCCAGCAGTTCTTTCTGGCCTTCAAGGTTAACACCAAGCGCAAGATAAATAGCTTCCAGAGGACGATATTACCACTCAATAACACGCTCTGTGACAGCATCCGTTACTTTCGATATCAAGGTCAGAGAGACATCAGCATCGTACATTTCTTTGAAGGTCGCAACAATTTCCTGGGTTGTCATGCCCTTGGCATAAAGACTAAGAATTTTATTATCCATGGAGGTTAAACGAGTTTGGTGCTTCTTTACCAATTGCGGCTCAAAGCTGCCCTCCCTGTCTCTTGGAGTATTTAACTCAAATTGACCGTCCTCAGTTCTTAATATTTTCTTGCTATAGCCGTTGCGGGTTATTTGAGGTGCCTGATTTTTCATGCTTTTCATAACCTAGATGGTCATCAAGTTCAGCTTTAAGCGCCGCCTCAACTTTAATCTTGGTCAGCATTTGACTGAAATCATTCAGATCTTGTTCAGTCTTTAATGTCTTTGCCGCTTCCCGGGTAAAAACTTCTAATTCTTCTCTATTCATTACTATATATCCTTAACCTCAAAGGCTGTATGATAGACAGTTAGACTATTTATCTACAGTCTCAAATGCTCACCAAGATTACATAATCCAAAAGAAAGACGATACCTCGGAATTAATCTCTGACTCCCTACGTTTGTGTTAGTGGAGTCAATTGGATAATGAGAATTTAAATATTTTAACCCCGTTTTAATTAAAAGTGCCTGTCAAGGGCCCAGGCATTCCATAATGGGGAAATAACTCTACCGTTTGTTTAAGCTTTTGAGCTCATCAGCTAACCCATCTGGCGTAATTCCCCATGGTTTTGCTGTAGAGGTTTTAAACTGAAGTCCACCAGTTTTTAACATGTCCAACACTAAAGTGGAGCAATTATAGGTTTCAGTAGACTTTGTCTGAGCACTGGTTGAGCTAGTGTACTGTTGGATATCGATTGGATCTTGTGCTACGAAATGTGCTGCATCCTTAAGAAAGTCAGTCGTATTCACGTTTGGTAAGAGTTGATAGCCTACCTTGTCATCACTATCGTTTTTCTTTAAATCATGAAGCTTCCCTCGCATTGCTTCTGTATTTAAATTCTCGATTTTAAAAATCATATCAGGAGCCTTGGGCTTTATGGTCTTGGTGGTTGGCCATGGAGTTGGAACTGATGAAATATCAGTATTGTCGATTTTTATCTTAGAGTCCTCAAATCCTAAGGTCTCCTCATCCTCTGATAGATTATTTGCAAAATAGGGCTTGACAGGGAAGATGGCCGTAATGCCAGTCGATGGTATTGTTTTGGGATGAATACTGACATACTCTCCGTCCTCACCATCAGCTTTTTTAAAAGCATCTCCACCAATCTGAATGGCGGCATGACCAGGACTATCTTTTGTCATATTCCAAATGGCCACATAGGTATTTTCGGAGGCAGATGGGGTATTTTTAGGGGCGTTAGAAAGAGTGTGGGCTCCTTCGTCATGTTCAGAGGCAGGGCCTTTTGCGTTAAATTTTCGCATAATTTTTTCTAGCATAACACTCCTTTTAAACTGATTGATAAATATTTATTCATATTTGGGACTCTTATTGTATCCAGATGAAGTCATTAAAACCACCCCAAGTTGCAGGTAACTGCTTATTTTTCTAAAAATCTGAAAGCTATATCTCATATCGAGGCTCTATTTTGTATGGAAGCGGGCAATTAAATATCACCCGCCTCAACAATTACTTCGTGAATCTTGTCGTACTATCGCATATGGTGGAACTTATACTGTCTGATGCTGCCTCCTCGAAACCTGCATCCCTTAACTTGTCTGTAAAGAGTGTCGGTATCACCGGGTTGTCAATCTTAGTCCCTGATGCGTTGACAACTTTCGTCACCACGGAAGCACAATTGTGAACTTCTTTAGGGGAGGTGATTACAGTATCCTCATGATGTATGCCAAAGTGATCTTCTGCAGGAGTCTTTACGCCGACGAAAAGGTTTGCAAAGGGGTTGAGTCGACCAAAAACGCTATAAGCTACTTTACCACTCTCAATCTCTTTATTGATCACGCTCTTTTCATTCTTCACAGCTCTGTACTCATCCTTAGAGAGCGGTTTGGTTAGAACGACGTTACTTTCTTTAAGATCGGCCATGAACGCCTCTTTGGTGTGTCCATTTTCTCCGAGCACAGGAACTGTTCCGAGAGTAGCACCGTTGACAAGACTTCCCAATCCTCCAGGGAAGAAACTTGTATGGTTCAATTGTACAGTTTTGCCGCCCTCATCTTTTTTGATAAATACTGACGCATGCCCAGGACCATTTTCTTGACCACTGTTTTTTACAATAACACCCATCGTGTATTTTTTTTCTGTTGCGCTTTTCTCTTTTTTCATAATCGCAGACCCCTATTTAACAGAAGTAATAAAAGCCTCCATTCAAACCAATTTAGATTCATTCTGATTTATGACGATACAAGCGCAAGATTAAGAAATTATTAGTCACAACGTAAATAAAGAGTAAATGAGTGTATTGCCGAGCAGATTTCTTGTTAAACCATGTTTGATGTGAGCAGAAAATGAAAGGTAGTGCTATAAAGAACCTCGGGTTGGCAAAATTCTAATCTTTTTTTTGTAAAGACTTGCTGATGCCATGTTCAGTTTTTTCCCATACACTGGGTGTAAATAGGATTTGATAAAGTGAGCGATAAAAACGGGCTGGTCATTTTGATGGATGTAGCTAAAGTGGCGATTGTAAGAAAGATTTACATACCGCTCTGTGAGAAGCTAAGGGGAAATATCCTCTGACGTACTCGATCACTTAATACTAAGCGATGTTCTTGACTGATCAACCGTCAGAAAGTTAGTAGCTTTATTACCTAAAGACTGTTTAGGAATGGATTTAACGGATGTTGTAAAATACGGGGTCTTAAATTAGTCATATTGATTTATTTTATATCGCCCTGTTCGCCATGATATGAACATGATTCAAGGCTTACATGCTCGGCGTAAACTCACAGTATGAGTATTCACTACATAATCAACCAGCTCCCGCCTCACAGATGGCTTCACAGCTTTTTTTCGACAATATCCTTCAGAATTTTGTGATCAAGACTTAGTTCAGCATACATCTGCTTTAGACGACGGTTCTCTTCTTCAAGATCTTTTAGACGTTTTATATCGGATGCCTCCATACCACCATATTTTGCTTTCCAGTTGTAATAGGTTGCGTCTGAAATCCCCTATTCACGACAAATTTCTTTAACCAGCCGACCCGCTTCCACTTCTTTTAGAATTTTTACAATTTGTGTTTCTGTATACCGCGATTTTTTCATTTTTGTTCTCCTCAAACATAGTTTAATTGATCTCCTCCCTGAAAATAGATCCACCCTAAACTGGAGAAATCTGGCAAAATATCAACAAGCAAAAAAGGTATAAGCCATCATGAAAAGAAGCAAATTTACAGAAGAACAAATTCTGTTTGGGTTGAAGCAGGCGGAACTGGGAACGAGTGTTTCAGAGGTATGCCGAAAGCTGGGAATAAGCGAGGCGACATTTTACATATGGAAGAAAAAATATGGTGGGCTTGGTGCATCGGAACTCAGGAAACTTCGTCAGCTGGAAGATGAAAACAAGCGTCTTAAGCAGTTGGTTGCTGACCTAAGTCTTGATAAGCAGATGTTGCAGGATGTTCTGTCAAAAAAGCTTTAAAGCCACGGAAAAAGCGAGCGTTGGCATTAGCCCTTCAGGACAGTTACCGGATAAGCATCCGCAGAAGTTGTGACGTTCTAATGTTAAGCCGTAGTGTATATCAGTACCGTTCATGTCGTGGCGAAGATACAGCAGTAAGACACCGTATACGTGAGATAGCCCACACACGGGTACGTTATGGTTATCAACGCATTCATGTTTTATTAAGGCGGGAAGGATGGGTTATTAATCACAAAAAAGTTCACCGCATTTATTGTGAGGAAGGTCTTAATCTTCGCAGAAAGCGTCCGCGCCGTCATGTTGCTGGTGCGCACAGAGAAGAACGATTAATGGCGTCCACTTTAAACGAATGCTGGAGCATGGACTTTGTTTCTGACAATCTGTTTAATGGGAGGAGAATACGGGCTTTAACTATAGTCGATAATTTTAGTCGGGAATGCATGGCTATTCATGTAGGGCCGACTATTCGGGGTGAGGAAGTTGTGAATGTTCTTGAGGAGCTCAGAGTCCTTGATAACAGGCTACCAAAAAGCATCCGGATTGATAATGGCCCTGAGTTTATTTCAAAGATATTAGACAAATGGGCTTATCAGAATAATGTAACTTTGGATTTCTCAAGGCCCGGAAAACCAACAGATAACGCGTTTATTGAGTCATTTAATGGCAGTTTTAGGGATGAATGCCTGAACAGCCACTGGTTTCTTTCTCTGGAAGATGCTAAAAGAAAAATTGAGGAATGGCGTCAAGATTACAACGATTTTCGGCCCCATTCCTCCCTGAACAATTTGACCCCAAATCAGTTTAGGCAGAAAATCTCGGATGTCAATTTTTTCTAGTTTTTGACGGCTCTGTTTTTGGGAGAGGATCAGGATGTCAATTTTTTCTAGTTTTTGACGGCTCTGTTTTTGGGAGAGGATCATAGTGACTCCGGTGCTCTCTTTAACGCATTTGCAATGAGGATCAACTCTACGCCACCTCTCAGACCAAGGCGGTTTGTCACAAATTCTATAAAAATTTCATTGGCATCAGAAAATTAGACACCCTGATTCAGTCAAGCAGACCTGGCCCTTTGGTATGCCAATCACGACAATGAATTGCACGGGTTACCTCCCACATTACTCAAGTTTATTCTTAATTCGCATACCATTACTGATTAAATTTCCAGGATAAAGAACAACTTTTTCTCCTTCTTTAAGTCCAGTAGTCACAATTGCATTATCAGCGTTGTGGCGTTTAATTTCGATGATACGTTTAATGGCTTTTCCATCGTCATCAACATACACTGCCCAATGCTCGGAATCTCTAAATAATGCGCCCATTGGAATAAGTAATTCTTTTTTTGACTCATAAATTAAAATGAATACCTCCACTCGAAACTCGTCTCCAAGATTTTTCCATAGCTTATAAGGAGAATTAATGTCAATAATGACATTCACCCTTTGCTCTTCGACACCCAAGGCTGAAATTTTAGTGTATCCACTTGGCTCAACGGTGCGAACGGTACCCTTTAAATCGCTAGTTCCGCCCCATCGCCTAATAATAACCTTAGCTTTGTCTGGAATTTGGACCGCCTCAGTACTTAAGACATCAGCAACCACCTCCAGTTTAGATACATCAGCAAGCGACATGATATCGGCACCTACATCAAGAGTGGTTTCACTTTTTTGGTTAATACGCAATATCTTCCCAGAAATCGGGGCAACAATATTAATGTGGTCTTGAGCGTCATTTTGATTCGACGAGGCAGCAACTAAAGAGGCTTTAATTTTTTCAATATCGTGTTGCGCGCTATGCACCTTACGTTCGGCAGCATGAACCATTTTTTGCTTCAGCTTGTACTCCAACTCGGTATGTTCTATTTCACTCGGACTAACATACCCTTTGGCGAGCAGACCTTTTTTTCTATTAAAATCTGAAAGGGCTGTATCTAATGCTGATTTCGCTTGCTCCAGTATTGCTTTGGTTTCTTCATACCTGGCTTCTGCTGCACCCAATTCTTGTTCCAGTTTCTCTTTGGTGCGAATATCCAGCAGTGATGGCGAGGCAGGCAAAAAGGTTGCCAGTATATCATTCCGGGATACACTATCCCCTTCAGAATAATTAATCCTGAGTAATTTTCCCATTACTGGTGCGGTTATAGTGTATATTTTAATTGCCCGTGTTTTTGCATCCTCCTCGATGTATTCTGAATAAGTTCCATATCTAGCCTCAGCCAATTGCACCCTAATGGGTTTCGGTACCATTAACCAAAGAAGGATACTGAAAAACAATGCTAAAAAAATAAAAAGCCCGATGTATTTTTTTATATTTTGATAAATAATTGACACCTAGTCACCCACTTTTAATACCGTAGTTAAATTGAGTTGTTGTATTCTTTTTTTAATAATAAATAAACTCACCACACTTGAAAGCGCTACGACAATGATTGCTATTGCATAGGTTTTGGGTTCAATTATAAATGGAATTTTAAACCAATCTGTCTGCATCAACTCCAATAGAGACCATGAAATCCAATGCCCAAGGAAAATACCCATCGGTATCGCTAATAGTACCTCAAAAATAACAGTATAAAAAAGGATATTGGCCACTTCTCGCTCAGTGAATCCCAATACCCTTAACGTGGATAATTCCCATGAGCGTTCCGCAAGAATAATGATGGCATTGTTATACACCACCGCAATGGCGATAACGATTGCGAACCCAGACAATATTGAAGTAAAAACGAGTACATGCTTCGCAAATGTCTCTTTAAATGTTTGAATAATTGACGTATTAAACGTTATCGAACTGACGCCAGGTCTTTTTTTGAGCTCCCTGTAGAGCTGATTACTGTACAGGGAATCAATGGAAATGCCTGCAAGATTGATAAGATGGTCTTCATGAAGTATGCGATTAATTAAAAAAATATTGGTATACGCAAACATACCGACATAATCATTAACTATCCCTTGAACTCTAAGCTTGATGGTTGCTCTATTAGCCTCCAATACATTAACCTGAACCCAATCCCCTGGGGTTACATGCAACCGATCGGCTAAGCCTTTGCTTAAAACAAGTCCATAATCAGGTATGGGCATGGGATTCTCATCTTGATCCAAAATGACCTTTAATTTTGCATCGGATGGAATACCAAATAATGCCGTTTGCTCAGAGAAATGTTGATTAGTTAGTAAAGCTGGCACGATACGATAGCCTTCAGCATTGATGATTCCCTTGATCCCCTTGAGTTCAGTAAGGACCTTATCCTGTAATTGCCGGGTGAACGACACGATCGCATCTTGCTTTTGCGACATTAAAAATTGTGTTTTTATTAAATAGTGAACCGCATCCTGCCAAAAGAGACCCAAGATAATCATCGCTATGGCTAAAGCAATCCCGATTGAAGTAATTACGGTACGAAATAAATGCCTAAAGGTATGGCGATAAAACATTTTAGCGCTTGACGAAAGACGGGTAATTAAAGCAAACCGCTCAAGACGGTGTATTCGATAGATAGGTGGAGCTGGTGGACGCATTGCTACGGCCGGGGCTAAAGCAACGACTTGATGGATTGATTTCAAGGCACCAGACCCAGCCGCGAAAAAACTCACTAAAGCACCCATCAGGGCCGCCTCAATTGAAAATGAATAATTGAAAACAGGAAACCTGAAATAGTCAGCATAAAGCTCGGTCATTAACATACCAAACCAGGCCCCAAGCCCTATTCCCATGACAGCACCCAACAGAACAATCACCAGCACAAATTTTGCATAAAATAAAACAATTGATGAATTGGTATAACCTAGCGCTTTGAATAAGGCGATTTGTTCCCTTTGATTTTGGACCAGTCGTCCAGTGACTAAATTTAATAAAAAAGACGCCACAATTAGAAAAATAGGCGGAATAAAAGTGGCAATGATTTTTTGCTGATTTATTTCATTCGTCACAAATCTATCTGAAATTTGTTCACTTCGGGAGTAAGTAATAGACAGGCCGTAATTTAAAAATAATCGTTCCAACGCTTTACGAACTGCTTTTTCCGAAGCATTGGGCGCCAAGGTTAGACTGATATCATTAAACCCTTCTTGCATCCCAAAAGCTGCACTCAGCGCTTTATGATTGATCCAGAAGACACCAAAATGCCTGTTATCCGGAAGAAGATCTTCGCCCCGAATGGCATAGACATATTCCGGAGATAAAACAACCCCAACGATATTAAGAAGCTGCCGATGGCCATTTAACAATGCATAAAGCTCATCACCTGGTTTGATGGAATTGGCTTCAGCGAATCCTTCATTAACGACTATTTCATCGGTCTTGCCAGGCTCAGGAAAACGTCCTTTACGTAAAAACAATCGATTTAAATTGGATGGGCTTGAATCAGGTATGGATATAAATCGTCCGATGGCAGGTTCCTGTAACCAGGGTAAATCCAGAGTAACATCTTCAACAAGGCGTGTTTCAACTTGAGAGACGCCGGGTATTTCTGCAATCCTTTTCTGCATATAAATGGGAGCTCGCCTTAAGCTTGCAAACACATCTGCGAAACGATAATCAGAGTAAAATTGATGTTGGGCCCTAGACAATGATTGATAGGTGCTAATTGATGAAACCAGAACACTGATACCACTGCAGACAACTAAAGCAATAGTGACTACTTGCCCTTTAAGTTTGAACAAATCTCGTAATAATTTCCTGTTTAAGATCATTACCATGATAAATCAGTGGCTTTGTGTTTATTTTTATTTTCAATAATCTGGGCGATTCGCCCATCTGCGATATGTATTATCCGATCAGCCATCTGACCGATGACCAGATTATGGGTAATGATCACTACCGTTGTATTTAATTTTTTATTAGCCAGAGCAAGCGTTTCCAGTACAAGTTTCCCCGTTTCACAATCAAGAGCTCCCGTGGGTTCATCGCACAAAAGTACATCAGGTTGCTTGGCTATGGCACGAGCAATGGCAACGCGTTGTTGCTCACCTCCTGACAGTTGAGAAGGGAAATGTGACATTCGATTTTCCAGTCCCAATAATTTGATTGCTTCAGCAGGTTCCATGGGGTTTTCCGCAATTTCGGTAACGATTGCGATATTTTCCAAGGCAGTCAAATTGGATATTAAATTATAGAATTGGAAAACAAAGCCAATGTGCTCGCGCCTGTAGCGAGTAAGCTCATGTTCACTTGAAGAGGTAATAATATGATCTTTATAAATTACCTCGCCCGATGTAGGCACATCCAAACCACCGATAATATTGAGCAGGGTAGATTTGCCGCTTCCTGAGGGACCCAATAACACGACCAATTCACCTTGATATAAATCCAGATTAATCTGCTGCAACGCATGGATTTGCACCTCACCCATTTGGTATGTTTTAGATAGATTGCGTATTTTGAAAGCAGATTCTCGTCTCATCAAAAATCCATTTTGCCTGTTGATTACACTGGTGAGCCACTCAGTTTAACAACAAAAGACTGATAGGGTAAGCGCTTGACAATGCTTAAGTTAACCGAGTAGACAGGAATAGCCCTCCTATTCTCTTCACCCATCTTTGTGAGTTTTTCTGTCAATGGTTGTTATGGACTCCCGCCGGTAACTCTGAGGTTTATCCCCAGTCCATTGGCTCATAAAGGGATTAAAAATGGAGAGCGAGGGATCATGATCTGGCTGTTTCTGCTTTTTCAATGTCGCCAGTCCCAGATACTCCAGAATTAAAATATAAAACCAGCCGAGGTCCCATTCGTTTGATTGATAAGAAAATTTGCAGCTGGAAGGGTTACCATGGTGATTATTGTGCAACTCTTCACCCATGATGAACAACCCGAAACGCGTCAGATTATGAGAATTATCCTGGGTGTCAAAATTGCGGTAGCCGTAATAATGACCAAGCCCATTAATCACGCTCGCTTGCAGGATAATTTGCAAAATCATTTGCAGGAACCACAACGGAACCCCCCAGATGCCAAAAAAGGCGATATAGATTAGCATTAACACCAAGGGGCCTGCCATGGAAAATTTTCCATAGAGATGTCTTTCTAAAAAATCATCATTGCGAATAACACCCAATTGTTTGACGTTCTCCTCTGTCTTGGCGCTATTATAAATTTCTATCCCGGATAAAAACAACGTTTTAATGCCCAGGTTAACAGGGCTGTGTGGATCGTTTTTGCCATCGGGATCCTGATGATGCAAACGATGGATTGCTACCCATTCCCGGCGATTGGTTCCTGTCGCCAACCACAGCCAAAAGCGAAACAAGTGTGTGATCACAGGATGGAATTTCAAGGCACGATGCGTCTCGGAGCGATGCAGGTAAATGGAAATCGTTAGTAATGACAGGTGCACAGTAAAAAATAGAATAATCAAGAATGCCCAAACGTTGATGCCGATAAATCCTTGGGATAAAGGCGGAAAAACCATACAAACAAGCCAATAGATAAATACAAAAAGCAGAATACCAAGAACGAAAGGGAAATAGCTGGAATAATGGTTTTTAAACCAATGGACCACGTCGTTAATCAACAGCAGGTTTTTAAATTTTTCGAAATCGATTTCGGTGTCGATACCAATCGCAAGCTGATGCCGGTCAATGTCACCCAGAAGCGGTGGGACCTGTCTGTCTCCTATTTTATCCCAAACCGTTAAAACAGTGGCAAAATTCTTATTACAATGCGCTTTGGTATGATGTTGCAGATGATATCGGGGGGTAACGATAAATTGACATAAAATTCTTTCAAATTTGTCGTTAATTCTCACATTACTGTGGGAAAAGAAAGAAATGATCGTATGAGAAAAATTGATGATCGCAAACGCAAGAAGGCAAGGGCCAAAAATAATCACACACAGAGAGCGAGTTATCAGAAGGCTTAAAAAATCAAGCGGATGCAGGCGAAATGTGGTTGTAATATTGGGGGATTTATCACTGTGATGGATCTGGTGAAAATACCAGAATATATTAACCGAATGGCCGAGGCGATGATGAGTATAATAAATGAGATCCGATATTATAAACCAGACAATAAATACCAGCCAAAATGGAGCACCATAAGAATTAAGTAATCCTATGTTATTGATTTCACAGTAATAAGCAAGAAAGTAATTGCTAATCGGGTAAGCAGAAAAGATATTAATCAACCCAATAGACCAGTTTAGCAGACGGCGACGTCGAAACCCGGCTTTGCCGAGGTGATGTAATCTGGCAACATACTCCAACGCGATGAGAGAGGAAATAATCAGGAAAAATGCCAACGTTAACAGCAAATTATAAAAATCTAAATCAGCAATGTCATACTCTGTCATGATTCGGCCTGATAATACTGCCGTATCCCTGGCAAATTCACACCCAAGGTATTCATTTTTGAGCACACCGTCTAATTATAGAATAAATTTTTATGATTTGGCCGGATTTTGAACGATTACCGAAAACGTCTTCAAATAGGTTCCCTGCCAGTTAACCCGATGGTCCAAAGCAGCCCTGCTTTATCAATTTGCAGTAGAAATACCCCCTGCTTTTCAGAGCGAGCAGGAGAACCCGGGATACGGGCTGGTTGCTTGCTTTGCATCATCCCAATTTACTGTGCTTGCCAATCGCATTCTCAATGCCTGGTTTTTTGTTTGCTATAATTTTAAAAAAATCATGCCGAAATTTTTATGGATGAAAATAAATATGATTTTCGTATCATCGTCATTGACGATAACACTGAGATTCACAAGGACTTTATCAAAGTTTTAACTAAAACAGCCCAAAATGAGCTAGAAGATTTAGCGCAACAACTCTTTGATACGGCGAATGTCAATTCAGATAACCTGGTTTTACCCCACTTTAAAATAGACACCGCGACGCAAGGACAGGAAGGTGCCGCACTGATTGAAAAAGCAACCAGGGAGCAAGAGCCCTATGCACTTGCTTTTGTCGATGTTCGTATGCCGCCAGGCTGGGATGGAATCGAAACAATTAAGCACATATGGGCCATTGACCCAGACATTCATGTCGTGATTTGCACAGCCTATTCCGATTACAGTTGGGAAGAAACCATTCAAGAACTCGGTCACAGTGATAATTTTCTTATTTTAAAAAAGCCCTTCGACCATATTGCTGTCCGCCAATTAGCCTATGCGTTAACCAGGAAATGGAAATTATTGCGTGAGTCCCGTGTCTATACCAAATCGTTGGAACAGGAAGTGGAAAAACGCACCGAGGAATTACGGTATCAAGCGACCCATGATGCGCTTACCGGCCTGGCAAATCGGGCGCTGTTGCATGATAGGATGCAACAGGCAATTGCTGCCTATAAGCGTTACCAAACCAGCTTTGCCGTTGCATTTTTCGATTTGGATCGATTTAAACTGATTAATGACAGTTTAGGTCATCCCGCGGGCGATGAGTTGCTCGTGACAGTCGCCCAGCGTTTATTATCCGCAGTCCGCTCTTTCGATACCCTGTCTCGATTAGGCGGCGATGAATTTGTAATGATCATTACAGAGCTGAAGAGAATTGAGGATATATCAAAAATTGTTACCAAGCTATTACGCGTTATTAAAGAACCTGTGCAAGTGGCGGATCATGTTTTTAACATCACGAGCAGCATGGGTGTCGCTATCTACCCTTATGATGGCCAGGAAGCCGATGAATTGTTACGTAATGCCGATGCTGCAATGTATCATGCGAAGAAATTAGGCGGGGATAAGTTCCAGCTTTATTCTGCGAACATGAATGAAAAAGTATTAGAACAGCTGGAGCTTGAATCACAGTTGAATCAAGCAATGGATAAAAAGGAAATGATACTTTGGTATCAGCCGCAATTCCATATTCATACTAATAAACTGCAGGCGGTCGAAGCCTTAATTCGCTGGAATCATCCCACTCGCGGTGTACTGTTACCTATCGATTTTGTCCCTATAGCAGAACGGACAGGCTTAATCATCCCATTGGGTGATTGGGTAATAAAAGAAGCCTGCCTACAAAATAGACGGTGGCAAGAACGCGGGCTGCCGCCTATACGCGTGGCGGTCAATGTTACTGTTCAGCAATTAAATCAAAGCGATTTTGTCCAAAAAATTAAAACCATTTTGACGGAAACCAACCTGGAGCCTAAATATTTTGAGATTGAACTCAGTGAAAGCTCGATAATGGATGACTCCATTATCGACAAAATTAATGAATTAAAAGAATTCGGGATTGAAATTGCGTTGGATGATTTTGGCACCGGCTATTCCAATTTGTATCATTTACGGCATTTGGCCTTGAATCGTTTAAAGATTGATCGCTCATTTATTCATAATATTACTCGTAACGACGAAATAATCATTCAAGCAGTAATAGCCATGGCCAGAAGTTTGAACCTGGAAGTTCTTGCGGAAGGGGTTGAGACACAAAAACAGCTTGATTTCTTAAAGGGTAACGAATACAGCCAGATTCAAGGGTTTTATTTTAGCAAGCCATTCCCTGCTTCGGAACTAACAAGGTTATTAGAAGACCCCGATTCCATTAATGACATGTTAAGGAAAGCCAGGAAGGAATAATGATGACAAATAACAGGGCATTATTTATCGTATCGGTGGTTTGTCTTGGTCTCATGGTGAGTTATTTTTTTTGGGGAACTAAAACACATCACCGGTTACCCACTTATTTTACCTACACCAACGAAGAGCAAGCCTCTTTGTCTGGATTAGAGACGAAACAATCAATAACAGAAAACTCATTAAAGAAATGGGATAGCCTCATGTTTGAATTGATTAAATCAAATAAATTAGGCGATGCCCCAGCGTCTCGAATCTATGCTTATGTTTACACAGCACAGCGCGATGCCGCTTTTTTATCTTATAATGTAAAACAGCAATTTGCAGGTAATCTCGATGTTATTTCGAGCGACGTGCTCTGTTTGTTTTTTCCTAATGATTGCTCCAAAATTAAATTCCAAGTTAAAAGCGACGGCTACTCAAGTCAATTATCAAAACTTGTTTTAAGTAAAATCAACGCTCGTATCGCTCAAGATACCTCAGGAGAAAGGCTATTCACGCAACCGTCAGGTAAAGGGCATTGGCACGGAACAAAACCCTATTTTGGGCAGGAAGTGGGTTCCTGGAAACCCTGGGTTATTACTTCTGTAGAGCCCTTCCTACCCATAAAGCCGCCACCCGTGGGTGCGCAGGCCTGGCAAGCGCAACTTAAAGAAACAGAAACGGCGCTAAACGCCATTACCCCAGAACAAACAAAGGCTGTTGTGTTTTGGGCTGGGAACCCATCGACCATCACACCACCAGGAATTTGGTTAAAATTTGCCAATGATTACATGGAAAAAGAACAGCTGCCTTTGCCCAGGATGGTATTCGTGCGTTCGGTATTAGCCATGGGCATTGCCGATTCAGTAATAGCAATTTTTGCAGCCAAATACACCTATTGGATAAAAAGGCCATTCATGTTGAATCCAGGTTTACATACAGTCATGCCCACACCAAATCACCCGAGTTATCCAGCTGGTCACTCAGGCATTTCGGCCACCGCCGCAACCATTTTAACTTATTATTTCCCACAAAATAAATCAGACTGGTGGGAAAAAGCCCGGGAGGCAAGCTCAAGCCGTATATGGGGCGGGATACATTTTCCAATGGATGCTGAGGGGGGATTACTATTAGGTGAGAAGGTCGCGAATGCCGTCATCAACTCGCAGCCTCAGATCATGGATGCAAAATGAGCATTCGATATAAAATTTTGCTAAGTATGTTAATGGTTGCATTACTTTTCATTCCATTAAATGTTTACTTATTAAAACGTTTTGTTGATGTTAAACAAAATTTTTTAACCATTGTTGATAAAACAGTTCCTCGATTAGAGGCCCTGCTAACCATGCAAAATTTAACAACACGCATCGACTTGTTCATTAAAAATTTTAGAATCAAATTCAATCAGGCAACAATGAATGGTAATGCACCAAAAAAAATAGACTCTGTAAAAGATGAGTTTTTAGCCCTGTTGGAAGAGCTGGGAGAACAGCAGAACATATACAAAAAATATCAGATACAAACGACCAAAAAAAACGTGAAGAGGCTGAATGAGTTGCGGGACGATGTTATTTTGGCGGCTTTAGACGTATTCTCTGTCAAAGAGCAGAATAAATCCCCGAAACAATTAGAGCTAAAAGCAAAACACCTCGCCGACAAGGAATATGAGCTGAATGAATTTATAAAAATTTTGCTTTTTCAGGAATCTACTTTTTTGGAAGAGGAGCGAGAAGGAATAAATACCGCATCCCATGAGTTACGAAATCTAATTATTCTTTTAAATACCGTCATCATTTTAATCATCATTTTCTTAAGCCTTTTCCTAACGAAAGTGATATCAAAACCCATTATTCACCTTAGTCAGTTTGCCAATAACATCGATTATGACAATTTAAAGCCTCTTTTGCCTATTCTTAGCAATGATGAGATCGGTGATTTGCAGAATCATTTAAATAAAATGCTACAAAAATTAAATAAAGCCAAGGCGACTTTAATTGAAACGTCTCGCTCTGCCGGGGTGGCTGAAATTGCCACCAGCATTCTACATAACGTAGGCAATGTATTAAACAGCATCAATACATCGGTCGCTTTATTATCAGAACATATTAAACTGTCTTACGTATCGCAATTGCCCAAGTTGCTTGACGTTATCGAGGATAATAAAAACAATCTGGATCACTACATTAACCACGATGAACGAGGTAAATTGGTTATACCTTATTTTAAAAAATTGATAGGACAATTAACAGATGAAAAAATCAAAAATGAGGAAGAACTAGAAACGCTGAATAGAAATCTAACTCATGTTAACCAAATTATTGCGATGCAACAAAGCGCCAGCCGTCCTGGCTCACAGATTCTTGAACCCATTAATATTGATGATTTAATTGAAGAAATATTACTTTTATATGCTAGTCGTCTCAGAAAAGCAATGATTAATGTAGAACGCCAATTTCATCAAACACCTCCCTTGGTATCCGTTAAAAATAAAATTCAACAGATCCTTATTAATCTGGTAAAAAATGCGGTTGACTCCCTGACAATAAGCAACCAGACGCTAAAACGATTAATTATAAAAGTTGAACTGATGGAAGATAAAAGGCGGCTCCTCATTCGTGTTAGCGATAATGGGTCCGGGATTTCTAAAGAGCATTTATCAAAAATTTTCTCTTTCGGTTTTACAACAAAGCAGGAAGGCCATGGCTATGGTTTGCACAATTGTGCATTATTAGCCAATGAATTAGGCGGTCAGCTTCAAGTTGATTCTGCTGGTCCTGGTCAGGGCGCCACATTCACACTCATTATCCCATTCGAAGTCGAAAAATCCTCCTGATTAGCGCTTGCCCAATCCATAACCATTGATCTTTCATTATTTAGAAATAGTTATCTCGATCGCATCATCAACGAATTTTTTGATTAATCCTGATAAAAAAAAGGTATTATGCGGGCAGTCATTTTTGAATATAAATTACTGAGTTAAATTATGCCTCAACCCTTTATTATTTATAAATCCCTGCATTCCGGGAATTCAAGAAAAATTACCGTTATCCAGGGACAACCTTATTATCAATCAACAGGGGTAAACTCGGGGAATAAAGATCTTTGGTACCCTTTTATTATGATAAGAGGAACCAGAGAGGTCAATATTGATGAATTGCCGCCGGATTATAGCCGGGTTACATTCAGTGCCGCTATGCATCTATTAGAGGCTAATGTTCTTGTGAAATATGAAGCCTGCTATTTAATTCAAGAGAGAAAAAAAAGCGATCTCTTACCCAACGAACTCCATCAGGGTCGGCTCCCTACAAAATCCACACTCATCATGAGTTCTCGCCTGAGTGGGGGTCATGTTTTTGAATCCGCAGAATTAAAAGCCTACGGATTAACCGAAAGCGAAATTACAAGAGCCCACACTCCAATTGACTTTGACAGTCAAGCACTTGCCACCCTGACCCAGGTTGATGAAGTCAATGATTGGCTGATAACCCAAGGGGCCGTGGTTTTAAAAAAAATAGCCTGTCCCAAGCCAAATCATTTTGGTCCAGACAACGATTTTGATATCTCTGAAGAAAGCCATCAAAAAATAATTTCTACAATTAATGCCTATATCAATTCACGAGGCACCATGGAAGATGGCCAGGCCGTATTGAATTTAAGAAGCAGGTGGTTTCGTAATAACCAATTAACCAACAATAAAATGGATGAAGCGTCTTGCCTCCTCAAGCGGGTAAACTCGACAAGAAATGCAGAATTATTAATAAAAATCGTTTCAGACATGATGGAGATCGATTGTGACTTGGAAAACGCGAATAAGATAACCCATCTATTGACGACGAGTCGATTCAAAGCATGTTTGCAAACTATCCATGCGGTTTTAACCAACGAGAGTATCAGCTACAATCAAAATAAAAATCAATCCGAGTCTTGCCATGATAAAGAGGAGTTTGACTTTCCAACCGGGGCCTCATACCCCGGTAAAGTGAGCTAATTACTAACCACGCTCACTCATGCCCTGAGCTATTTCGATAACCATAACTCAGGGATGTGATTAAATACATTTAATCGTGCTTCTGCAATCTCTGGAGGAAGTTCTTTGCTTGACCAGGGTAATATACAGTACTTCATGCTTATTAATAAAACTGACTCGGAATGTAACACCCAAATCTTAAAGATTTATTAAGCAAACTGACTTGTTGTTTATCATCCTATCGCCTCCACTGGAATAATTGGAAGCAAACAGGCTTAATAAAATCCTAAGCATTCTTTGATAATATGCGCAACCATCGAAACAGGCTAAAAAAGACCACTATGACCTTTGAAGAAAATTTAAAGTTAGCAACGACGGTATTAGATGAAATTAAAAAAACCGTAACCACCTCCAATGACATTATTCCCGCGGTTGACCTCCCCGTCATGGATACCCAACTCCTCCCGGAATACATAAACCGATTTGGTATTGATCGGGTACAGGAGATGTTAAGTTATACGGACTATGCTGCACAATTAAGAGGCGACTTCAAGGATAGCACCCTAAAAAAACTGAAGCAGGACAAGCAAATTTCACCTCAAACAACCACTTACGTTGCGATAACCATGATGGGGGTTGGCGAATGTGCTGACACGAGTAATCTTGCCGTGGTGCTGCTTGCTAAAATGGGCTGTCAAGCGCCTATTCATGCCCTGGTCCTTAATGGCAAGAAGCCAACAGGCGAAGATTTTCTGCACATGATGGTGGTGATAGGAAACGGCCACATCAATCCCTCTGAACTTATACCGACGTTTAAAAAACTCAGTGACGATTGCGTTTTTATCGATCCGTTACTTGGTGTTGTTGGTCAAGCCAATAAAATCGATACCATCAAAGAGCAAATGGCTTATCTCACTGTTTTTTCACTTAAAAACATCGGTCAGATCTTTACGACAAAAAATTTTAAAGAGCAGGCTGAGCAAATCTACAATACTGCAAAAGCAGTGAGCGGGGAATGGCAAAAAACAATCCCCTCCTATCCAAAACCGGTTAAAAAACCAGCGGCATCAGAAGCCTTAAAAACAAAAAACCAGTTGACAGAATCCAAGGCCAGCAGCGCTGCAGGAACCGAATTAGGTCTGTTTAAATCAGATCCCCATGCCAGCTTATTAAAAGAATTAGCGTCATTTGAATCAGACCCTACGACAAAAGCCGCTTTCGATTCCATAAACAACAAAAATTATGCTCAGGCCATTCGTCGTATTTGTACTGTCAACAATGAAAAGAGCCATGGCATGTTGAACATTATTTTGAAATTCAGGGAAAGACTATCCATTATTATCGACGAGCAGGCTGGCGACAAAAAGCAAAACGCTTTGCACATTGCCGCCTCGCGCAATAATCACGTTGCCTATGATTTGCTAATTGCTTCCGGTGCAAAGCAGGACATTAAAGACAGTGAGAGAAAAACAGCAAGTGATTATTACCTGCCCAGACTCGCCTCATTAACTATCTAGAGAATGGGATGGTAAACGGGTTAAATGACAGGCATTTGATCATTACTGACGTTTAATTGCCTTGGTTGCTATCATTGTTTTCATAAATTTTTCGATTAAAAACCGTGGGGATGGATGCTCATCCTCATAGAAATGGTCTAATAAAAATCCCGCATTGAGTTGACTGTTGTCGTTTTAAAATTGGGCATTTTTGTCCTTCTTCTGGTCGCTGCCATGGGGCTCCTGTTTAATTGTCTCATGGACACTTCCATGGTCTAACAACCAATTAAAGGTCTATTTTAAGGGGTGACTCTCCAATCGCCCTCCTGTCCCCCATCCGCGGCGAATGCTAAAATAAAGAGAGCCCCCTTTCTACTTGAGCTTATCATGGACGCTAAACCCAATCACACCGTGCTTCGCATTGCCCTGGTTATTATTGGATTAATCTTTCTCTTTGGGGTGTACCCATTAACGATAGTATGGCCATCGGGATGGGCATGGCATCCGGTTGGGCAGAACGTCTATTTACAGATGATAGTAGGCGTTTATGCCACATTGGGTGTTTTTTTACTATTGGCCGCGAGAAATCCCATTCAGCATTTAAGTTTAATCTGGTTTACTGTTTGGTCCAGTGTTGTGCATGGTGGAATTATGGCCATCCAGGCATGGTATTACCCTCACCATGTTGCCCATTTGTATGGCGATGTTCCTGCGTTGTTCATGGTCGCGATTATACTCGGGGTTTTAACACCTCGCCAACGCCAAAGCACTTAAAGCATTCTTACGCCCTGCGAAAGCTGATACACCGGCAACTCGGCAGAGTTTATCCCTTTGTTATTAAAATACCTGCACAGACTGCTAATATATAGATGGAGAATTCCCGCAGCGAAAGTGATGCGCTATAAGCCCGGGATGCCGATTGAGATAATGAATAGGGTTGCCAATGAAAACGACAGACGTTGCATTAACCTATGAAGAGCTGACCAAATTCCTGGAGTACCTGTTTGCCGGGAGTACCCTGGCCGATCAAATGGCTGACTTTGGTCACTGTAATGGATTCTCCTGCTTATTCATGAATGCCATGCGCCAGGGCAAGCCAGGCAGAACCGATTTTTTCAGGCGGATTGAAATCATTAAAGAATTACTTGACATAAAGCACCAGACATCGTCTGTCAATGCATTAAATACCGTTCCAGAGCGCATGCAGGATCTTGTTCAAGAGCTCATTAGCCGCCTTGAAAACCAGACCAACAGCCAACCCCCTTCTTTCTTTGTGGAAGAAGACAGGCCGATTCTTGACGATTTGCTTTCATTTGCACACGAACTGGTGATTTATCAGGACCCTGCCTCCTTCCCTGCCTTGTTTGAAGGAGCGTCTAAAGAGCCTGCTGGCCAAGCCACTGAGCTTACCTATCCCTTAATGTTCAGTCCAAAAGAGTATAAAAAGTGCAGCGTCGAAAAATTATCCGTGGGCATCTACGATAAGAAAGAATTCTTCCTTTATTTTGAACGACTTCACAAGGCATTACAGGCAAAACCAGCCAACGGACAGGAATTACCCAATCCTGCGATTTCTTTTTTAATGGGTACCACTACGCATTCCATTAGCATCAGCTATGACACAACCACCCACACATGGTTTATGGCCAACAGCGAGGATATAAAAAAGGAATTCCTCATTGATGGAACGAAGGATACAGGGCAACTTGCAAAATGGGTTTATAACGCGCTGGTAAGGAAAGACATCGATGAGTCCATTGCTTTTTCCTCAACACTTTTTGCTGATACAACAACCGTCGAGGCAATAAAAGAAACCCTCAGAAAAGATGCCATATGGCAAGCCATTCATGATCCCACAAGAAAAAACTGCAGCAAGCTGGTCAGTTATAACGAGGTACAATTACTGCATATTCTGGTTTCGGAGGCTGAGTTAAGCACGATTGCACACCTTCTTGAGTATGCAAAAAAACAATCAACACAGACGAATGTCCCCTCTTTTTTTAATACAACCCATTTCCTGGATCACCTCCTGAACGCCCAGGATAAATTTGGGTATACACCCTTGATGTTTGCCATCGATAAAGCCGATCTCGAACGCGTCGAGTTACTGCTTAACTACCGTCCTGATTTAAATTTAAAAAACAAAGGCACTGAGCAAGGCGAAGGCCAAACGGCTCTTGAATTAGCCCAACATAACCTGAAACACTATCTGGACAGCGGCGGGAACAATAAGCAACTCATTGAATCGTATTCAAAAATAATCGATACGCTGGAAAATCATCTGAAATTTAACCCGCTGATTAATAAAAAAAATTAAATTGACTGACACAGCGAAAGCGATACGTTCCGAGTTGTCATTGCCATGGAGTGGAATACCTCAACGCTTAGGCTGCATTGAGGACGCCTGCTCCTCAATGTCGCTAATTTGAGTCTCCGATGCGGTTTTCCTATTAAAAATATCCCAGGCCCTTTGTTTGTATTCATCCGATTTTCCCTGAACCTCTGCCATCGCAAAGCCTATACCTAAGTAGCGTAAAACAAAATTACCAATGCTGGCTAAAATCTCCCCCGGTCCGCGACTTCTTTTTAGAACCTCATTGCCTGGGCTTTTTAAAATACCGTTTATATTGTCATTAAAGGATTCTAATGATTGATGAGAATAATGACTCTGGTCGCGAAAATGATCACACCGCTCATCCAGTTGTTTGGACGTACTCAGGCAGGCCTCCGCTTTCCTGAAATTCAATGTACGCTTGTCTTCAGGATCCATTACTCTTTTGGCGGTTGTAATCGCGTGCTCTAACTGATTTAGGGCGAACGAATCCCGCTTATAAGAGGCCAGTGCTTTTTCCAGGGCTGTATGGGCGGTTGGGTCAGTCGTTAGTTTAAGCAGTTTTTCTACACCCATTATGCGAAGATCTTTGCTTTTGTCCTTAATTTTCTCCAGAAAATCCATTTTTTGCCGCTCAACCAAAAAGGTGTAGGAGTCGAAATAATAAAAAGACATGAACGGAGCATTATTCATCCTGTAGATCATCGTATTTTTATCGGTGTTCTCATAATCGATTGCCAAGGGCTTCAAAACCTTGTTGTCTGTTACTTCCGCATACCGTTTGACAATGGCGTTTGCAACATCGAGTCTGCCCTCTGCGACAGCATAGTCAAACAGGTGATACCCTTTGGTTACCCCAAGATTTCCTTTCTCCAACTCCTCTTTACTCAGGCCTTTAACCAATTGAATCGCGGCGGTATCCTGTTCATTGGCAATGCATTTAAAGGCTTTTACTAATGCTGTAGTCACAATCATCTCGTTCTCATACCCTTCCTATTTCTATAATAGATTAATCTATGCATTTTTTGTTCAATATCATGCCTTATTTACACAGTCTTGGCACTGTTTTACGTTTAATTTATACTTCTATCCTCTTCTCTCTACGAGATAATATGAAAACGGCTCACCTCGTTCTGGTATTAATCCTTACACTTCCTGATGTATTAATGGCCTCTCCGGATACCTGTGTGAGTAATCCCCGCACCCAGGAGAGCGCTTCACAGGAATTGCAGCAACTGGCACGCGATGACCAGGCCGACCGCGATGATTGGGAAAACATGACCGATGAACAGCGGGAGCAAATGGGCATTCGTGATCTGCAACGGAGGCAACGGGTAGGAGCCTTGTTTGGCGCCGGGTGCCTAAAGACCAGTTATGATTACCTGGCGGCGTCATTAATTTATCAACACGGTGATGTGCCTGACCATTATTATCAGGCCTATCTTTGGGCTAAACGAGCGATTGATTCTGGTGAGACAGACGCAAAATCAATGATTGCTCTAACCATTGACCGCTATCTGGTCAGCATCAATCACAAGCAACTGTTCGGAAGCCAACTGTTTATCAAGCACATTAGCAACCTGTGTGGCTGCCTTGAGCCGATTGAAGAGGATTTCCCGGATGAAAAACGCATTCAATGGAGTGGTTTAAGCTTAAAGGATCGATATGACCAGTTGCAGGCATTTAATGAAGGGAAAAATTGCGGCTCCTCCTTCATTTGCCCCCACGATCTGTTACCAACCGCTGAAGGCACTTTTTCGGGGATATGGTAATTTTATAATGCCTTCAGTCTTGGTTAGGCCGGGATTGGTTATACTTGGCATGACTCATGGCTTTCAGGCGCGACCCCATGAAAATAGCAGTCATTTTCGCGAATGTAGAATACACCAACATTCCTTTTGGCTAATTCCACCTCATCCGTGTCAATAAACCAGAAGGAGGAAGCAAACCTTCTGGTTTCATGAGGGATCACATGTCGCTTTAAATTCTTCAGACACTTCGAAATCGGCTGGGGTTACACGATTTAAGGTTCTGGCAAAAACAAAGGCATCCCATCCCTGTAAAGACGGCTAGCTCTTTTTCCTGAAACACAAGCGCTATGGCCGCATGAGGATAGCTTTTCTATGATTAATGTTTCTAAAAACACCAGCCATCGTTCTCTATCGACTAATGTCCCTTGAGATGGACTTGCATCGCTTTGGATTTCAAATTTTTCTTTGGCCATTCACTATTCCTGGGTAAACAAATCCATCGCGATAGATTCGTTGGTTTGTCAAAGGGGGTATTTTTTATAGAATGGATACTTTTTGCAAGAACTGTGACCTTTTATTTCTCAATTAACGGGTAGGCTCCAGGAGGTTAAGTGGTAGGAGGCCTCCCTGCTTTACCATGCTCCCGCTCATCCCTGGGGGGATCCGGGCGTAAGGCTTTCATTGCCAGTTTGTAGCTCTCTATTTTATCGGGTTTTGCCGACACGGCCCCAAGACCACTAAAGATGGAGCGGCTTCTGCCCATTTCGTTAAACATTGCCTGCACGACGAGATCCCCTTCATGCGCGCGCAGACTAATCCTTGAAGGAATGGGTATTGCGGCGGCGGCATTCTCAATGGCTGTGGCTTTTGCCCCCGCCCCCCGCGAAAAGTACTTGCCTCGAAGCCGTGTAATATTGTCATGCACCGATTGATTTACCGCATCACAGAGTCCGGCCCGGGCAGCGGTTAATTCACCATGGACACGATGAGCGATGCCCAAACGAGCGACGAGGGTAGCGCCGTCCAGGATGTCTTGTCTGGCCCGTGCCAGAAATTGATCCATCCTGGCATCCCCGTCACCGAAACGTTGCGCATTGCAGGCGTCACTAAGGCCTTGTAATCCCCTGAGTTCGGGTAATGCGTCACGCGCCGTGGTGAGATGAGCACGGTGAGCTTCGAGGCCTGCCAGAAGGGCATTCAAATCCGCAGCGGCTGCGATTAACGTGACGCGATCGTTAACCAGCAAGGCGTCTGGAAGCAGCACCTGGCCGCCGAGACCCGGTTGCACGGGCGTGGTGATGGCTGCACGGAGGGTATTTGCTTCCACCAGGGTGTCATAGGCCCTGTTGACCGTATCCCGTAAGGTTGCAAGAGCCGTATCCCGATCATAGGCAAGACCAGCGCAGGCTGCATGCAGGCTGGCATGCAGGGAGGATGTATGATCCTGTCCCGTCACCGCTTCCAAATCCTGCATTTTTGCAACGATTGCAGCGTAAGCCGGCGTAACCATGGCGTCAAGCATGCGTTGTCGGGTTGCAGGCGCGGCGGCTTCATAAAGGGGTTTGGAGGCCAGTGCGGCCATGAATGTTCGTTGTGCAGGATTAGCAGCCTCGTAGGTCGCGTTAGTGGCTAATGCAATCATCAATGCCCTTTGCGCTGGGGCGGCTGCCTCATAAATCGGTTTAGCCGCCAGTTCAACCATCAGGGCGCGTTGATCGGGTGTTGCCGCTTCGTAGCCTGCACTCGCGGCCAGGGTGACAACCAAGGTCTTTTGCGAAGGACTGGCTGTTTCATACACAGGGCTTCTTGCCAGTGCGGCGACCAGTGCCCTTTGTGTAGGGCTGGCAGCCTCGTAGACCGGGCTGACTGCCAGGGCGACCATTAACGACCGTTGCGCAGGATTGGCAGCCTCATACTCTGGGCCGGTCGACAGTGCGGCAGCCAGCATCCTCTGGGCAGGACTGGCGGATTCGTAAGACGGGTTCGTTGCCAGGGCCGCCATCAGTAGCCTCTGAGCGGGGCTCGCGGCTTCGTAGCCGGCGCTGGCAGCCAGCTCAACCATCAGCGCCTGTTGCCCGGCATTCGCTGCTGCATAGGCAGGGTTAGCGGCCAGAGCGACCATCAACGCTTGTTGCGGAACGGTGGCGAGTGCATAGGCAGGCGCGTGCATAATGTTTATTTCACGCAGTGTTTGTGCAGCCTGAGCCAGTGTAATTGTCGGTTGTGGAATTCCCGGAGCTGGCGCCGTTCTGTGCGTTAGGCCTTCAATGAGGCTTTTGTATTTCGCCCCTACGGCTCCCTGAAACACCTCTTCAGTGCACGCCGGCCTGGTCGTGTCATGCGGCCAGACACCGGTAAGAGCATAATAGATGTTGCGTCCCAGAATGGCGCGGTGAATTATTTCAGGCGCGCGGTTCGCATCGATATCGCCCAGGTTAAATCCGCGGGTACGTATGCGTCCGACTATCCCTTCATTGTCAACGTGCCCTTCATTCACAACATCAGGCGGTGAACGTTTAAAGCTCTTGGTGTCTGCAACCCGAAGCGTGCCATCCCCTTCCACGACCCAGTTATCGAGCTTGGCATCCGGGAAATAGATTCCTTCCCTTTCCAGATCCTGGAATCGTGCGCACATTTGCGATGCTACCCCGTGAATGCGTTGCCGCAACGCGGTCGCGGCCGTTGTCGCCGCCGTTCTGTAGCCATCAACCGCCAGTGGATTTGCAGCGACAGCAAGAACAGCCGCATTCACGGCAATGGCGGCCGCGTGAGTGATTTCAATGCGATCACCTCCTGACATGCCATGAGTCAACAGATTAATTCGGGCAGTAACGGCCGTATCGATGTCGATTTGAGCCCTCCCCGCCGCCCTCATGGTTGCCGCCGTTTCCGCAGCCGCCGCAACAATGTAATCAAGGCGTCCGCGTTTGGCATACCCGCCGGCTCCCCCATTCGTACAAAGTGTGGTCACCATGAGGCTTCGCCCAACCGGAGCACCGGTATTGTCAGGCGCCCTGACCATGCGTGAAACCGCAGTGGGCGTGCACAACTGCGGGATAGCGGTTCGTAGCACCGTATCCATACGGCTTGCATAGCCAAAGCGGTATTCAAGCTTGAGTACTTCGGGAGGCTCAACGAGCGGAAGGACTGCCGTTACCTTGAAATTAATGATATTGGAGCCACCTAGAAAGGTGATGGTGTGGGTGTCAAGGAAGTCCCTCCAGCGGGCGACGGCCGCCGGATCTGATCCAAAGGGGAAAACCGTACGCAGGTTTGCCGCCAGAAGCCCTTGATTGCCCTTGTAGGTCACGAGCACATTGGCTAACCGTTCGGCAACGGCATCAGGGAGTTCGGCAATCCGCTGACTCAGGCTTGTCTGCGGTTCTCCCAATGGTTGCGGCGATTGGCCGGCCGCAACGAGATGGTTGCGTAGCTGATCGCGTGCGCTGGTCAGCTGGGCACGAAGTGCGGCAGAATGGCTATAGGTACTCCCTTTGATGAGGCTTTCGATATGAATAACACGGCGTTGAAGTTCCCTGTCAATCGCAACATGGGCAGCACTGCCCGGAGGTGAAGGTTCTAAAGCGTGTGCGGCATTGGCCTGGTCCACAGCAAGTTGCAGTTCTGTGCCGCGCGTTAGCGCCGATCCTGCCAGTCCAGCCAAATCAATTCGAGTATACATGGGTCGCCTCCATTGCTGCCCAAGGTAAGGATGCGGTCTGTGCAACCGCCTCCTCAAGCACTTAAACCGGTTTTATTCCGTTTGCAGTCCTGTGTACAACCGTATACCGCTGTTTTTGAAGTCAAATTGAATTCGAGTGATGCTTATTTTTCAATTATAAGACACCGCTCCCGCGTTTAGCAAATAGCAACTTTTTTAGACAACGATACGGTTTACAATACCCCTCCATCGCTCGCTATAATGTTGAAAATGAACTATAGTTGGGAATAGAAAGGGTACATGCTGAAAATTAATCCAATTCACTGATTCATTTAAATTTTAGGTCCCACAACAGGCTTTTAGGAGCTCCTGATGCTTACTAAATTTGATGCGCTTTGTAAAACCTTAAACATCGATTCGTCCGCCCCATCCATGGACAGCCTGAGTAAATTAATCCACTGGTGTGAAACCACAATCAGTACTGATCAACAATTTGAAGGTGATCTTGGAGAACGTTTCGCCTCCTACAAAGCCTTGGCAACCGATTTTCTTGGCCATATACAACCCAATATCCAAGCGGAAAAATTGACAACACCAGTGCCTGCTTTCAAAGATTTAACCCCGCTGCAATTTCTGGTGGATAAAGGCCTCGATATTTATCTGAAAACCTTAAAGCCAAGCCCTGAGCAACTCAACAGCAAAACCAATTACACACTGCTCCAGTTAGCCGCTGCCCGCGGTAACCTCCACATGACAGAAAATTTGCTGTCATTAGGGGCCAACCCACAGGAAAAGACACCCAACGGTCATTCGATTTTATTCGATGCCTTAATGCTACCCATCAATTCCGATGAAAAAATGAAGCAAAAAAAGCAGGCCATTTATTCACTGTTACGTCAACAGGATAAAACCCCGTTGCAAGAACGCAATGAATCGGGTGATTCGGTTTTACACCTCATGTCTCAATTTGGCTATGACGAGTTGGTTAAAGAGACACTGACTCAAGCAAGGCAGCTTGCTTATGCCTCCAACAATTTATCGCATTTCCCCATTCATTCCGCCATATTAAGTGGGCAACATGGGTGCGTTAAATTGCTGCTCGCCGTGGAGGGTGTGGACGAATTAACCGATGACCAAGGACGTCATGCCTTGCATTATGCGGCTCAATACGGAGACAAAGACATGGTTAAACAGTGTCTAAACTCCAAAACCCTGGATTCGGCTGACAGACAGGGCCAAACACCCTTAATCTTAGCCACCATCGCGCATAACCTCAATGCCATCAACGAGTTGCTTGCCTTTGGCGCTCAAATTAACCTGACGGATAATGAAAGTAGAAGCGCATTGCATTATGCGGTTGAATCCAATGATGTCGATGGAGTGAAACGACTGTTAACCGCGTCAAACATCGATGTCAATCTCAGTGATTATGACTCGCATACCCCGCTTGATTTGATTCAGGAACACACCCCTGACGGTGAAACCATCAAAAACCTGTTAATCGCCCATGGAGCATCCAAAACGGCCAGCAAAAACGGCAAGCCCTGATACCTAAAAAGGATGGGCTATACTGTATACAGCACGCGTTCAGCCGAGTAATTTGCTATGCAGGACAAGACGGAAGATCTGCCCGTTTCTACGGGTCACGGCAAAATCATCGAACTCATGTGGGCTTTAAATTATACAGCAGATCCCAATGGCGTGTGTAATGGCTACAGCAACATGGGCATCCAGGCCGTATTACTCGGAGAACACTCACATTTTAAAGAACGCGTTGACCAGCTTCTAACAATCCCTTTACAAGACTTTTCCAAAAAAGCCCGCGCTCAGCAGTCAAATCAAGAGATTCCTGATGGAAAGAAAGCCCTTAAAGAATCAGTACGGGCACAGATGGAGTCTTATTTAAAAGAGAAAGGACTATGGGCCGATACTCTCGCCTTTTTTGACGGGATTGAACTCAACCAGCAGAGGCATCTTTACCAGCATTTATTTGAAGGAAAAATTCAATTATCGCAGCAACGAGGCGGTGTCGTTGAGTTAGTGTTCCCTCAAACGCTTGAAGAACAGGGAGGAATCGTGTCTTTACCCGCCACTGTTGCCGGCGTTTATAAAAAAGAGGAGCTTAAGGCCTCTCTCGAATTGTTAAAAAAAGGATTTAAGAGCCTGCACCTGACAGAGCCCGTCAGTCTGGCTATCATTGGTTTTGGAGGTCGGCATGCTGTGTCCATTTCGTATAATCCCGAGACAGAAAAATGGATTCTGATTGATGCCAATTTGCCTCCCCTGCAAGAATACGATGACGAAGATAACGCGGCTAAAGCTTTAATCCGATCGTGTTCAGACGATGAGGTTGCCGCCATTCGTCTTGCATTTTATACAACCTCAGGCAATAAGCCGCTCGAACAGCCGTTAACTGACCTCATTCTGCAAGTGCAGCAACTATCGAATGACGGCATGAAGGAGAAGGTGGAATGGGCCGATTCACAGGGAAGCACCTGGCTCTGTATCGCGGCACAAACAAACAATGCCATGCTGATTTCTGAATTGGTTGCGAGCGGGGCTGATGTGAATAAACGGACTCGTGATAAGTACACCCCGTTAATGGTTGCTCTCCTGTGTGGTTACAATGACTCTGCACAAATGCTTCTGGATCTGGGAGCCAATACCAACTTGGGTAATGGAGAACAGATTAGCCCCTTGAGAATTGCAATTGCTAAAGAGAACTGGGATATGGTGGCCGCCTTGCTTGAAAAAGGCGCTGACCCCCACCTTCGCCCCGACATGCAAGCGCTCTCGCCTTTTGAAGACGCCATCAAGTTAAATAACCCGTCTCTCTTGAAACTTCTGTTGGATCATGGCGCTCAACCGTTTCAAACATTCTTCGGTAAACGAAATTACATGATTAATCTTGCAGTTAAAGACGGTTGCCTGGAAAGTCTTAAGGTATTGCTTGAGCATGGCGGCAAAGCGAATGGTGAAATAGAGGACACCAGTCCGTTATTTATCGCAATGCAAAACAAGCGGCTTGACGTGGCCCGTGTATTACTAGAATACGGGGCAGATCCGGATGTTGAAGACACTACTTTTGAGCAAACGGCTTGGCAGTTTGCGAAGGACCATCATTTGGATGATTTTTTAGAGCTGTTTACCAATCCCCCACAACAAAAACAGTCAGAGGCAAAAGAAACACCATCCACCTTGTTTAACCCCTCTGAGGTGCAACCTTTTATCGACGCCCTGGCGAATTATTGCAAAAAACGCGCAGGTGAATGGCGATTGCCCAAATCGCTGTACATGAACAAAGACAATTCCAAAGGCTTTAAAACCAGGCTGATCAGTACTAAATTCGGTTACAGTCCTCAGGATAAAATCAATGCAGCCCACAAATTAATCGAGGCATTACAAAATAAGAATCCAAGGGAGGCACTCACCGAATTTGATATCGGTGCATTGACGAACTCGAGACTTTATTCAACCGTGGTTAAACAATACGAGGATTTATTTCGGAGGGTCTACGAGGTGCGTCAATTTTTTTATGACAATTTAGAAGACTCTCCGGATTTGTAATGATTACGATCGGTGATGAAGCGAGGGAGGATAATTCCACCTGAATCTTAAGCCTTAAGCGTCCTATGTCACATGGCCCATGGAGACCTACTGAAGGGGTTTATTAGTCTCTACAACATACACGTTGATATTACCAATTTGCCGTATAGTCAAAATGGTGAGTTGCGTGAGCACATACCCTCTGGATAAGAGTTTTAAACCGCTCTCTGTAATTAAATCGCGTGAGAGTACCATACCGGGCTTTAATGAACTCGCCGGAATTAACTGCTCACTGAGAGGCAAATCGGCAGGCATGCCTTTGATAATATTGACAAATAATTGCGCAAGGTGATTGTCATAGCGTTGGCTTTCATTGTTTCTTATGACTCGCAATGCCTCAGATGCCGACAATTTTTTTGGAAACAATAAACCCGATTGCAACTCGTTGTAATCCACTACAATGGAGAGAATACGCGACTCCAGTGGGATATCATTGATTTTAAACTGATGCGGATACCCCAGACCATTGCATAATTCCCGATGCGTCGAAATTAAATGGGCCACTTTTTCCAGAGCGGGAAACCCAAGCAGCATGGCACTGCCGAGAAGCGGGTATTTTTCATATTCTTCTTTTTCTCTGGCGGACAAGGTTTGGTACGGCTTGGTGACAATCGATTCAGGCATGCCAATTTTGCCAATAATATGCAACAAGCCGGCAGTATGTATCGCCTGGATTTCCTGAGCGTTCAATCCCAATTGTTCGGCAAACAATTGAGCCAACTGAGCGACTCGATGGGTATACCCTTTATAAAGACTTTTGGGCTGTTCGCTGATGGACGATAAAATCTCAATGACAGATGCATAGCTATGGTTAATGGCTTTGTAGGCTTTCTCCAATTTTAGCGTGCGCTCAGCGACAAGGTCTTCAAGGTTATTGTTTAGAAATAATAATTCCTTATTACGTTCTGCCAGTTCCATTTGCAATAATTTATTGCTTTCTTTAAGCTTCCGCTGCTCCATGAGGTTTTGAATGATATGTTCCAATTCATGGGGTTGCCATGGTTTATGGAGGTAGTAATCGATTTGACCTTTATTAATGGCTGCAATGGCGGAGTTAATATCGGCATAGCCTGTCAGTAAAAGGCGGTTAATTTCGGGCCATTTTTCCGCTGCTCTTTTAAGAAAGGTGGCGCCATCCATTTCAGGCATGCGCATGTCTGAGATAATGATGTCGACCTCGTCGTTTTCAAGCAATTCCAGGGCTTCCTGCCCCGTTGTCGCAGAAAGGACTTTGTAATTTAAAGGAACAAAAATGCGTTTAAGTGAATTTAGGATATTGATTTCATCGTCAACCAGTAACAATGTCCCTTTTGAGTCATGCGCTATCTCGAGCATCCCTACTCTCCTTACCGTTATTCCTTCAAAGGAATATAAACAGTGAATGTGGTCCCCTCGCCCTCTTTACTGACGACTTTAATTTGCCCCTCATGCTTTTGTAGGATGTTGTATGAAATAGAAAGGCCCAGGCCCGTGCCTGTCCCTACCGGCTTGGTAGTAAAGAAAGGATCAAACAGTTTTTCCATGTTTTCTGGAGAAATACCTGAACCCGTGTCTTTAATGGCAATAAACACCTGATTGCCTTCCACACCCGTGGTGATCGTAATTTCTCCCTGCTCAACAATGGCCTGTCCAGCATTGACCAATAGATTCATAAAAACCTGATTCAGTTGGCGAGGGTTACAGGTAATGTCCGGGAGGTCGCCATATTCTTTTTTTACCGTGCATTTGTATTTTAATTCATTCCAGATCATTTTGAGGGTTACATCAATGCATTCATTGATATTGACTTTCTGCATCTCCCCTTCATCGGTGTGCGAAAAGAATTTTAAGTCATTGACAATTTCACTGACCCGACGCAGGCCCTCACCGCTTTCCTTAATAAGGTCAGCAATATCCTCGAGGATAAAAGAAAGATTTTTCTCCTTAGTCAGCTGTTGCCAGTAATTTTTTAATTCGCTAGCCGCCTGCGTCTGATTCAACTGGTGCTCCATGTTCTTCAAGACCAGCTTAATCACTTCCGTGTAATCACTTAAGGTTTTGGTATTGCTGGCGACATAGGCAATGGGATTATTAATCTCATGAGCAATACCGGCTGCAAGCTGGCCGATGGCGACCAGTTTTGAATGTTGAACCAGTTGGGATTGAGTGGATTGCAGTTCGTTATATAACCCTTTTAATTCCTCATAGTTTTGAGCGAGCTTTTCTTCACTGAGCGCAATGTATTCGCGCGCCTGTTTTGCAAGAGACCATTTTTTAGTCATCGTCGAGGCCAGTTGCCTTATTTCAATGATATCAAACGGTTTTTTTAGAATAATGAAATTATCCGAGCCCTGTAACTGCTGATAAATTTCATCAAAGGAATAATCAGAATAAGCTGTACAAATCACGACCTGAAGGTAAGGATCGACTTCCCATAATTTTTTAATGGTATAAATTCCATCCCATCCCGGCGGCATACGAATATCAACAAAAGCAAGTGCATAGGGATTTTCGCTGGAATAAGCCTGAGTGACCAGCTCCAGAGCTTGTTCTCCCTGATAGGCGGAATCCATGTGAAACAGCGGTGCCGCGATCGCGTTTTCCTTTTCCAGCTGATCAAACAGGCGATTATACGCGTTAAGCGGACCATCGTTTTTTTGATTTATACCAAGAATTTTTTGAAAATCCTTGTGTATTGCCTCATTATCATCAACCACCAAGAGCCTATTTTGCTCCATGTCAGGCTTCCTTACTTAAACGGCGAAAATGATTTTAGTAACATCCTTTTATTGCGGTTTAGTATAAATTTAGCTCATTTTTTAATAGTCAACATTCTGGATGGAAAATTTATAACCGCCTGGTCGTCTTTAGTCAGGTGACCTTTATTTATTGCGGGCTTGATTTTAATAAATGTTCCAATTCAGCAGAGTCCACTGGACTACTGAAATAAAATCCCTGCACTTCTTCACAATGGCATGATTTTAAAAATTCCAATTGTTTTTTAGTTTCCACCCCTTCCGCAATGATTTCCAAATTGAGTTTCTTGGCCAACGAAATGATGGATTGAATAATCACCTCATCGCTGGAATTCAAGTTAATGTTACTGACAAAGGATTGGTCGATTTTTAATCTTGAGAGCGGCATTTTTTTCAGGTAATTGATGCTGGAATTCCCTGTCCCGAAATCATCCAATGTAATATGTACCCCAAGAGCATTTAATTCCGTAATGGGCTTTATCGACGTTTCAACCGTATTTATAATTACGTTTTCTGTCAGCTCCAGCTCGAGATAGCGGGGTTCTAATTGAGTTAGTTCAAGGATGTTTTTTATTTTTTGGGCAAAATCAGGCTGGATAAGCTGTTTTGAACTGATATTGACCGCAATGCGCAGGGGAGGAAAGCCCGCCTCCTGCCATTGCTTGTTTTGTTCACAAGCCTTTTTAAGCACCCAATCGCCAATCGCTACACTTAAGCCAATTTCCTCCGCTGCGGGTATAAAATGAATAGGCAGCAAGAGGCCTTTTTGAGGATGATTCCAGCGAATAAGGGCCTCAATCGCTGATATTTTCTTGGAAATCACATCATATTGAGGCTGGTAATGGAGAATGAATTCGTTATTGGTAAGGGCATTGTGCAAATCATTTTCCAATTCGAGACGGGCCGCAATCTGTTTGCCCAATTCAGCCGTATAAAATTGAAACTGATTCATTCCCTGGTTTTTTGCTTTGTACATGGCCGCATCGGCATTACGCAGTAATTCACCAATGGTGGTGCCGTCGCGAGGATAGACACTGATACCTATACTGGAACTGACTGATAAGGATTGACCTAAAATATCAAAATTATCCTTAAACGCGTCTAATAAATGATTGGCAACCGTTCCTGCATCCAGTTCCTGCTTAAGATTACTCACAATCACAATGAACTCATCGCCGCCAATTCGCGATAAAGTATCGGTTTTTCTTAACATAAACTCCAATCGTTTAGCGACACATTTGAGTAATTCATCCCCTGCTGCATGCCCTAAACTGTCATTAATCAGCTTAAAGCGATTCAAATCAAAAAACAGAATGGCAAACAGCGATTGATGACGTTTGGCATATTCCAGCGCATGCTGAAGCCTGTCCAACATCAATACACGATTCGGTAAACCGGTCAGTGAATCATGGGTCGCCTGGTATTCCAGCTTTTTTTCAAGAACAATGCGCTGGGTAATGTCACGAAAACTCCAGACACGCCCAACTGTTTTATCTTTTAATTTATAAGGTTGCGAGTAGCATTCAAAAATATGATCATGCGCAAAATTAAATTTCTCTATTTTGATTCTATCGGCTTTTTCGGACAGATCAGACACCATGTCTAAAAAAGCACTGGAGTCTTGCGCCTGGCGGGCAATATGGGCTATAACCAGATCGCCCTGGCGGGCTTCAATCAGGGACTGAGGGATGTCGCACATTTCCAGAAGTTTATTATTGTAATTAACCACTTGATTTTCATTGTTTAATACGAGAATGCCATCCGCCGACGATTCAAGAGTCCCTCTGGCTACCGAAAGCAATTCCTGCAGGGAATTGGTTCGCTCATCCACGCGTTCCTCCAGCATTTTGGTGTAGTCGCGTTTTTCCTGCAGCAGCTGCCATTTTTTAGTTAATGCATAAGCCAATTGACGAACGGCAATGTTATCAAACGGTTTTTTCAGGATAAGCAGATTTTCTTTCTGTCCTAATTGGTCTACCGTTTCTTCCCAGGAGTAGTCCGAATAAGCCGTACAAATAACAACCTGTATTTCAGGGTCTATGTGCCAGATGTGCTTGACTGTTTCAACACCATCCCAACCCGGCGGCATACGAATGTCTACAAACGCCAACGCATAGGGGTTACCTGCCTTAAACGCTTCTTCCACCATTTTGGCCCCTTCCTGACCCTGTGAAGCAGTATCAATTTGAAAATAAGGCAATATATTTTTTTTCGGCGCACCCACATCACCGAATAATTTTTTTTCTACCCCGGATAAATCATCCGCTTCATTCACCGATAATATCTTGATAAAGTCTTGATGGATGGCTTTATTGTCATCAATTACGATAATTTTCAAATCGTTCACTGTCGTCATGATCATCTCAGCTTTCAGTTTTTATTGCATTATCAATAGGGAGAGTCAAAATAAATTCAGCTCCCTTGCCGGCTCCCTCACTTTCAACCTGCAACGTTCCGCCTAACTGTTTTGCAATCAATGCGCTATTGTGCAATCCAAAGCCATGCCCCTTCTGCTTTGTCGTAAAGCCAAAACTGAATATTTTAGGCAGGTTTTCAGGCAATATCCCTCCTCCAGTGTCGATAATACGAAGGATCACCTGCTCAGAATCCGCCTGTTTATCAATCACAATCGTTATGTTTTTTGGACCGCCGTCTTTCAGCTCCATCAGGGATTCTTTGGCATTTTTCAATAAATTGGTCAGCAATTGCATAAGCTGAGTTCTATCTGTGATTATGGAAGAAATGTACCGGTAGTCTTTGTTTAGGGTAATGCGGTTAAGCAGCATCGAATCTTCAGTCATCACAAGGCGAATGGAGGATTCCAGAAGATTGGGCAGGATGACTTTTTCAGTGATGGGCTGACGGCTGGTAACCTCATTTTGAGCGCTAAGAATGTCTTTGATATGATTGTATTGTTCCCGCAAACGATTAAGCTCTTCTTTAATCGTGCCCTGATGGGATTTAATTTCTTCAAATAATACCCTGAGGTAATCGGGCAGCAGTTTACCCTGTTCATCGTTTTGAAAAAAATCAAGCAGATTGGATTCATGTGACTTAAGCATGTCAATCAACAGACTAATTTTTTTATACATCAGGCTATTCATGCTCTCTTCCATCATTTCCACAGAAACACCGACACTGTTGAGCACATTGCCAATATTATGCAAAACGGAAATCGTGACTTCGGCCATACCCGCCTGATGTGATGCTGCGATGAGATTTTGTTGGGCCTTAAGCAATTCGGTATTCAATGCTTCCGCTTTTTGCTCGGCTATCTTACGCTCATTAATTTCCTTCATCAGTTGCATGGTGGCTTTGCTGACGCGCAAATGCAGATCCCAATAGGATTTATTGAGGTAGGAGCTGGATGAATCCTGCAGCCAGGTTATCTGGCAAGGTGATGAGGGCGTCGCGGACAAAACAGGCATGGAGACAACCGTCCAATGAAACAAAGCCCCTTTAACCCGCCCTTCGGTTTCCAGAATGATTTCCTGTCCATTATCCAGGGTATTAATCAATACCAGGGCGTCTTTTTCTGATTTAATGGCTTTCATTAACCACTGGTTAAAATCGAGGTTAATCAGATCGTCCTGTCCAGTTAAAAAGCCAAGGAATGCCGGATTATCGTATAAGATAGTGTTTTTATTATGCAATACGCAAGGCATTGGTAATTTGCTGACTACCCAGGTTATTTCCTCCATGACCATAACCCTTCCTTAAGTTGAGCTGAACATGCCGCGCTCTTCCAAAATTAAGTACGCGTTTTGCCAGAATAAAGACATCAGGGAAGCAATATTGGAAGCCGTTTTATCTTCAATGACAACACGGCTGAAACCAATGTAGGCACTGATATCCCCCCGAGGCAACATGACGCCAGTCCCAATAACCGATTGAACACCGTACTTCGTCACAAAATCCTGAGCAGGAATATAAGGCGAACCCAACGCGGGCGAAACATAAAAGACACCAAATGTGCCAGCAATCCCCTCGTAACTGGCACCGGGCTCACTTTGTCCCAACAAAACCCCGACATCAAACCCAATCTGTTGCAGTAATTGCGACACCATCGGGATATGTTCCAGTGTTTCATGCGACAGAAGAATGGCTTTATGGCCTTGCGAGGTATGGCGATCCTGCCATGCCGGCTCCTGCCCATACGTTCCCATCAGTACCAGCAATTTACTCTCTTCCTGAATTTTATCCTGCCAAACCTCCCTTGCCACGTTTTGCAGGGAATCAGGCAATAAGGCATAGTCAAACGAATGATAAACCCGTGACAAAACCAGATCCGATTCACCTGAATGCCTGCACAAATCAACCAAAGTCTGTGTTAACCGTTGATACGCGTCCTCCACAGAATGAAATGACTGCTTTTGGGTAAAGACCTGGCTGACAGCGGCCTCGACATCGCTTTCAGTAAAATTGGATAAATTCATAGGGCTCCTTCCCTTGGTATGAATCATAATGAATCATTGACGTCTTTATCCCAGGCTTTCTGTATATCGTCAAACTCCACTTTTTCCTTAATTTTTATACCCTCGCTGGTGCAGCCAACTTTCACCTGGAAAGATCCCTCAGGGGTTACGCGGGTTTCAAAATGCCTTTTTAGCTTCAGACGATCCACATGCTTATATCTTAGACCAAATGTTGATGTTTTGATCAACAAGAAGGTTGCGCATTGAATCCATGCGGTTTCTTCTGCAAGGAAAGACAAGACAATCATTACCCGTCCCTTCTTGCCAACCGCGGTGGTTTGCCAGACATCCAGGGCGCCTGAATGGAATAAATGCCTGGTGGCCCAGGCTAACTGTTCTGGCGTGGCATCGTCGTAATTGGCTGAAACCTCAATGACTGTATCGTATTCAAAAGGCAGCGTCTGGCTTTGAGTGGTTGAGTCAATGACACTGATTCGAAATAAATTAGGATACCCTTCCAAATTCATCGTGCCAGCACCGCATCCATTCGCCAATAGCGCCCCTTCAGGCCAATCCTTTGAAAAGGTCGAACATATTGTCTTAATAATAGCCAATCCTGTTGGCGTGCTTAATTCAATATTATCCCTGGTAATGACGGCAGGAATGGCAGCGATCGGCATATCGACCGCAAGGGCAGCGGAAACCGGCGGCGGCACGGGCTGAGTCCCATGGGCTGTAGTAATGATTCCCCGGCCTAATTTAACGGGGGAAGCGACCACCCGGGCAGGATCCACTTTGATAATGCAATAAGCGGCCATGACAATATCCATGAGCGAATCCACCATGCCCAATTCATGGAAAGCCACCTCCTCTTTACTGATGCCGTGACAGTGGGCCTCTGCCACAGCCAGCGTATCTAAAATACGGCATGCCAGATTTTTAATGGCTTCAGAGAGCGTGGAGTGGTTGATAATCTGCTCCAGCGCGCGAAATGGCACATGAAAATGCAGCGACTCGTCGTGATGGGGATGGTGTGAGGTAGAAAACCGTTTTACCCATTCTACCTCATCAAAAAGAACATTGAGGTGGGTCGCTTCAATGGTCGCACGAATTACTTTCGACACCTGAATTTTAACGCCCGGAATGCCCAATTGCTCACTCAGAGCCTGTAATTCGTCGACAGAAACGAGTCCGGCATGCACAAAGCTGGCTGCGAACATGTCGCCCGCAATTCCGGCAATGCTTTCAAGATACAGTATTTTCACGTTTATTCATTCCATTGATAATGCGGGCAGCAGCAAAACCCGCGGCAAATCCGGCGTCAATATTGGTGACCACCAGGCCGGGCGCACAACTATTGAGCATGCCCAGCAAGGCCGAAACCCCATTAAAACTTGCCCCGTAACCTACGCTCGTGGGTACGGCAATGACCGGCATCCCGACTAATCCGCCGACGACACTGGGTAAAGCCCCCTCCATCCCCGCCACCACGATGACAACACTGGCTCGTTGCAGGGTATCCAGTGTGGAAAGAACACGCTGTAAGCCACAGACACCCACATCGTAGAGACAGGCCGTGGCAATGTTCATGGCAATACACACTTCTTTCGCCTCTTCCGCAATGTGCAGGTCACTAGTGCCTGCCGCAACAATGGCAACGAATTGCTTCTCCAAATCCAAAGGAGCAATCGCAGGAGGATAAACGGTAAATGTTCCTGCCTGTTCGTTAATACGGCCTTCCGGAAAAGCGCGGGCCAAGTCTTTGATTTTATCTGAATCGAGTCGGGTAATTAAAACGCAGGATTTATGCAGGGAAAGGTGTTTGGCAATTTCAATGATTTGCTCTGATGATTTACCCTGACCGTAAATGACCTCATTTAACCCATGCCTTAATTGGCGGTGATGATCCGGTTCGGCATAATCCAGTTTTGTTTGACGCAGCACGGTATTTTTAAGCTGATTGATGGTTTGACTGATATTAATTTCCCCTGCAATCAAATCAGTCAGCATTAATTCCAATTCGCATTCATTCATGATAAGACTGTCCCGCCTCCCAATTGATAACCTGCCAAATCCAGATTGACCCATCGATACCCCAGCTGCCGTGCCGTATGAACCAGTGACTGACGTAGTTCAAGGAGACGAGGCATTTCATCCGGTGCAACTTCAATGCGAAAATAACGGTAGCCGGATGTGTTATCCCCGCCCTTTTCTTCATGCACTCTCACCCGATAGACGCGAAATCCTTCCTGCCGCAGGAGATGTTCCATCGTCTGCACGTGATTTAATTTTTCCTCTGTTACGCGTACGCCCGTCATGAGGCGGGACGCAAGACAAGGACTTGCCGGTTTTTCCGATAAATGAAACCCCAATTGCTTTAAAAACCCTCTGATTTCCGCCTTTTCAAGACCCGCAGCATCCAAGGGTGAATAGATGTTATTTTCCTGAGCAGCCACATGGCCCAAACGAATGTCTCGCCGGTCAGAGGCATTATAGCCATAAGCGATGGAGCGATAACCTCTCTCCCTGGCCACCCGTTTCGCGAGAGCAAATAACTCTGATTTGCAATAATAACAACGTTTATTGTCATTTTTAGCGTAAGCTTCCTCCGCCAACTCCTGGCTGTCGATCAGACAAAGCTCCGCCTCAATGGTCTTAGCAAACTGTTTTGCTTCATCAATCTCCCAGGCAGGAATGCTGGGGCTGACTGCCAATAACGCGAGCACACGCCCTGTTGTCCTTAACGTCTCGGATGATTTTAGCGCCTCAACAGCAGCCCAAAGTAAAAAACTGCTGTCCACCCCCCCAGAAAAGGCGACAATTAAATCGTCCTCAATCAGCGGAGTAAGAATACGATGAAGAGCGGTCATTTTAATTTCCGTTTCAAGCAAACCAGCGTAACTCACCGCCTTAGTCTCTCCCATCCTATAATCCTTTCGTCCAATTTAGTTTACTGGGTAAAAATACGACACCAGGTAGGAACCGCCCAACAACAGACTGAATACCCCGATGCCCAAATCCAGCGCACGGGCCAAATAACGCGAACGTTTGTCAGTGCGATCAAGAATTTTGGCAATAAAAAACCCGTTTAACCCGTCGGTAATCATCATGCCTATCATAAAAATCACCGCAAGAAGGATGGCCAGTATGGCTCCCCCTATTGCATAGCCATTGAGAGAGAATGCGGTTGTAACGGTTAATGTATCAAACGAAAGTGAAAAGAGCATTCCGACGCAAACAGGGGTTAAAAAAGAAACGTTTGCCTGATTCATGCCCCATTTGTTAAATAGATAACTTTTAGGTCCTAAAATTTTCCCTGATTGCCGCGGTTGTTTTCTACAGGTTTGATAAATACTGAAAAAACCAAAAAAAAACAAGAAAAGCTGGGATCATGACGAGACGGAAACATCAACGGGAACTTATCCTTGCGATAAATCGCGTTGCCCGACCGCGTGAGGCGGGCGCGCAACGCCCCGAGCGGCACTTACGTGATTAAAATTTTCGTCCCTGGGTTGGCTTTTACCCAGTTCGCCACATAGTCAATGTAATTGTTTTTACCCACGGCGATGCATCCCCGTGTGGAACCCGGCAAGTTTCCTAACCAGCTAAACAAACCAGCCGATTGGGTCGGGCCATGAATTCCCACATCCCGGCCAGTGTATCCGGCGGCGGCCTGTTTTGAAGTGGGGTAAAGTATTGGAATGAAGACTTTAAACTGGCTCGATTTGCGAGGGTACGCCAGCCCATATAAACCAATTGGGGTTTTATTGTCACCGGCTTGTTTTTTACCGACACCCTTGTAACCAATCGCTATTTTAAACGTTTTAATCACATTGCCCTGTTTACAAATGCTCAAAACCCGTTTAGCGGTATTGACATTGATCCCACTGGGTAAAGTGCAGGTAGCGGAGTTGGCAAATAAAGCAACCGGTGAAAGAAAGGAAAATATGAATAAAAATGCTTTTATTTTCATAAAACTAGACAATTATTACGGAAGTTGGTTAATAATTATTCCATAATATTGTCTTTATTCCTAGAGCTCGCTGGCAAAATGCCTTAGTCATTGTTCCGGTAACCAAGTCCGGCGGCGAAAATCTTTTGCACCACATGATCAATTTTAATACAATTTCTTGCACCATGCAGACTCACCTTGTATTCATCATTTTCCATAAATAGACAATAAATGATCTTCTTGATTACAAAATAATCAATAAAGTTTATAATTGCCATCTGGGTATAAATTAGGCCATTTATGAAAGAAGAAATTAAAAAACTTGCAGAATTATTAAGTCAACACAATATCACATTCGTCAACTCACTGGCAAAAGAACTGAGCACCTTGTTAAAAGAAAGTAAACCGCGCTTTAGCCAGTTACACGCCATCCTAACGCGGTACCCTCTCATTCAGCTTCCCCGTTTTTTCCCTGCATTGAACAGCAACGATGTTGTCGAAATTAAAAAAGCAGTTACTGCTTTAGTGCAAGCAGCCAAGCTCTCCTGGATGCATTAATGGCAGGAACAAGGCATCGATGAGCTGGCTCATTATTGCGCAGAAATAACGCAGGATCAGGAGTGGTTAGACAACCTCCCGCGGATTATAAATACTCTAAAAAAGATGGATAAGGACAAGGCCATTAAGCAACTTTCTTTTATTGCAGACTATTTACTGATGATTGGCCGAGAAAAATTATCACCTTCTTTCTTATTGCAATTACAACACGTACAGCAATTTAACTTTCCTGTTACCCAGGTGACTGCAGAATCGGCTGATGAGGGCGAGCGGCAGTTATCTGATTTTGCTTTATTTAATACCCATTTTGTGGAGTTACCTCTGGATCAATTCATTGAGGCTTATAATATCCGTTTTGATTGTATCCCTGTCAGAACAAATCACAGTATTCAATATCATCAGGGGGATCGTTTTTATTATGCTCTTCAACCTCCAGTATCTACCGCAATGAGTGAAAAAACATGGGATTACGAAAAGGTGTCACTTGAAACGGAGACTCCAAAGCTGCTTTCACTCAATATTACCAACTGCCACACTGTCCTCATTCATGAAGCAAAAACAAGCCGCTTTTGGATGCTCCACGTTTCACCCGGCTCTCTTCAGGGTAGAGAACCTTTAGGGAATGTACCGGTGAAAAAGGCGTACATTGATTTACAGCCACATTACAACAACAACGCAATTGGTGTGGATAGTGATGCACAATTGGACATTTATGTGATTGATGCGCGTGGAAATTTTAGAGAGAAACAACTGAGAAAGCGTCTTCCAACCCAGCAAATAACACTGAATCAAGTCCCAACAGAAATAGAGATGCCCTTCATTGTTTCTTCAAGCGATGAAGAAAAATACCAATACCATGTCTGCTTTGCTCCAGCAACTAACAGTTTAATGATTAAACAGAGAGACAAGATCACGCGGATAGACACCCTCTTTAAGCAACCTGCTCTCTCCCCGACGCCCAAGATGGCAGAGGAAGTCTCTCTTAAAAGTGAACAACTGGACGAATTTGGATTCTTTTCCTCTTCCAGTGAAAAAACACTTACTAAGGACGAATTTGATACCCTGTTTGAGCTGGATGACAGGGAATGCCGTGAAAAAATCATTAAAAAAATGCTTGATACCCCGGGTGCATTTCAGCGATGTATCACCAATCTCACCACATTCCTATGGACCATGAAATTTGCCTCACCGGCCCAGAAAGACCAATTGGTGGATCATCTCTGCAATGAAAAAGTCGAATTCACGCGCTTGATTACAAAACCGAGAGATCTGGAGCGCCTGCAAATCGCAATTTCCGATAAATTCCATGAGCAGACACAACAGAAATACAACGAGTACCTCACCGAGGCGCCGCATCTTAGACAAAAAACGCTGTGATATTAATCCTTACCATAACCAGAGATTAATGCTGCTGCGACAACCCTTTTGTTACCAGCCCCCTGCGCTTCGCAGCGCAAGGGACTTATTTTTTATGGATTACAGTTTAGAGTCTTAAAATCCAGAGGCTTGTTAAAGTCATCCCTGGAACCCCTGGTCTTTAAAAAAGTTAATTTGGGCAGCAGGTGTTTCGAGGCTTCGAATCGCTCCTCTAACGAAGTACTTTGAAATTGGCCACACTCAACCTTCAATGTTTCTAAAAATCGATTGCAATTGCTTAATTGCTTGGTCCGTTGGTTGTGATCGCTCCAAAATTGAATCATCTTCGGATCTTGTTCCATCATCTGATTAACAGAAAAGTCAAATCCTTTACTGTTGGCCGCTCTAGAAGTAATGGACATCTCATTAAGGAGGCTGGTGTATTTCAGAATCAGCTCGGATTGAACATAGTGCAAGCCCTGCAAGTCCTTCAAAATGGCCTTACTGACCTCAGCAATCGACAAAATCGCTTCATCAAAGAGGGATTGAATATCATCCATGGGGATTTCAATTTTAGCCTGCGCCATTCTATTCTCCAGATTAACCAAAGAGAGAGTATAATAAAACCTGTCAACAGGAAACATAGATTGCTGAATTGTCTTATTTTATAACCACTATAACCCTTTTAATCAGTTCCCTCTTGTCACCTTCGCCAATAACCGATCAAGCTGATTGGCAAATTGTTGAATGTCTTTTGGGGTAAATGGCTTTGGGCCCTCGGCATGAATGCCGCTGCCGCGCATGACTTCATTAAAGTCACGCATGGCCAGCTTTTGCCTGATGGTGTTTGTACTGAATAATTCACCCCGGGGGCTTATCACATGACTCTGCTTATTCAGACACCCCTCCGCCAGGGGCAGATCCGAGGTAATGACAATGTCACCTGCGCAAACGCCATCCTCAATGGCCTTGTCAGCCACGTCAAACCCTCGTTCAACCACCATTCGTTTAATAAAGGGTGAGGAAGGCAGATTCATTAATTGATTAGCAACCAGAATGCAGTTTACTCGGGTGCGATTGACAGCCTTAAAAATTATTTCCTTGATTACTTTGGGGCAGGCATCGCCATCAATCCAAATGGAGGTCATTCAGTTTACACATTCATTCGTTTGCCTGACTATACCGGTGGAAAGGATTTCAGGCAATGGTGATGACACTGTCTTAATAAAGACTTAATAATTGCCTGCTTAAGCAAACGATACTGTTCGAGTCTCTTACAAAGACCCACCAGGCGCAAAACAGACAAACAAGGGACACCGAAAAATGCCTGTTCCAATAACAGCCAATCCGTCTGATTTGGGACAATTCGTCACGCTGGAAGCATCAATCAACTTGAGGCTTCCACTACATCGGCAGCATGATTTTCTTCAAGGCCCTAAACAGTTTTCGTGGGGTTAAGGGGTATAAGCTCAGCCAAATCTTCCTGCATGGCGCCTGCTAATTGATTTTTAGAATACGCAATGGATTTGGTTCGGGTAAAAAACAAAAATTTGTCCTTTTCCTGTAGCTTTTCTTTTTCCTGTGTTACCTCTTTAAAAATCGTACGCAACGCTTTAAAAGCACACTGGCAGGCGCTGTCTTCCTGAAACGCTTCAAGGATAGGTTCCAGGTCGTTGGCTAAGGACAGGGTGGCGTTACGGGGAAAAAGAAGGTAGCAGTGCAGCAGTTTGTCGATAAGAGTGATCAAATAATCTACTTTTTCGTTGAAGTTGTCGATGCTGCTGAAGGTTTCCTTATACAGCGTTTTCTTATTCGTCATTACCATGTAATCGTATTGCCCTGTCAGCTCTCTATCGGCGGCCTTATAAGGAAATGACTCCGTGATTGAAACCGTGGAGCCTGAGTCAGTCAGGTAAACAGAGACGCTGTTTTTTACTCTACCTTGTAATCCGGGATCAAAGAGGCCATCCTTTGAACTTAAAGCCACCACATGGGCTGCTCCACCGATAAAAATCGGCAAGGTTTCCTCGCTGCAGAAGCTATTGATCAGTTTGGCAAACTCATTGTTAGTCACGGTAATACGATCCGTGCTTCTTTGATAGGCTTCCATTTTTCGAAGCATGTCCAGATCCACTTCTTCACTGTCGCTAAACGGATTTGTTTTTTTATTTTCCGCCCCCTGGATAAGAACGCCGACAGAAAACAAAGCAAAGATTAATTCATACGTGTGGATTGTTTTTGCTTTAAAAAGAGACATTTTTTTCAGCGGATCCATGTCCCCCTTTATTGCCTTTTTTAATGCGCTTTTTAATGCAGAATTGTCCGCTTGATTGAGATCTTCAGCGATAATAATGATGCGTCGCGGCGAGGAGGCGAGGCTGTCCAGATTAGATAAAACAACATCCAGCGTCGGACTAAAGTCATGAATTTCGCCAATTAAAATACTCGAAACTTCCGGGTTTTTAATCAGTGAGCTCAAAAGGTTACGAAAGGAGGTACTGTCACTACCAACCAGGTGTTTTGCATCAGAAGTGGATAACATCTTTGATCAGGGTTTGGGCATATGTTTAAATATAAACCAAATGCTGCTTCATGCCAAGTCAACGCCCGCGCGCAAAAACTCGCAATCGCACGCCGTGTGCCATGGTGTTCCCGCGATTAGCGTAGTAATTACGCTCAATAGGTGATGATCTTGCAATCACCAGCAAATAACCGATAATCACGGGACAAACCTTGTTCATCCCATTGCCCATGTGCGTTAGGACTTAAATGGGAGTCAGGTTTTCCATTCTTTTTTGCGGTGTACCATGCGACCTTTTTTTCGACCAGTCCTGATTGTTATCATGGCGCTATCGCCATGGATGACTCATTCCAGCCAGCCGGCCGCCATGCCTGGGCTTCTCTATTGGGCCTGGGAGGCTCCCCAGGAAATGACGGACATCAATCCCCGCCAATCGGGCATTGCCGAGTTGGCTGCCAGTATCTACATTAAGAGGAACCATCCTTTTTATCATCTACGGCAGCAACCGTTGCATACGCCTGATGCGATTTACCGCGTAGCGGTTATTCATATAGAAGCCCGAGCTCGCTGGAAACCGCAACTGGACAAGCCCATGGCTGAAAAACTGGCCCAGGAAATTAAAACGATTTACCAAAAGAAACACTACGACGCCTTGCAAATAGACTTCGAGGCTTCCGCTTCACAACGAACATTTTACCAACAACTGCTGGGAGCCCTTCGCCAACTCATGGGCAGCGAACAGGTGATTTCCATCACCGCACTGGCCTCCTGGTGTACCTCAGAGCCCTGGATTGCACGCGCCAGACTGCCTGTGGATCAGGTTGTTCCCATGTATTTCAGTTTAAATCGCGACAGGCGGGAGAGGCAGGCCTTTATTCACTCGTTCCCCCACACCATGGCCAGGCTTGCACCAGAATGCCAGTCGGCAATCGGACTAGCCACCTTTGAGCCCTGGCCATTTCCGTTAAGAGCGAGGGTTCCCGTGTTTGTTTTTACAAAAGGGGCATGGAATCCCCACACCTTAAAACAAGCGCAGCAATTGGCGTTTACTGTTCAACACGGAAAGACACTATGACATTATTGACTGCTTTAAGACCTGTGGGTTTAAAAACCCTGACCTTCATTCTGAGTTTGTTTGTTTTTATCAACAGCCATGCCAGCGGCGGCTACGATGAGGAGCGCGGCCTGTCCGGCAAGCACAGTCCTGACTTCCCTTTAAACGGCTACGTCAACGGTCAACTGGGTGTTATCAGTCCTCAATACCGGCTATCCTATTTAATCATTGCCTATCGTTATTTATCCAATAACCCCTTGTCAGAAGCAGAGCAACGCCAGGTGCTGGATAGTTATGCCGTTTATTTTTCGGATTTGTTTTTTGGCGAAAATGATTTCAGAGTGGACGTAAATCAATCCAATACAGCGATAGCCGCAAGAATTTATCAAACCAGCACGACCTTTGTTGAAAAGCAATTGTCCCACAGATGGAAGGAAAGTAACAAATCCCCACTCAGCGAACGAGTGAAGACGCTCATTCAAGCGTGTCCCACCCCCGTTAAACCGTTCACCCGATTTCAATTGGCCTGTCAACGCTTAAAAGCGATTGCCAACGAATTGGAAACAGCGAATTTAGCGGAAGAAACGAAGCACGCGGTTTTGCAAGCCTGGCTTCATGCCCAGGATTTGTTGTTTAACGGGGAATCCGATGGGCATGCTGTCCGTGAAGCCATTAACCAAATTCCTGTCCATCACTTGCCTCTCATTCAACTGGATATCGATTATTTAAAGGCGGTGAGTTATTTTAACTCTCAGAGCGAAGCCGACCAGATTAAGGCTTATGAGCACTTAACCCGGTTGGCTCAAAACAAACAATACCCCTGGCATGAATGGGCTGCCTATTTGAGTTACCGGGCATTAACCCGCGCTGCCTGTCAGGAGTTTAACAGCGGTATGGCCCGTCCAGAACAAATCCAACGTTTAAATGACGCGTTAACCGGTATGCAAAACGTGACCCGCAAGGCTCGGGACCCTGGTGTAAGTAAGGCGGCGAAACAGTATACCCGCATTATTAAAGGGCGCCTTGCTCCTAAAGAAGCCCTCCTGGAGGAGGTACAGGCCATGAGTCATAAAATCACTCGAGCTCATTTTTCAGATCTCATTTTTTATACTGATCTCCTCACCTGGAACAGCGTTGAGCCCCTCGATTTAACCGCGATAAGTCCAGTTACAACAAGCCCCCGGAGCTCAGAACTGGTGCTTTGGATCAGTCATTATTTATCAACAGATAAGCAAAAGACGTTTCCCTTAGCCTACACACACTGGGTTCAATCGCCTGAAAATCGAGCGTGGTTACTGGTTGCTTTAAACAATATCAGCGAGGCCACTCCCTCACAACAACGCACGTTGTTGAACGCCGCGGAAGCAGTAACGGTGAAGCAGCCCGGGTTCTTTAGTATTCGTTCTGCTTTGCTCCAGGCTCTGACTACCCTCGAAGGTGATCACCGCATAGCCCTGATCAAACGCCATGCCTTAATTGATGACACCCTCGCCCAATTAAAAAAGGGGCAGGATTTCTCAACCCGTATGCATTTTGCCAAAATGGGCATCCCTTTGGCTGACAGTCTGAATAACCTATTATCTTATGGGTTTTTTACTCCCTCGACACAGATGTTCACACTTTACCCCTCAGAACCACCAACCGCCCACCCCTATTTCAGTCCTCTTGAATTCTCGCAGGCTCTGAATCATTTACCCCTGTCGGTGCTGATCAAAGCCATTGACTCCAAGCGATTACCTCGAGATGCCCAACGGGAACTTGCTGCGTCTGTATGGGCCCGCGCCATGATATTGCAACAGTACTCCGTGGCAGATAAGCTTGCCTTAAAAACAGCCCGGTTAAATCCTGCCATGAAAAACGCTCTTTTATTGAGCTTAAAGGCTAAAAACCCGGATGAGCGGCTTAAAATACTTGTCAAAACACTGCTCTACTTTCCCGAGCTAAGCCCCATTATTAATTTAAAAAGCACCTGGATACCTGAGATTGGCTATTCCACTGTTTATTACGGCATTAAACCAAGAAAAATAACAAACCGTAACAGCCATACTTACTGGTGTAATCATGGCGAAATAAACAGGACTATCGACGACGATAAACCCCGGCCTGAATTTTCATGGCCTAACCTGCTTACTGTGTTGCAGCGAAAACAACTCACTCACGAGCAGGCGCAACTGCAGACGTTACCCAATGGTGCAGTGTGGCTCGCAGATAAAGCCAATGAACTGGCTAAAAAATACCCGAATGACCAGGAAAACGCGGAATTATTGGCTCTGGCTATTAATGTGACCCGGGTATTGGCCTGTTACGAACCTAACGCACCGGCATCACAACGGGCTTATATTACGCTCAAGCGGCTTTATCCGGAAAGTGAGGGGTCCAAACGAACCCGCTATTACTATTGATGGATGCCTGACGATTATTAGCTTTTATCAGCCGCCTGTGTCTTAAACGGACATCGCCACTTCGCGCCTCTCTCGTTGGCTACCGAGTGGCACATCCATTACAACGTGGTTGTAGGCTCCATGTTGATTTCTTTTTCAGATTTACCCTCATTCTGCGATACCGTGGGGAATACCTGCTGATGTAGACTGAACCAGCGAAGGCCGAGGTATGTGCCCTTTGATTTTTCACAGAGCAACTCCACCTCAGGATAACCTTTCTCTTGCAGAGCTTCTATCGGCTCTTCAATATGCTGGATTGATTTATCCGTTACCTTCATTGTCAAGAAGGTGCTCACCGCGGTATTTTTAGGATTGGTGGGGCAAAAGAAATTACCGAGCGACGTTTCCATGAACACATAACCCCTGGCGGTTTTCAGTACCTGAGATAATCCGGGTAAATGCGATCCATGGCCAATGACCCCGTCGCAGTGATTGGCCAGTTGTTCGAGAAGAGCCTGCCAGTGCTGGCTTGGGTAGACATTCTGCTCAACACCGCCATGAATAAGGAGATAGAGCTTATCGAGATGATAATGCGTTTTAAAGGTATCCAACAATCCTGAAACGTCTTCAGGCCGCATCGCACGCCCGTCTTTCCACAAGGCATGATTATTATTCAGAATATCGGTTAATGCCATAAATCCAATGGTTAAACCATTTAATGTGGTTACCGCCACAGGTTCCGTTTGCAGGTTAATCCGGCTTCCTTCCCGAGCAGGAAATGACTTAAATTCCAGCTCATGGGTCCAGGCGCCAACAATTTTGGCGTCTGCCTTATCAATCACATGCCGGATGGCATAGAGGGTACGGTAAAGTGGAAAATTGACGCGGTCAAAATCATAAAGCGATTTTTCAATCGGTGTCATTTTTTCATAAGCAAGGGTGCTTGCATCAAGCGTATGGTTATTTGCCACATCATAAATGATTTCAATCGACGGATTTTCCTTTTTGATGTCGTCGATGAGGGCTTTTAAATAACTCTCTGGCAGGTACAAAGAGAATTTAAAGCCATTGACGAGAATATTGCGCAAACGGCCATAGCCTGTGTTGGTTTCATCGGAGGTGACCGGTGATTCAATGTTTAAAATCATCACCTTGGCCTTGCGAATGCGTTCTTTTAATCCCTCTCCCAACACTATCGATTTTCCATTTTTGGAAAACAGCACATCCCCTACCACCAGAATATCCTCCGCTGCATTCAGTGTCGGGACTGAATGTTCAATCTCGGCCGTCTTAAGGCCCACCACGTGATTACTGGTATTTTTTCCTAACAATGCCTGAGGATTTTGTCTGGAACTGGAGCCAGTCGTAACAAAACCTTTCAGGTAATCCCAGGTTTCAGACAACGTGTAAGGAGGCCACCACCAGCTTGTTCCCTGGTTCAGTCGACTGTCCTTGTTGGATGCTTTTTGTTCCATCCGTTTTTTTTGTATTTGACTGAGGTCACGCGAATAAGCCATCCATTTTTCTTTCATTTGTTAGCCCATGAGATTAATGTTTGCGCAATAATAACAAATTATTGTCATAATTGCTTGCTGTTTTTTAAATCCCACGCCCACTTTAAAAGTATTTTAATTGGCCTTAATGATCTCTTAATAAACAGTTATTACACTGGTGACCACATCCAATTTTGTGAGTTGTTGATGTCCGTTAGAGAACAAGATTTAAACGTCATGCTGTCAGCTGATGCAAAAGAAACCCGCATTTGTTCTGGCAATTTCTGTGTCCCCTCCGAGGTGGATCCCAGAACAATAAAACACCAGATACCCGGCATCGTGTCGACGTTCGTGGACAGAAGAGATACCAATACCAAAGAACCGTTAATGACAACCACACACTATTACGGCACGGTAGAGTCCGGCCATGAGGTCTCCATGAGCAAGTTGATTGGTAAATACATAACCAGGAATGCTGTCTGTACTTTCGCCAGTCCTGGACATGATTTCCCTGGCGAATTGACTTTATCTGCCCAATGGCATCATCGCGACAAGGAACACGGCACATCCGGTCGCGATGCCAGCGTGTTTGGCTCATTGGGTGTTTTTGCAGTAGGGGACAATCATCCCTCCATTGATTTCCCTCTGGTCAATGCCCTGTCTGTTTCTCCACTGTTTTTACAGGCCTATGGAGCGGCTATTGTCCCGGTTGAAGAGACATTCCGTTTACCCAAAAGTAAAGAAAAAAGCCTCACTACACTCCATGTCACCGAATACACCTGGAAGAACAATTCGAGGCAATACATTAACAATTATGTGTTGCAACAACATGGCGGCGGCGGGCTGTTTATTGAAACCCATCCCTTCCCCCACATCTTTACGCCCTTATCGCCTGAATGTGGTGGTGGCGTGATTCTCGGGCGCAAGGTGGAGGACCAGTATCGTTTTGTCGCTTTTCAAATCACCTATGGCTATAGTCTGGTGATTAAATCCAATGTCATTCATGGCGATTCCTTTTTTCATGGTCCTTATGCCATCGCCTTGTCTGAAACAGCGTTCGCCGATTCAGTCCTCATTAAATCGGGTAAACCCGGCGCAAGAAGCATACAGCCTGTTCGGCAGGTTTCTGCGACTGGCAATCGTTTTTCTTTCTTTGGGGACATAACGCTCAATCAACGCACGGCCGCTCTGCTGCTGAAAGAGAACTTAAAAAGTATTGCCCGCGCGACAGACAATGATCCCATTGAAAAACGTCGAGAAATGAAATCTTTTTTTAAGCAACTTCCGCAGACCATGCTTTCAGACCTTCGGCATCAATCTGACTTGACTCAACGCGCATACGATGAATGCTATGGTATTCTGCCTGTCCAGCCAGACATTGATCCCTTTTGACAGCGCATTTAACCAGGAAAGAAGGCCTCATTCGCCTTATTCTGGGGGGCTTTTTCCTTGTCCACTTTGGGCGCCCAAAAACCAAAGTGAGACAGGGCCGTTGTTTGCTGGCCATAGCTCATCCACTTTTCATCGTGCAGCTTTTTACGCTTCGCCAGATCATCCTTTGCCCCATTGACCCGTTTTGCTTCATCCTCATCCTCAGGCAAAATAACCGGAAGCCGACTGACCACCTGAAGGTAATGCCCGAGTGCTGCAGGCGCCTGTTGTTGTTTGACGTATTCATCTGCAATCTGCGGATACGCCCAGAAATCACGAAGACTAAAGCAAAGCTGCTCTTTATGGGCTGAAAGCAATTCAGTCACTTTTTCAAAATCGCCATGCCGTGCATAGGAAAGCATGCGTTCGGGCACAGGTAAATTTCGGCTCACTTTAATCAAATCCCGGGTATCAATTCTCACATCATCGATGACAGGCGGCAGATGAAGCTTCAGGGCACAGGCATTCACCGCTCGAATGTTAGCCGGGGAAAAATAAGTGTGCGTATAATTAACGAAATTCAATTCCACCGGTTTATCCGCATGGATGGCCCGGTATAATTCACGGGTGTAGTCCCCTGTGTCGTGCTTGATGACACTGCCGATTTTAAATTGCCAACGATCCGCCGCGTCTTTAAAAAAGAGAATGTTCTCATACCCCATGGCATCGAGAATAATGTTTGTGCGCTGATAAAAGTCACGGTAATGAGTTAAAAACTCGCTCATGGTATTTCCAAGCGACGAATCATGGTCGAGACGTTTTAAAATAGCGCCTATCCGTGGATCAAGGACGGCATAATCATCCACATTAAAATCCACTTCCGTTTTTCCAGAAAAAAGAGTGCTGTTCGCTTTCTCAAACAGGGCTTCATGCTGGTCGATGAGGTAAGGGTCCAATTCGGTGGGTTCAATTTTAAAATCAAATTTCACCGCCGCCTTAAAACAAGGTTCATAGGGAACCAGGGATAAAACCCGGCGTTGGGTTTCTTTTTCTGAAAGCCTGACATCCACCGTGACATGGTGCTCGCGAATGCAACGCGCCTGACCGTCCCTGTCAAAACAGTCATATAAAGCTGCATAGTTCTCTTGCAATTGCCGCAACTCGTCTGACTTGGGATTCTGCTTCATTAATTTGATCACCCAGGGCGATTCCCCAAAGCGATAAAGCACGTGTGTTCCCCCTTCCGCGATACGTGCCGCTGTGGTTAAATCTATCGCGCCCGAGGTGGTCTTTGGCATGGAATCAAGCGCATAGTGCCCTGTATCGTGCTCCGCTTTTAACTGCATCATGGTCTCCTCATTGGTGTATGAGTATTTTAATTTCAAAGAGAGAACTTACTGGCGAAAAGTCGGTCAATTTACGGACTATTTACACTAAAAAGGCGGGAACAAGGCTTTAAGCCATTCCAGGATACCGGCTTTACTATCCCTTGACTTTTACTCTGATATTGAAAATAATCGCACCCATTCCAGCCAGACTGACTGATTTTAGTCAAATAAGTGCTTTAAGTGCACGACATCAACGCTCACCGGTTGTTTAACCGACTCAATTCAGGAATTGTTATGCCAAATTTTAAATTTTTTACCAGGAAACCCCTTTCCTCTTTGGCTGAGGTGGCAAAAAAAGTAAGCAAAAAGGGGCTGTCTGAGGCGATAAAAAAATCCGAAGAGCTCACAGGAAAACCCTTAAATACGGCGTATTGGACTTTAAATTTCCTGCTGCCTGCCGGCATCAGCTTAACGCAGCAGATTACCAATACCATTTTAACGATTCAGGGTGAAGCAAAAATGACTGGCATTTCCGTGCAGGCGAATGTCCTCGCCAGTGCCACGTTTGCGCCACCCGGGGCATTAGGCGTGAACATCACCGTACCACAATTGTCAGTCCCTTTGAATTTCACCGGGAGCGTTGCTCAATTTTTAAATATTAATGAGCAGCAAATTGATAAAGCAAACCGTGACATGGTTTTTGTCCTGCTGGCCTTCAATGTCCTTCATTTGCTGAGAAAATACACGGCTCATTGGGCGAAAGAATACGATAAAAAGCGCGAGTACCCTAAACTTCATGCAGGATTGTATGCCGTGGAGGAATTACTTCGTGTGGTTGGCATTCCTCTGCTGATGTATGCCGGCATCGCTCACCTTATGTACAATAACACACCCGAATCAACCCTCTTTGCAGCGGAAGATTCTAAAGCGTTTAATGAACAAAAAACAGCAGAACCGCCTTTGGCTTTTAACTTTATCGGCCAGGGAGTCGGTATCACGGCAAACGCACTGGCGGCAGGCGGGGTTTCGGGTAATTTCAATGCCAGCCTGGTGCGTCAGGAGGACCGGATCGCCAATGATGCCACCATTTTAATGGCCTTTGCCTCAGTCATTCTCGGACTTTCCCTGCTGTTAAGGCTTACGCGATTCGGCCTTGATTATGGGCCATCGATGACTTGGCGAGACTGTGGTCCCTGCGCGGGCGGAAAAGAGGAAAACGAGACGGAACTTGCTCCCCCCAAGCCCTGAGAGAACCTTTGAACGATTTAAACGGTTGAGTCAGCCATGCCCAATCCAACGGACGACATTCGATTAATCTTAAACCTGGGTATACGCAGCGAGTTGGTACCTCAGGATTTGACGCACGATAAGTACCAGGCGTTGCATCGCCGCCTGGCAACGTTCAAACCCGACCTGATTAAGGCACACTGGCAATGTTTAGCCATTGCTGGCGACGAGCGGGCTTATGCGAACCTTGAACAAGTGGATCACCGTGGGGCCACCATGGGACATTATGCCGCCTTGTCGGAAAACATCCCTGCATTGACGCGTGTCAAGAAAAAGAGCCTGGCCCTTTTTTACAGAACGGATGCCGCTGGACGGAACATGGCCCATTACGCCGTCTTGTCGAGAAACCCTGACATCCTGCGCTGGCTTGACCAAAATAAACCCTTTAAACACAAAAAATTCTTATCGGCAAGAGACAGAGAGGGCTGGACAATCGCTCATTATGCCGCCTGGCTGGGTGATGTACGCCTGTTGGCCTGGATTATGGAGAACAAGCCTCAACTAGTGAAAGTCAAAGACAGGAAAGGCCTCACCCCGGCCCATTATGCAGCCGAATCGCAAGAGCCACAGGCCCTGCTTTGGTTTGCAGACAATGCGCCCCACGTGCTCAACACCCAACCCAGCATCGCGGCCAATGCCTTGTCCAGCGCCAATCAGCTTAATCTGGCCTTGTCTTTAAGCAATACCCCTCATCTGCTCGACTGCTTAAACCTCGATGAGGAGCGTTTCCAACGACTTATTTTTACGCTAGGGCGGGCACTCCAAACCAATTACCGCCTGACACGCCTTACGAATTACCCGAAATTAACACTGGAAGACAACGAGCAGGCACAATGGGTGATAACCCAACTTCTGGAAATACGCGGCCTGCTCGCCATGAATAAAACAATAGCCGCCGAATTGAACACGCTCTGTTATTGTTTAATCCTGCTACTCACCAGAGCGGATTATTTTCTGCCCCGGGAACTCTGGTACATGATTTTCTCCCTGGCCACGGGTACTGTTTCAATGCGCATACCCCAGAGCGACATTGATAAACAATTTAGTAAATTAATTACCTACGTGGCGCGTCAGAAACCGCAGGAAAAAAACGGAGCGCTACCTCACCCGTCACTCACTCAGCCCGAAGCGTCACGGTTCGGGTTTTTTAAAAACGCGCCAGTGAGGGCGCCAGCCGCGAGCCAACAACCGGAGCGCTTTAATTTCCCCGGTTAATGCTGAACAGCGGCAATACCCGATTATTTACATATTGACTAATTTTAATTCATATTTTATTGTGGCGCATCAATAACACCGAGAGCAACGCATGGCGTTTGAATATTTTGTCACCGAGAATGGCCGGTTAATTCGTCTGGACGTCAAAAAGCGGATGGTATCCGTGTTAACGTAGGACGCCAACTTGTTGCCGCTGTGGCAGCCGATTACCTGCACCGAAAACACAGGCAATGCTGTTTTAAGTGAAGCACGTTTAATGATTAACGATGCTGATTTTCCAGAGTTGCAGGATGTCTTTCTTGATACCCATTACAGGATTTATCATTTCACACTCAAAACGGATCCACATCGACTTTTTGCCGGTCGACCAGGTACGGGAAGCCATTGCCGGCTGCAATTTGCCTCAAGACTTTGATAATAGAGCCGAGCTCCTGACACTTCTTAAGGATACCAAAACCATCTGTCAGATGGCTTCTTATGTCAGTCAAAAGACATCGACCAAGACACTGAAAGGACAGGAAGTTGATTTTCGACAAATACCCCTTTTGCATCAAGTCCTCAAAACTGGAAAACTTGCCACAGAAAAGCATTATGCATTGCTTCAGCAAACCAAAATAAGAGAGGTATCGCAGCTCAAAGCCTTTGCTGAAGGTGAGATCAAACGACTAAATCATTGGTATGTCTGGAATGGCCGGGCCAAGGCTGAAGCCATTCGCAATGCCCTGGGCTCTCTCGATGAAACCGTTAAGGACAACGAAAAGGAAATGGCATTTTCGCCTGTCGTCCTCGCTCGTGAAAGCGGCCTGTTAAGCGCATTGAGCATCCATCGCCATGGCTTTTTCAATCACTCCGAAAAAGCGCAGTCGCATCAATCGCTGGCCAATCAGTGCCCAAACATTGATGTCAAGATTTAAATGCATGGCCCAACAATTATTTTTCCTCTAGAATACGCCCTCTCCGCTGGAGGGGGTATAAGCAAACGCATTTAATACTTCCTTAAGACTTTTAATTTACACTCTGCTTATTGATTATGCACAATGGTGATGTCGATGTTTATTGTATCCAACGATGAGTGGCGCGTTGCGGAATATTATTTAACCGGTAGACCCGATGGCATCATCCTGCCTTACTCGGCTTTGCGTTGCCCGGATACAGGCAAGGCTATCCCACGGCCCAGCCGACCGAAACTGTTTGATACTTATCAATCGGACGATAAAAAATCGGGCCCTGCCAATACGTTCCATTCTTTCATTAAAATTGATGGTGAAATTTTTGCCATCGCTCAGGGAAAAACACCCGATGCTATCCTGGGTGAAGGCAAGTATGGAAAAGTCAAGTTTATACAAAATAAAAAGGGCGAGCTCGCGGTTGTAAAAATAGAGACAACAAACAACGCGCAACAACAGCAAGAAACCCGAATTTTAACAGACCGCGCCTTACCCGACGGCTCACCCCTTTCCCGTGGGAAAGTAGAACGACTCGACAAAAGCAAATATTACACTCACTTGGCTTACCTTGGGGTTGCGCTTAGCAAAGTATTAATGAATTATCGATTGCAGGTAGCCCTTACAGAGCCCTCCTCATACACCATGCAACCCAATATGCTTTATGTGTATGTTAAGAATAAGCAACTGTATGGTAAATACCTGAACGAAGAGGGAGCAGTAAAGGAATGTCCCCTGCCCCGCACGGAAGGGTATGAAAAAGTTCAGAAAAAATTTGACCTGTTCATCAACGATTATGAGCAGTTCATAAAAAATGAAATCAGCTCAAATGTCACAGCCCCTGAACTCCGCTTCTGCAGCAAAATGCCATCAGATACTGACCTGGCAGATAACACCCTCCATTTATACCAGACTGACAAAGGCTTGAGTTATGTTTTTAAAACAAACGATGGCAAAATAACACGCGGGCATTCTGCCGGAAACTACTCTTCCCTCAGTCAGGCATTAAATAACACCCTGCTTGATGAATCTTCAATAAAATCCATCCATGCTTCCCTGGGATTTTATCCACGCGATGGCCAGCCGCCGATTGAGCTCGATGAGAACAGACGATTGCAGATGGCTATTGACATTGCGCTGCAGGTGGATGCCATGCACCGCGGCCTACCCTCCAGCTCGCGATCAGGCAAACCGGCTGCCCATCAGGACCTCAAAGTCGAAAACATTGTGATGGATGCCAAAGGTCAGTGCCACCTCATTGATTTTGGATTTTCAACCTCAACACCGAATCAACTCAAATACCAATCCACTGGCACCCCCATGTACCTGCCATCCGATGATGCGCTATCTTTTTTAACCCAGGCCGAGATTGATGTCGTCGCGCTGAAGCGAATTATGACAATGCCGGGTGATTTGAATTGTATTTTCGGAAAGTACACCATTCCTGAAGAAGAAAGAAAAAGACGAAGCGTTTTAACCGATGACATGATTGCCAGACTTCACTTGGCTAACTACCTTCAAACGTCATCATTTAAATCAAACGACATCACTGCCATGGCCCTTGCAGCCATTCTGATTGCCGCACAGCTGGATTTGGGCCTTGGTTATGACACACTGCAAAAAGACCCTGTTAAAGCCGCAATCATTGTGGCGTATTACAGGCACAGAAAAGAGAAGCAGGACATTCTCAAGGTACTGAAAGAGCCCGATCTGGCAACCCGAGTTCCTCTGGCAGAAGCCGGCGATTTTGAAACACTTGAACAGTTAACGCAAAGCAACCCCATCCACTATTTAAACACGTACCTAATACAAAACAAAATACCTGGTCAGGTAAACGACATTGAAAAATCCCGAGCGTTGATTGAAGCAATCAATAGCGGCTTTACTCCTAACGAAATAAAAGCCATGCTCAATAAGCAAACGCTTCAGATTAGAGGAATGACTCGTGCAAAAGCATTTGAATTAATCACAGAACATGCGGCCGTTCTTCAGGGGGAAAGGTCATCCCATGTCAGTGTCTTATTAACTTTTGCCCAAAGTAAAACCGAGGCCCAACACTATCTCGACTTGCACCACACTCTCACTCAATTGGAATTGCAACTACCAAAACTGGCCCCTGATTATCAAAAGGCAACACGCGATCTCGTTGACCTTATGAATAAAGCCATCCTGGACCTGGATACTCAGGAGTCTCCGGCCGTGCGATTTAAGCGCTTTAACAGCACCATTGAAACGGCCATCCAGGACAATCGCGCTGCCTTGGAAACGAATACCGGTCTTGTGAAATTTTTGGATGACTTGTGCACTGTGCTGGCGTCGCTTATCATTTTCTACCCCTTCGTCTACGCCTACCAGTACAAAAAAGAGGTTCACTATTCGTTTTTCAAGCCCGAAACGTCCGTTATGCTGGATAAAATACAACAAGCTCAAAGCACGCTGCTTGAACAATCGCCGATTAAAGACGAGATAAAGGCCCTAGACTCGGAGAATCCAGCCGATGACGGCGTTTTAGTCTACAGCTAAGATCATTTGCCTGCATGTATAATGAAGAGGCTATGCCTCTTCATTATTTTTTCGGCTGCAGGCATTTTTCCGTCTCCAGAATAACCTCGTTGGCTTGTTTTGCAATTTTGCTGTCAAAAAAACTGAGTTTATTTTTCTGGTAAAGGATTGAGTCGGTTTTTAAATCGGTAACGATTTTTTTAAGGTGATTTAGATCCAGCGGCTCTCTGCTGTTCAGAAGCGAGGCCAGTTGCGCCAGATCTTCGTGTTTTTTCAAAAAATAAGGGTTGGCGACTTTGGCAATTTTAGCTCCTTTAGCTTCTGACAAGATCCACGTCCCTTCTTTTTCGATGTAACCGCCAAGCTTGAGCAAGTCGTTTGATTTTTCTAATATGGAAAAATACGGCATCACACTTGCTTTAAAACCCTGAATATATTGTTTCGGATCCTGCACAATCTGCGCATAAATATCATAAGGGACACGCTGCTCCTCCTTGGCATCGCCCAGGCGCACATCGTTTAAACTGATCAACCCCCGGGTGTAGTGCAGCACAATGCCCCTGACCAGCCATTGCGTTACAGCCCCTGAGCCCCGGCTCAATGGGTATAATTTAGCCATGGTGTAGGTAAATTCAGCCAACGCCGTTAAAAATTCATCGTTATTTTTAAATTGGCGTTGCCGCACCTTGGTTAAAAAATGTTTATCCAGCGCACTTAAGGCTTCATCAAACGATGCGCGCTTGGTCTCATCAAAAATAACAACCACACTGCGCATCTCCTTGCACTGGGCATCGTTGTAATAAATGGCTACTGTTTCAGCAGGACAGTGGATGTTTTGTTCACCGACAACCAGCGTAGGTTTAAATTGAAATTTTCTAACGAACGGGGTTGTGTCGGCTTCATGGAGCAGTTTCAATGCCATGTCAGGTTTTTCATGAGCATCATAGGTTGTCTTTTGTTGCTGGATAGTCGCTATCAGCGTTGGGAATATTTGCTTGTTAGCCACGCTTTTTCCCTGGGAAGAATAAGAATCCATACTCTTATTATCCCTAAACTCCCCAAACCGCTGCTCTTCATCTCGTATCCGGGCAATTTTCTTCCGTGTTTTTGCGGCAAAATGAAACAGTTCCTTCAGTGGCTCACCTGAATCCAGTGGCTCACGTGAATCCAGTGGCTCACCTGAATCAATCATGGCAGCGAGTTTGCTTTCCACGCTTTGCGTATAGTAACTCCACATGATTTTGTTTTCATACTCATCCCGGCTCGCCAATCCAAAAAAATTATACGACTCGCTGGTAATGCGCGACTGGCATGATTTATCAATGAATTTCTGATTAATAAGCAAATCAGCACTGTAATCCGACAGCAACCCTGCTTGGTTTAAATCCAGGATGGAAGCACACAGCCGTTGCACCTGTTTGTCAAAATCAATGCTCGGCAATGCAGCCAACTTTAGGATAAATTGCTGTTTTAGGGCCGATTTTTCCAAAGCCGAAACCGCTTCCATGACGGCCATAAGCGTATTATGGCGAAGGAGTGCATCATCCTTTTCAAGCAGGGTTAGGCGCTTGAGCAACTTGTCAACCGACGCAAGTCCCTCTGTTTTACCGGAGAGCACTTGCATATAACGAATTATTGCTGCAGCAATGTAGGTTTTATCGACTATTTTCAGACACTCGCTTTCCATCACCTCAAGCGATTGATAAAGCCTTCGAGCAATGGGCTCATAGTCAGCCAGGTTATCGGCTTGATACTGTTTTAATCGCTTTCCCATTTCAAGCTTAAGTGTCTGCACAGCACCCAATAATTCCCGTGCCTCAACAGGCCATTGGTTTGATGAGTTTTTAATAAATTGAGTTGCCTGTTTCAGCACACTCTCCTGCTGCTGCTTAAGCCGCCCGATTTCTTTAATGGCTGGATTAAGTTCCGCCGCTCTTTTTTGATTATCCCGGTAAATGGCTTCAACCTCGGAATACAAGGCCTCACTTTGCTCGGGATGATCCTGGAATTGGATTGCTTTGAGAAATCGAAACACACTCTGCCCACTCAGAGCCTTGTCTGGGAAAATCGATTCAAACAAATCAGCCCCGATTTCTGAGTGACGAATTGTGATCGTAATACCCTCCTCATTTTCGCTTTGTGTCACCTGAAAATCAGAATACTCTGGGGCTGGCGGGATGAGCGTTCCCTTAGGAACTGTGAATTTTATTGCATCAATACCAACACCACTCAATTGAATCCCGGGATATCTATTGACAGTCATAGCGTTCCAAAGCAATTCACCTAACTTAATTATATAGTCACATCGATCTTATTTTTTTCTTTTTGACATTATATTGCACTATCACTGCAAACAGAACAAACCATGCAGGCCATATATAAAACCATATGTTCTATTATTAACCTATCGATGACAGGATAGGTTGAATGAAATGTCAAGCGATGATGACGTAATCAAATCGTTTGTTAAACAAGATGCCGCGGCACTCACCAAGGCCACCCAGGGCTCAAATACCATTGCACTGGAGTACGGGCCGTTAAACAAAAATGATGCAACTGTTCATCTCGAGCAATTGGTTAAAGCGTTTCTGGCCACACAAGCTACTCCTGACGCCCCTCCTGTAACCTTTAAAGTTGAAAATGATAAACTAATGGCTTCATTTCAAGGCCAGGAATACAACGTCAGTGACTTGATTAAGCAGGCGAACTTGAATCATGTGCAGTTTGATGAGCAGGATGCTGCCAATTACATGGTTCTTCTGCAATCACCTGAGGCCCATTACACGCCCTCATTAAAAAATTCTACCAATCCTATCCCGAGCATGGCGGATTATGAAACCCAGGAAAAACAAGGAAAACACCCGGATGCGTTGAAAGAATTAAATTGGGCGGAAAAATCAGCGATTAATATTTACAGTGGCGGGTTTTATGGGGTTTGCAACCAGGTTCTTCGCGGGGATGTATCGCGGATTGAAAACCAGGATTCCCAACAGATAGGCGAAATTTTAGCCACTGCGGCCATGGGCTGTGCGGGATTAAATAAAATATCGGAATCTTCCCCCCGCTTCACCTTTCGTGTTGAGGAAAATTTCAGCGAGGAATTCACCAAAAAACGAATCGAAGCGGTTGAACGCGGCGGCGATGTTACGGTGGAAATGGGATTTTTCAGCACCGCCTTCGCCCCATCGGATGACGAAATGTTTAATGCCATGAACACGGAACTGTTTAATGCAGGCGGCGGAACCGGCATTGTCCTGTCTGATTTGCGCGGTAAATACATTGCCGGCATTGCCGCCAAACCCGACGAGTTTGAATACTTGGTTCCCCCAACGCAAATGCAATGGGTTGGGCATTACCAAACGGAAAACGGCAGCCATTTCTTCCATGCCAGACCCGTACAAACCTTAACAGGGCTCACGGCAGAACAACAAAAGCGAACCGAACCGGCGAGCGAGCCAACCCCTCCCTTAAGCACGGACTTTAAAGCCAGGCTTAACGATGTGAAAAACGCGGACGGCGAGGAAATCAAACAGCCTTACAAGCCCTCCTGACAGGATCAACAGGCCGCTTCCAGTTATTTTTCACTTCGCGGGGCAATCAATTGCACTATAGTCACAGCGCCAGCTACCGCAGTCAACATCGGCATTAAAAGATCAAACCGGGCCTGGGTCAGTTCAAAGAGCAGAACAATGGCGGTGATCGGCATGTTCTGCCCCGCCGCCAGGAAAGCCGCCGCTCCGACAATGGCATAGGCATTGAGGCTGTTTTGAAGCCCCATGAAATTAAATACCCCCCCTAAGACCACGCCCAATAAAGCGCCATTGGCCAGGCAAGGCGTTAACAAACCGCCCTTTGCCCCTGCACGCAGGGAAGAGGCAACGATAATTACGCGCAAACCAAGCAACAGCAGGCTTAAACCCATGCCGATTTCATTGGTGAATTCAAGGCGTGCCGGGCTTTTGCCATTCCCCAGCAAAGCCGGAAAATAAATAGCCAATAAGCCAATCAGTAGAAAATTAATAAAACAGGTTAGCCATAGCGATCGGTCTTCAGGGGCTTGTTTCCTGGCTATTGCAGTCAGACGAATAAACCCATGAGCGGCTAAACCAAACAGGGGCCCGGTCAGCAGTGCCCAGAGAATAAGATGCGGGTGAAACACATAAGCCGCGATGTGGTACTGGGGTTCATTGCCAAGTCCTATCCAGGATACCGCGGTGGCAATGACCGAGGTTGTCAGCGCCGGCAATAAAACAGACCAGTTCCAGGTGCACAGCAAAACCTCAAGTGTAAACAAGGCGCCGCTTAAAGGCACATTGTACACCGCAGCAAAGCCAGCACCCGCACCGCAGGCCACCAGAATGCGTAACTCTTCAGCCTTTAATCCCGCCTTGACCGACACCTGCTCTGCAAACACCGCGCTTATCTCCCGCGGTGCCGTTTCACGACCCAGCGGTGAGCCCAAACCAATGGTGACCAGTTGCAACATGGCGTGAACAAGGGTTGAGAAAACCGGCATCGGTTTTTTACTTTTCAACGCCTCAGCGATACTGACCAGCCGCTGCCCATAAGCGGACAAAGCCCACCACCCGAAACCGGCGATTAATCCGCAAAGGCAAAGAATCATCACACGCCGCAGCGGCGAGGAGGCGCTGACCCCCTGCAGGAATGTTTCATTGCTCACCAGGTGCAGTGGGCTATAACCGTAAGCCAGGTGCTGCGCTGATTTGAGCAAAAGCGCAGAAAACAGGCCGGCGACGCCGGAAAGCACACCAACTCCCAAAACAAGTAACAGCCACTGGATTGATGGCTGAACGGTTTTTCCTGCAGCGATACGTCCCTTGGTCGTTGCCATAATAAAGCCAGATAAGAATGGAATCTTTATGTTACTTCATGTTGTCACCAACAAAAATAGCCGATTAAACAGCAGGTTTATCCATAAGCCTGAGGCTCAGGCCGGCTTGCTTCGTGATTTTCAATACCCTGCTTTCAATTTACAGGCCATCTGCTATGATGATTCCCCTGACTTGCTTGCCTGCATTCAAACAAGGCAGCAAAAGTCAGATGCACGCTTTTTGAAAACGACATGACAGGGATTAGTAGTCACCATGATTTCAGCACCCGCATCGCCAGACGCCCTTTTGCCTGCCCATCTCGAACGTCTGGAAGCCGAAAGCATTTACATCATTCGCGAAGCCATGGCGGAATCAGACAACCCGGTCATGCTTTATTCGATTGGCAAAGACAGCTCGGTCATGCTGCATCTCGCCCGCAAAGCCTTTTACCCCGGGCCTCTTCCTTTCCCTCTGCTGCACATTGATACGCGCTGGAAATTCAGCGCCATGTATGCTTTCCGTGACAGCGTGGCTCAGGATAATCAAATCGATTTACGGGTTTACACCAATCCTTTAGCCATTGCCAGAAACATTAATCCATTTGATCATGGCTCTGCCCTGCACACCCAAATCACTAAAACCGACGGACTTAAGCAGGCACTGGATCAGTATCAGTTTGATATGATTTTATGCGGCGCACGGCGTGATGAAGAAAAATCCCGGGCCAAGGAACGTGTTTTCTCTTTTCGCAGTAAAACCCATCACTGGGATCCGAAAAATCAGCGCCCGGAGCTCTGGAACCTGTACAATACCCGAAAAAACAAAGGGGAAACGATTCGTGTCTTTCTGTTGTCGAACTGGACTGAGCTGGATATCTGGCATTATATTCACCACGAGAACATTGCGGTTGTGCCCTTGTATTTCGCAAGTGAGCGGCCCGTGGTTCTGCGCGATGGCCAGCTTATTATGGTGGACGATGAACGCTTTCGCCTGCGCCCGGACGAAACCGTAATTATCAAAAAAATACGCTTTCGAACCCTGGGCTGTTATCCTTTAACCGGCGCCATTGAATCCGCTGCCGCGACCGTGCCGGAAATACTCGCCGAACTAGCCCAAAGCCGCTACTCCGAGCGTCAGAATCGCCTCATTGACAAGGATGGCCCGGGCAGCATGGAACTTAAAAAACAGGACGGTTACTTTTGATGGACTGCGAACTCACGGCCGCCATTGAGCATCCAGCGTCAGCAACAAGGGAACAACAGACCGACGGGCTGCTCCGCCTGATCACCTGCGGCAGTGTCGATGACGGCAAAAGCACCCTCATTGGCCGCCTGCTCTGGGAGTCGTCTCAACTGTCAGACGATCAGCGTCAGGCATTGGCCTTCGAATCAAAAAAGTACGGCACCCAGGGAGCAAACCTCGATTTTGCCCTGTTGGTGGACGGCTTGATGGCTGAACGCGAGCAAGGCATTACCATTGATGTCGCCTACCGTTATTTTTCCATAGGAAAACGCAAGGTTATCCTTGCTGACACGCCCGGGCATGAACAGTATACCCGCAACATGATCACCGGTGCTTCCACAGCCGATGCCGCCATTGTGCTGATTGATGCCTGCCAGGGTCTTCTCCCCCAGACACGCCGCCATGTGTATTTAGCCCATTTGCTGGGCATACAGCATCTCATTCTGGCGATTAATAAAATGGATTTGGTGGATTTCAGCGCCGACAGGTATCACCTGATTCAGCATGAATTTCGCCAGTTTGCCGCCGCTTTGCGTTTCAGTTCGGTGGCAACCATTCCGCTGTCGGCGTTGAAGGGAGACAACATAACCCAGGTATCGACGCGTACGCCCTGGTATAGCGGGCCGCCACTCATGACCTGCCTTGAACGTCTGCCGTTAAAGCCGGAGAATGATGCAGCCTTTGTTTTTCCGGTGCAGCTTGTTAATCATCCCCATGCTGGTTTCAGGGGATACAGCGGCACAATCAGCAGTGGTTCCCTGACGGCAGGAGATGAAATCCGGGTGACAAAATCCGGTCAACTGGCTCGCGTTGCGGACATCCTTCGCATGAATGCCAACCCGTGTCGCGCCAAAGCCGGCGAAGCCGTCACCTTAGTCCTTGATAAAGACCTGGATATTTCCCGCGGCGATGTGTTGACTTTAAGCCACGAACCGCTTGAGACCACCGAACAATTCGCTGCGACCCTGGTCTGGCTACACGAGGAGGAAGGCTTGATTGGCCGAAGCTATGACTTGAAACTCGCCACGCAATGGGCCGGGGCTTCGATAACCGCCATTCAACACGTCATTGACATCAACACCCTGACTCAGACACCGGGCAAATCACTTCAAATGAATGACATGGCTTTCTGCCATCTTGCTGTCAGCAAGCCACTGGTTTTTAACACCTATGATCAATGCAAAACCTTAGGCAGTTTTATTTTGGTCGATCGCTTTTCGCATGCCACGGTAGCCGCCGGCATGATAGCTTACAGCCTGTATCGCGATAAAACCATTCACCGGCAGGCATTGACCATCAGCAGGGCGCACAGGGAACGCCTGAATGGTCATAAGGCCAAAGTCATCTGGCTAACCGGGCTTTCCGGGGCGGGAAAATCCACCCTGGCCAATGCGTTGGAAATGGCGCTTCATGATCAGGGGAAACGCACGTACCTCCTTGATGGCGATAATGTGCGTCATGGGTTAAACAGGGATCTGGGATTTAGCAAAGCCTGCCGGGTAGAAAACATCCGACGTGTCGCGGAGGTTGCCCGCTTGATGATGGATGCCGGATTGATCGTCATTGCCGCCTTCGTCTCGCCTTTCCGGCATGAACGGCAAATGGTCCGCGATCTGATTGGCAAGACCCATTTTCTTGAAGTGTACGTCAATACGCCGCTTGCAGTTTGCGAACAGAGGGATCCCAAGGGTCTTTATCACCAGGCAAGGCAAGGGAGTTTACCCAACATGACAGGCATTCACAGCCCCTATGAACCGCCAATCGACCCGGATTATACTGCCGATTGCCATGGGAAAAGCACAACCGAACTGGTGGCCGAGTTAATGACGTTACTGGATGAGCATGACTGAAGCACCCCGTTACCGCCAATTGCTTCTTTCTTTAGAAATTGACGAGTACCTCATTCCCAAATCCCTCTCCGAGGAACAATGCCAGTTTTTGTACGGGATTCTTAAACAGTTCAGCCCGGGCTTTATTAAAAAAACCTGGCAGTTAGGGGCGCTCCTTTGGAATAAATTTTTTCATCCCCGATTCGATAGCCTTGATCAATTCGAGAATCACCTCGGGCATTATGCCGCCTTAGCCGGTAACAGGACAGCGCTTGAATCGATGAAAGCTGCCTATCCTGAAAAGCTTAAGCAAACCAACCACGCCGGTAACACCCTGGCGCACTACGCGGCCATGGCTGGTCGTCTTGAAGTGCTTGAATGGATAAAAAACCATTGCCCGGCACTGCTGACGCAAACCAGTCATGACGGCTTTACCCTGGCTCATTTTGCAGCCAAAGCCGGTCAAATCCCGGTGCTTAAATGGATTAAAGCCCATTATCCTCACGTGTTAACCCGTAAAAGCAAGACCGGCAGTACCTTCGCACATTGCGCCGCCCTGTCCGGGGATGTGCCTACCCTGGAATGGATTAAGCGCTATACGCCGCAGTTTCTAATAGTAAGGAACCATCAGGGCGATACACTGGCCCACTGGATCGCCGAGTCGGATAACCCAGCCGCCCTGGTGTGGATAAAGCAAAATTGCCCTGAATTAATCCATGCCTTGAATCACAAGGGCCAAAGCATTGTTCATTTTGCCTCCTTGTCCGGCAACACCAAACAACTCAATCTGGCTCTGACGCTCATGGATAACCCGACGCTGATTGATTTAACGACAAGCAGTGCAAAGCAACTGAAAAGGCACGGGTTTTATGCAATGATTGAGGCGGTGCTTCAAACCAACCATACCCTTATCGAACTTCGCCTTCCACCGGCGATAACGCTGACACAGGCTTTACAGGACCGTTTGGCGGAGAATAAAAAAATCAAGGACATTCTAATAACCTACACCTTCTTCTGCCATGCAAAAAATCATGCCATAAGCCGTTTACCCAAAGACATCCTTTTTCGTCTGTTCAGCGACGCCATCAGCGACGTGACTCAGCGCTTATCCCCTCGCCTGACAGCCGGCCTGTTTGATAAAATTTATAATGGCAGCAAACCCAACCGGCTCAAGGGCGCGATGATGATTGAAAAGCAACTCGTAACCTTAAGGAAGCAGTTGCAGCAGCCTTCCTGTCAAACCCGGGCTTTAGCCATCGCAGCGGAAATCGATGCCCTGGTTGCGCTTAAGCAACTGGTTCTGTGCTCTAATCACTTGACAGACGTTCGATTTAAAACCTGGTGCCAGGCTCATGCAGAAATCCTTCGTCGCCCACAGCAGGGTTTTTTCAGTTTTTTTGCCCCAAAGACACTCGTTCAATCCCTGTGTGCGCTGTTTGGCTTTAATGAATCCATGATCACTGCCTTGCGGGACAAGGAGAAAAAAGAGACAGTCCCTGAGTCAGAAGGAACTGTCACTTACCGGCTTTGATTCACTTATATCCGAAGCACGTCTTCCACGGTTTTATGGCAGCGCGCAATGGTTGCGTTCTTAATGGTTTCAAACCCCTTCCTGTCAAGCATGTCCTGCGTAAGAAGGTCGTCACAATACCGGAAGGCCGCCTCACTGGTGCAACGTGTATCCACGTTATCGCGCATCATGGCGGCAATCAGGTCTAACACCGCCTGTTCAATCAAGGTAGGCCTGACTTTATGGGTCTTAACACGCACGGTCAAAGCATCGACATGGACAGTAAACAACTCAGGGAATAGCTGCATGGCGACAAGACCCATCGCATACAGGTCCCTGCAATAGTGATCCCCCTTGAATCGCGGATCGGCATAAGCCGGGGTAAAGGCAAAGGGTTTTCTGGAAGCCTGGCGGTGCGAGCCTCCGAAATCAATCAATTTCATCGACAAGGCCTTAAAGTCAATGATCACATTCTGATCCTTGATGTCGCCATGCACCCGCACATGGGCATGCAGCGTATTGAGTTGCGACAAGCCGTCGCGAAGGCAGGCCAGGCGGCTTTTCATGGGCACTTTTTTAAGTTCATCAGCGCTGTAACACTGCAAGGCTTTCCCTTGTTGCCAATCAGCGACAATGAAGGTACTGCCGTGGCGTTTATAATAAAAAGCCTGCCTGCCCAGCAAGCGATGGTGCTTGACTTCGCGAACAGCCTCCTTTTGCGCACTCTGCTCGTCTTTTTCGTAGAGTTTTTTAATGCTGTAAACCGGTTCTGACGCATGCAGGGACGGATACCCTTTTTTGACTTTCCCAAACCCTCCGCTTTCACAGTGTTTATCGTGTCCTGTGAAAAACAAAGGGCCGTTATTCACATGGATTTGCGACCGGGCAGCACCCGAGGCTTTGCGGCTTTTTTTGTCAGCAACCGCTTCGTTAACAGGCGGTAATTTTTGACTTACCCGTTGCAGGGCTTCAGTGAAAGACTGCTCATTGAGCAATTTATAATCGACAAGACGAAGGACCTGATGGCGAATTCGCAGGGTATTTGCCGGGGACAGGGAAAAAAGAGTAGTCAGTTGCGAGGCGTTAATGCTAAAAGCCGCTTCATCCAATTGCCTGAATAAATCAAGCAACGCGCTTTTAGGACCCAGCGCCGGAGCTTTAGGCAGCAATTGCAGGCAAGACTCAAGCGATTGTTGCGTTAATAGTTCCGCCTTTTGCAGATAACCAAGGCTTCCAACCAGCTCATAGCAATCAATGGTTTTACTCACAATCCGGTCCAACAAAGCGCCATTGTCTTTCAACAGGGAGGCGGCAGCCAGAATATCAAGAGTTTGTTTCAACAAAAAAACGTCATTTTTCAACACGTAATGCCAGATCGCTGTGCTGAGTAAACCGTCTTCGCCAAGCCGTTTCAACACTGATTTTCTCACAAAAAAAATTTGAAATCCTTGCCTAGAAGGTGGATGAGCATGTCGTTCGTTAAATTCACCTTTGCTGGGTTAATCACCGCAAGAATCTCTACCAGGTATTTTAGCGACGCGCTTGAGGCGATGGCATCAAGTAATTTCGGAGTCATCGTCAGGTTGAAACGAGGCAACAAGTCAAGCAACTCATCCACCTGATACAGCGATTCACAGGCGGTTAACGACGCATAGGCCGCATCATTCACACCATCCATCCGGTCTAAGGCGTTTAATGTTCTGATAAGGCAATGCGCCTCATGCCCCTTGCTCTCGAGCAATAGCAGAGCTGCTGGCGTCAATCCATCCCTCTCCTTAAAAAACCTCAGGCATTGTCCCATTTTCTTGACAAACGGGGATTGCCGGGCGGCCATGGTCAGAATGATGGGCAAGGTGTCACTATCCGGTGAAATCTCGCACAGAAAATCCACCAGGTGCTGCCTGCCTGTAGGAGAAAGGTGATAAATCTCGTTAAAATGAGCGTCAGTCATCAGACCTGCGTCATGGAGTACGGTATAAATCCAAAACAGAAAATGATTATCGAGCCCAGCCTTGAGTTGCTCCATGGGTTGCAAATCGCGGTTGTCGCCGGTAAGCCTGGGGATGGCGTTTAACAAACCCAGAACATCCTTCGCCGTTAATTGGTATTCCTCGTCATAATCGGCGAATTGCGTCAGGAAGTTCCGCAACTGCTCCATACGGCGAGATCTGCGGAAATGAATTTTTTTATCGTAGTGACGGACTATCTGTCGAATCTCATAAAGCGTCATGGGGTATTCCTGTGTCAACCTGGAACTTACCTGCATTCCGATCGGTAATAACTTTGCCTTCAACCAGGTCGACACTTTAATAGAAAAAAATCAGCAACACAATTATTCGCGCAGAATGAGCCAACCAAAATCAAACCGATTAAAAAACCACTTATTCCTCAATCCCCATGGCGCGATCGGAGATGCTGTACCCCCCATCTATCGGTATGGCTGTGCCCGTTATAAAATCCGAACCGCTGGAAGATAAAAACACGGCCAGGGGCCCAATGTCAGGACTCTGTCCCCAACGCCCCAAAGGCGTGCGTTTCTTAATTTCTTCCCCGCGTTCAGATTGGGGTAAAGAGCCATTGATTGCTGTTTCAAACCAGCCAGGAAGAATGGCATTGACCTGGATGTTCCACGGTCCCAATTCTGCCGCCAAAGCCCTGGTTAAACCAAGGATGGCGGTTTTGGTGGTCGTGTACCCGATGGAATGAGGATGCCCAAACAGAGAGTACATAGAACCCAGATTAATGATTTTGCCTTGTTTTTTCATCTTCATTAAACGCGCAGCCTGTTGTGAACACAAAAACACCGAGGTTAAATTATTGCTCAGGAAACGGTCCCAGGCCTCACGCGACAACGTCGTGATCTGCTGATCTTCATAAATGCCTGCATTATTAATCAGAATATCGAGGCCTGAAAATTCATGGACCAGTTGTTTAAACCCTTCAGCAATGGCCTGCTGCGAATTCAGATCGACTTTGGCAGTCATGAACCCTTCCTCATCTGCCTTCTCAAGCTTGGCCTCATCCCTTCCCCAGATCATCACCTGGGCTCCCGCCTCTTTCAGCGCGCGCGCCATGCCCAATCCCAAACCGCCATTACCGCCCGTGATTAAGGCCCGTTTATGCTGTAACTGCTTTTCGTTGTTCATAATGATGGTGAACCTTCCTTAGAGCTGTGCAGAAATCGTCAATGTCTTTCTCATTTAAGGTCGGCGACAGGGCGATATCCAGGTAGGAACTGATGTGCTCAGCGCTGGCCGCATGCCGGCTTTTAATGGTTTCGCGACAGGAGGTGTCAAACAGATAAGCCCAATCCCAAAACCGCCTGACATTGACTTTTCTACAATCACCCAGGGCCTTGGTATCAATCCCTTCCGCACTAAGCGCCTCGGCAAACCAGCAGCAATCATCAAGTGTACCCTTCATTTTAAGCAGCAGATTATCACCAATGGGCATGACTGTCTCATCCCATCCGGCCCTCGGCTTAACGTAGGCCAAATCGTGAATGCGTTCAAGAACATGGCAATAATTTTTCGATAATCGGTCAAGCCGGGCAGTTAATTTTTTTAACTGGCTAAGCCCCAATACGCCGCGCAACTCATCAAGTCGAAAATTAAAGACGGGCAATCGGGTAAAATCAATGGCCGTCTCATGGGGACAGTGTTTTTCATACAGGCATTCGTAAGCCCCTGACATGATCACACAGTTTAAATAAAGGGCTTTATCATTGGTTAATATAAACCCGCCTTCCCCGGTGTTGAGTGATTTGTCCGATTGCGTACTGAACGCGCCGGCCAAACCGTAAGTTCCCAAAAATTTATCTCCTAATTTACATCCCAGACTGGGCACCGCGTCTTCAATGATCGGTACCCCGTAACGCTCGGCTAAGGCCTTAATGGCAGGTAAAGGGGCTGGAAATCCCCGCATGTGCACAACAATCAAGGCTTTTAATTGCGGCAGTTTTTTCTCAAGATCCGTCAAATCCATCTGCAGATTGGCATCGACTTCGATTAACAGGGGTTTTAATTTGGCCTGAATGATGGCGCTGGGCGTTGCGGTAAAGGAATACGCCGGGCAGCCCACAAGGGCATTGTCAGGCAACTGAAGTGCCATCAACGGCAGCGACAAGGCGGCTGTTCCGGAACTCACGGCCAGGGCATAGTCCGTATTGAAATACTGCTTCAACTCGTTTTCAAACTGCCCGACTTTCGTGTCATTGAGGCCGCGATTGTCATATCGGAACAGGCGTTTGCTCTGCATCACGTCAATTAAGGATTGGGCATCCTCCTCATCAAGGACAACGTGACCCTTATCATAGGTAGGCCACGGTTTTCTGCGGACAGGTTCACCGCCATCGATGGCTAATTGATCCATCTCAATCGCATTGCTTTGCATAAAAAACTCCTGAGTACTAGGAATTTGGTTTGTCTTTCTCTTGCCGTAACCGAAATTTGGCCAATCCCCGGTAGCCACCCAGCAAGCGGACGGCGACTAACACAACAAACCCTTTGAGGATCTGCATTCTGGAGCCTTTGCGAATCCAGAAATCGCACACTTCCCCTTTAGTCGCCACAAACAACTGGTCATAAAAAATGACATCGGGAAGCGGGTAGGCAAAGTAATTGTTAATGTTTTTCCCATGGGTACCGAAAATCAGCGGTGCTGATCGAAGCATGAGCATGTCAATCATCATTCTTAAAAAGAAATAGATAACCCAACTGGCATGGCGTGAGGCCGGTTCTATCCACAGGCAACTGATTTCATGGGAGGCGTTTTGTCGAAATGATGGGTTTGACAGAGCGATTGCAACTGCTCAGCACTTAAAGGGAGAAAGGTTCGGTAAACAGCCTGAGAGTTAATGCAAAAACCAGCCAGCATTTTTTCTTCCGATTCTCGGTAAAAAATACGGACTTGAGCCTGTTTAAAATAGTCCAGACCAACCTGATTTTTTGCCAGTTCCACATAATTTTTTTGAAATATTTCAAGCAAATTATCTGTGGTGATAATTTTGGTCTTTATCATACTGAAATAAACTTAGCCAAATCGCAATACTATTAACTATAGTGTATTTTTTTAAATTTGTTTCTCTCAGTCGCATCACCTGATTATTTAAACGGTTTGATTTGCGAAATCGATTCCTTTTGATCGGCTTCTTTCATTCCTTTTAATTTCGATTTGAGCTCGTTTAAGTAGTTTTTATCATGAAAAATTGCATGGGTAGTGAGGGAATTCTTCACTTGATTGCCGTGCTCGCCATTAAAATCAACACGATACAGTTCCCTGAAAAAATCCCTGGCTTTTTTAAGGTTATCTCCCTGCTTCGCCAAGGTGTTCTCCATGATGTTTTTCCGTGTCGCTCCAATGGAGCGAAGTTGGACATTGAGCAGTTTTTCTGTGTCGAAATGATAGGCCTTTTTGAGATCGGGATAGTGACCGTTTTTCAATAAATCACGCAATAATCCCATGGTTTGCGTTTCATCACTGTTATAAAACCTGAGGGGAGTGTGGTGTTGGCAGGCAGCATTGCATAGGGCCACAAAATGGGTCGCCTGTTCAACCCCTTCCCGCACGGGACCGCTTATTTTCTTAACCGCCATTTTGTCGAGAAGATCCTGCTGCAAGCGTTCAAAATCGCTTTCAAGGCCTGTTTTTTGCGGCAAAGGCTTCGTGGGCTTATCGGCATGGATGTGCCTGAATTTTTCATATTCTTCTTGTTTTTCATAGTGGTTTTTGCGCTGATTTTCAGGAAATTCATCTTGCAGCAATTGGGGCGTGACCTTCAGGCTGTTTCTTCGTCCCATAAGGTCCACATCACGAACCAGAAGGTAACTTCGCCCTTCGACAGAATCAGTCACTTCAACGACATTCCCCGGCACCCGATAGTCGGTAATGAAATAGCCGCTCTGCTCAAACTGTTCAAATAATTTCTTTTGAGGCCCTTCGTCAATGAGATTATAGCCTTCGTCAAATAGCACGGGATTACCCCGTATGTAAGGCATGTCCATGATGTCTTCTGATTTCTCAAACGGCCTTGCCGTTGCCAGATCGGCAAATTCGCCGTCGTAAATGCTGTTGTACATGCCATTGAACGTCTCGATTTTACGAGCAACGCCCCCATAAGCCTCGGCCTGCTTGGGGTGTACTTTTTTAAGCACCCGGTATTCGCCCTGCTCGTTCTGATAGAGGTAGACTGCTTCAGCAAACCCACCGCCCTGTTTTTTGCCACCGTCTTCCATCAAAGGCACCGCCTTGATGGGCTTACCCTGAATGGTGATGGTTTCAGCGTTGGCCAATTGACTGAGTAATGCGGAATCGGGGGTTTGAATCGCTTTGATGAATGCCTTCCTGACCATGATAACCTCGCGATGCTGTCCTTTGTTATATTTTAAAACAATTTGGCTTTTATTATTTCTATCGCATCCCAACTTTAAACTCTCTTTACAATTGTTTTAACCAATACATTGACGCTCAGCGTTTAAATTTTAATAATAACAACGAGTTTCTTGCCAAGGACGTGCAGATGCCCCAGCTTAAATTGTTTTTTACCGCCCTCATTACCTTTATTCTTCTGGACATGGTCTGGCTTGGTTTTATCGCCAAGCCATTGTATTTTCACCATTACCGTGAATGGCTTCGCCTGACCGATGGGCAATTGCAACCCGTTTGGTGGGCAGCCCTCATTGTCTACCTGCTCTTAGCGGCGGGTGTGGTGTTTTTTGTCGTGCCTCTGTCCGCTAATCAACTCCTTCATGCCGCGGGTTTCGGGGCCTTGCTGGGGTTAATAACCTATGGCGTTTATGATCTGACCTGCATTGCCATTCTTAAAGACTGGCCGGTAGGAATGTCGCTGATTGACTGGCTATGGGGCATCGTTTTATGCACAGCCAGCGGACTGGTCACTGTCTTTGTTCATGCGAAATGAGCAGTGCAATCCTGTTGTTTGGACTGGTGACTTTCCTGGTTTTTCTGCACATGACCTTCATGTGGTTGTGGTATCGCAGCACCAATAATCCCTCGGTTGTTGATGTAGGCTGGGCTTTGGGGCTAACGATCAGCGGACTTGTTTTCTTAAATGCCGAGCCTTTGTCGACGCGAAACATGATCTTAAGCGTGCTTCTTTTCCTCTGGGGTTTACGGCTGGGTCTTTTTCTCTGGCTGACACGCATCCGCAAAGGCATCGTTGATAAGCGCTACCTGACACTCAGTCAGGATTGGAAAATTGCGAAGCCGCTGGGGTTTTTTCTGAATTTTCAGCTTCAGGGTTTTTTTATTCTGCTGCTGTCATTACCCTGGTTTTTGGTGGCCCTTTCGCCGCAAACGAAGCCAGGTTGGCTGGATTATGCAGCCGTTTTACTCGCCCTTGTCAGCCTGGGTGCTGAAACGCTGGCAGATTATCAACTGCAGGTTTTTAAAAAAGGCCACCCGGGAAAAGTGTGCAATCAGGGCTTATGGTCTTACTCAAGACACCCTAATTATTTTTTCGAATGGCTTATCTGGCTTTCTTTTTCGTTGTTTTCCTTTTCCCATGCTTTCGGCTGGCTGGGCCTCATCTCACCGTTAACCTTGTACGTGCTCATGACCCGCATTACCGGCCCCATGACAGAGGAAGGTTCCCGGCAGGCTCGCGGACAGGCTTATCTGGATTACCAGAAAAATACGCCGTTTTTCTTTCCATCCTGGCTCAATCCCTACTGGTTGTATCAAAAGCACAAATCCGGGCGCTGATTGCTAAGACTCTATCTGGCTTTGAGCGAACTCAAACAGGCTGCTTTCGGGAAAATGCCTGCAAAACAGGATGTACAATCCTTTTGCGGCCTCTGACGCCCCGGATTGACGAATCAGATCACACATTCTTAAATAATTTTTCTGCATCAGCAGCTGAGCCTCTCCCTGACGTTGTTTCGCTGCGCTGAAATAACACCAGGCCGCCTCCTGATAATGATTTTGCAGGCTTAAATGAGCACCCAGCTTATCGAAATCAAGATCGCTCAAGCCGAGTTTACTTTTGTCTTTACTAAAGAAACGGAACAGTTGGACTGCCTCTACTTCCCTATCCTCGGCCAGGCACTGTTGCAAAGCGAGTTTGGCCTGTTGAATGGCCTCCTCAGGATAACCTGCCTGAGAATACAGGTAGCTTAATGCCAGCAATTGATCCGTTGTCGTATCTTCGTTTTTAATCTGCCGAATTTGCGCCTCTGCCTCCTCTCGAGTCATCTGATGGATTGTCCTGATTAAGTCTTGATAGGCAGAACGCACGTGGACCGCCTTCTCTGGTTCGTCAGGTCCCTTTGAGGGGGACGAGGTCGCGGCCCTTGCGATTTCGTCATTGACCACCAACGCCCCGCTTAGTCTTCCAACCAGAATAGGCCCCAGTATGAAGGGTAAATAGGAGAGCGCCGCGTTGAAATACAATCCCGCACGAATGGAAACAGCGGAAACCAGAATTTGCAACACCACGATGACGATAAAAAATTTAAGCAGAAAAAGCACCAGACCCCCAATAGTCTGCGAGCAGTAACAGGCGAGATTGGCACGCCGCGCATCGAATAGCCATTGTAAAGGCTCCCGGCTAAACACTTCACGCAGCGATTCAGTATAAACAGCAAGGGCCGCGGCCAGCAAAGGACCAAAAAAACTGAGCAGTACAAGCACGGCGTAGCCGATACCCACCCAGCCAAAACCAATACCCAATTTCAGGAAGAAAAACAATCGTAAGGCATTATCCGAATGCGTTAAGTAAAGGGCAAGGGCAAGAGCCGGTAAAAACCAGCAAAGGTTATATAAAATCGCACGGCCGGTGTAGGAAAGCAGTTCAGCAGCGGAGTAACCGCCACTAAAAAACCCGGCGTGCATATCCCCTCGACTCGCGGCCAAGGCAAATCGCCCTGTCATCCCCAACGAAACAAGCACAACCGCAAGCCATTGCAGCACGCTCAAGTAACGTTTATCGATTTGATTTTGTAAAAGATAGATAACCAATGCCAGTACAGACCAGACAAGAATAATGGGCAGGGCGGTCAAAAAAGTCGAGCCTCTCAGGTACTTTCGAACAACATCCCCTGCCAGTCCATTATACAGTTCAGATTGTTCCATTTCTTTCTTCCATTAGGGATTAATCGTCCTTTCTTCACTGTAGCATAACCGCTTTTTTAAAACCCCCTGTGTGAAAAGAATCCCCGCTTGCCTGTCTTTCCTGCGAAGACGGCATCCCTGGTTTTGATGCAATGGGGCTTTAAGTATTAAATTTAAATACCATTGGTATTATTTATCGGAAACAAAACCAATGAAGTAGAATTTTTTGTTAATCCATCCTACCTTGTTTCCAGAAACAACCTTTGGAGACAATGATGATTAAAAAAGCCCTCCCGCTGATTCTTTTAACCACAACCGCCTTTGCCCACGGTGGCAGCGAGGCGTCGGTGGCCAGTACTGATTTATCCGCGCAGGGTATAAGTCAGGTCGTTGATGGCAGCGCCAACCTCTTTGCTGCAGGCAGTCAATTGGTCATTGTTGCTGTAAGGACTGTCGGTGATATCACATACATTAGCCTGAAGGCAGCCGGCCAATCAGCCGTGACAACCATTCAGGTGTCACGCCATGTTGCAGGACACAGTCTGCTCGCAGCCGGTCAATCGGTCAAAGTAGTCACCACCGGCACCGGCATGATCTTAACCTCTGCTGGACGTTTGATTGCCTTTGTTCCCAATGAACTCGGGAAATCGCTCCTCTTCAGCAGTCAAATTTAAGGCTTGCTGATGACTAAATTAGCCGAATTAACAGCCTGGTTGATGCTTTTCAGCAGCACAACCAGCACCCTTGCTGGAACTGCCTGTAAACATTACGCCGCCAGCGTGGATGATTTTTACAATGCCAGCCGTACATCGCTCGCCGTTTCAAACGCACTGGATAGCAGCGAGGCAAAAGTCGCCCTGTTGGCCCGGGTGGGGTCGGACTTGAGCCGCTACGGGCTTCATTACAGCCATGTGGCTTTTGTGGTAAAAGATTACCCCGGTCAACCAGGCAAATGGACGGTGATTCATTTGTTAAATGAATGCAACAGACCCACGTCCTCGCTGTACGCTCAAGGATTGATGAGTTTCTTCATGGATAATCTATACAGTCAGGATTATCAACTCACCATTCCCAATCCAACCCTGCAGGCTCGACTGTATGAAGCCCTTAAGCCTCCACGCATCGAACGTCTGCATGACAACCACTACAGCATGATCGCCTACCCTTATTCAAACCAGTATCAAAACTCCAACCAGTGGGTTTTGGAAATGGTAGCGGACAACGACGATCCCAACGCTCGACACACAAGGCAATCCGCTCAGGATTTTCTGCAAAGGACAGGTTATCAACCGTCGATGGTTACCATTACTGCGGCGGCCAGGCTCGGCGTTTCGCTAACCAACGCCGCTATTCGGTTTGATGATCACCCTGCGATTGAAAACCGCACGCGTCGTTATTCCATTGTCAGCGTGGATTCGGTAGTCACCTATCTGCACAGGCGAGGGGACCTGCAAGTCGTACAGGCAGACACTAAAAGACGCAATATTTAATACCTAATTTGTGTGAATAGCTTTAAGCAACGTATACGATATAATTTTGTTATCCCTTTCTGGAGACATGAATGAAGTTAAGCCAAATCAAAGGATTTTACCCCTACCTCATGCTGGTGTTTTTTAATACCTTTATCGATTTAGGTCACAAAATCCTGTTGCAGGACACGCTTTACCAAACCGCGGACGGTTCCGCCTACACCGTGCTTTCTGCCATCATCAATGCCTTGATTCTGCTGCCCTACCTGATGCTGTTTACCCCGTCAGGATTTATTGCTGACAAATACTCCAAGGCGCGGGTATTGCAGGTCACCGCGGCAGCCGCCATCCCCCTCACCCTGTTAGCCACCTGGTGTTATTTTACAGGCTTTTTCTGGGGAGCGTTTGCTTTAACTTTACTGCTCGCAGTCCAAAGCGCTTTGAATTCTCCGGCCAAATACGGCTATATCAAGGAAGTGTTTGGTAAGGAACAGCTCTCACAGATGAATGCCATTGTCCAGACATTGACAATCATTGCCATTTTGGGTGCAACCTTTGCTTTTACCTTCATCTTCAGTTATTACGTCAATGCCGCCAATTTGCAACACAGCAGCGACAAAAGCCTGCTGCTTAAAGCCTTTGCTCCGGCTGGCTTCTTGATTGTTTTATTTTCAATCTTTGAAACCCTGATGAGCTTTCGTCTAATCAGGAAAAACGCCGTTGACCCGCAATCGACTTATCACCCCGCCAATTATTTTACCGGCCACTACCTTAAATCTTACTTAAACAAAACCCTGCATCCACCGGTTATTTTGACCTGCATTCTCGGCCTGTCTGTATTCTGGGCAGTCAATCAGGTGCTGTTAGCCAGCTATGGGGCTTTCTTGAAAGAACACATCGGCAATGTCAGCGTGATGTTTGCCCAGGGGTCCCTGGCTTTGGGCGGTATTGGCATCCTGTTGGGCGCCTTGTACGCGGGGAAAGTATCCAAGGGGTTTGTAGAAACCGGATTAATCCCGGTTGCCACCTTAGGCATTGCTGTTGGCCTTTTTATTCTGCCTCACTTAACCAGCCAATGGAGTATTGTTTTTCTCTTTCTCGGCTATGGTTTTTTTGGCGGCATGTTAATTGTCCCCCTGAATGCGCTCATTCAGTTTAACGCGCCGCGTCAGGAAAACGGTAAGGTGCTGTCGGCCAACAACTTTTTACAAAATGCCTTCATGCTGTCTTTTTTAGGCTTAACCGTCGGTGCGGGCCTCGCTGGAATCGACAGCCAGGTTTTACTCTATGCGCTGTTCATTATCGCCTCGGCAGGAGCCCTCTACACGTTAGTGACGATGCCGCAATCGCTGGTGCGTTATGTGCTTTACTTCATTACCTCCCAGTTTTACCGTTTAAGTGTTTACGATCTGGACAATTTACCTTCTTCCGGTGGGGTATTGCTGCTGGGTAATCATGTCAGTTTCATCGACTGGGCCATTTTACAGATTGCCTGTCCGCGCCCCATTCGTTTTGTCATGGAGCGCTCCATCTACGAAACCTGGTATTTAAACTGGATTCTTAGACAATTCAAGGTGATTCCCATTGCCCGCGGCGCAAGCCAGGATGCCCTGATGGCAATCAATCAGGCCTTGAATGCTGGAGAGGTAGTCGCTCTTTTTCCTGAAGGACGACTGACTAAAAACGGCCAGATGGGTCTTTTTCGCAGCGGCTTTGAGCGTAGTGCAATGAATGCCAATGCCGTGATTATCCCCTTTTATCTCCATGGCCTGTGGGGCTCAAAAGTGTCCTATGGTCATCGCTACAGTAAAAAAATTAAAAGCGGTCATCATCGTCGCATTACTCTCGTTTACGGGAAAGCCCTGCCGATTTTAAGCAACGCCAAAGAAGTGAAGCAGAAGGTCACTGAATTATCCATCAAAGCCTGGAAATACCACATTGAAGCAATCGGTTGCCTGCAGCACGAATGGCTTTATCAGGTTAAAAAAAATCCTTCTCAAACCGCCATTATCGAAGAAAATGGCCGGGAAATATCCACACACCAACTGCTTGGAACAGTATTGTGGGTTAATCGGCAATTGAAAAAGAGACTGGCGAAGCAGCACCAGGTGGGCATTCTTCTTCCCACCAGCACAGCCGGAGTAGTGGCTAATTTAAGTTTGCTTACGCTGGGTAAGGCTCTGGTTAATCTTAATTTTACAACCGGTGAACCTGCCCTGGAGTCAGCCGTTCGTCAAGCGTCGCTGACGACGATCCTCACGTCCAGGTTGTTTTTAAGGAAACTACACGACCGGGGTCTTGCCATGGAAAAAGCACTGGCCTCCTGTGAACTCATTTACCTTGAGGATCTTCTTTCAAGTCGCCGTGCAGCCCTCGCGTACAGTCTGCTTGCCAAGGCATTACCGGCAGCTCTTGTTAAATTCTTTTTCATTCGGGCGACCGCCAGCCAAAGCATCGCGGCAATTCTATTCAGCAGCGGCAGTGAAGGTGAGCCGAAAGGCGTTAAGCTGACCCAGGCTAACCTGTTAAGCAATATTAATCAGGTGGCTACTGTATTCAGCCTGCAGGAAGACGATGTCCTGATTAATGCGCTGCCGCTTTTCCATGCTTTTGGTTTAACGGTAACTACACTCATGCCCTTGCTGAAAGGCATTCCCATGGTGTGTTACCCGGATCCCACCAAATCCTTAGTCATTGCCAAATTAATCTGCAAATACCGCGTCACCCTTTTCTGCTCAACCTCCAGTTTACTTGGCTTGTATGCACGCAATGCCTCCGTGCATCCGCAGATGCTCGACTCAGTCCGCCTGGTGGTTGCCGGGGCTGAAAAATTGTCGTCAATGGTGTACAACGCGTTTAAAGAAAAATTCAATCTTGAAATTTATGAAGGATATGGCGCAACGGAAGTGGCGCCTGTGGCGAGTTGCAATTTACCTGACGTCATTTCGACTCAGGATTGGCACATACATCAGGCTCATAAACCAGGTACAGTCGGCCTTCCCCTGCCAGGCTGCGCGTTTCGGGTCGTGGACCCTGTGACACTCAAGGATTTACCTCGAGGTCAAGATGGCCTGGTGTTGATTGGTGGTACTCAGGTGATGGACAGTTATTTAAACCAGCCTGAAAAAACACAGGCGGTTTTGATCCACGAGGACAATTACACCTGGTATAAAACGGGCGATAAAGGGCATTTAGACCAGGATGGGTTCCTCACCCTTGTCGACCGTTACTCCCGATTTGCCAAAATTGGCGGTGAAATGATTAGCTTAAGCCAGGTCGAACAGGCCTGGCAGCAAGCGCTCCACGACGATGAAGTTGAATTGATGGCCCTCGCCTTACCCGATGATAAAAAAGGGGAAGAACTGGCCCTGCTTTATTCCGCCCCCCTCTCTGAAAATGAACTGAGACAGCGTCTGTTTGCCACTGACTTGCCCCGGATCATGCTCCCGGGATTCATTCGGCACATGGCGGAATTGCCCAAACTGGGTAATGGCAAACGGGATTATGTGACCGCCAAACAATGGTTGCAGGCGCATCGTGCCGCCTGAGTGACCTGCCGCGGCTTGTCCGCGGTCCCCTCGGTTACTCCTCGGTGAGTTGTCGTTTCAAGTTGTCGAAAATACGTGGAACCCAGGGTCTCATAGCAATGATTAAGGCCGTGCCATGACGTTTATCGATAGGCACTTCCACGGTATCACGGCAGCGCTTGACAAACTCATTGGCGGTATTGTGCAGGGTTTGATGAAAAATGCGGTTGTCCTGCTCGCTCAGCATGCCGCTGCGCACCAGAAAAAGCTCGGTCGGTTTTTCAAAATGACAGTCAAAAAAATCATCCTGTATGGTCTGCTGAAAAAACCGCTGGATAGGTCCGTCCGCAATCCAGTGAAAATCAGGAGCAATCAGGCGCTTGAAGCGATTCCCCGGCTGCAATTCAATGATTTTCATTTTATCAAGCTTCGCCGCATAACGGATTAACTCGTGCTCGGAAATGGTATAAAAACGGAGAATATCCTCAAACGTCCAGTGATTAAGCACACAAATGGCCACCAGCAGCAGCCTCAGCTCACTCACCAGTTCCTTTTCCTGATTTTCCGTCAAATGCACAATTAATTTTTTATCTTTCTGCAGCAGTTCAAACACTTCCGATAAGGACAGATTCAGGCAGGCACAAATCGATTGCAGGCGAGTTAAATTGGCATCCTGCTGACTGAAAAGGCGTTTAATGCTGGCCTCAGACAGGGATAATTTCTGAGCCAGGGTTTTGTAGGTCATTCCCTGGGCTTTCAGTTGCTTTTTCAACATTGAAAATAAATCAGAAATTTGGTCGGTCATGATGTTTAGGCTCCAGTAAGACCTGAGCAGTCTACCTGTTTTTGTGAAATAAATCGCTCAATGGATGCGCTCATGCTATAGTCAGTCGTTAAGGAACTGATGATTAAGGAGAATCAATGAATAGACAGTCTTATTCCATTCCATTGTTACTGATCCTGCTGCTCATGGCCAGTGCCGTTTTTGCTGTCGATCCTGCCTCATTGAAAGCCTGTTATGACAAAGCAGCCACCACCTTAGCTATTCACGAGTGCGCCAGTCAGGAATACACTCATTATGACAAAATATTAAACAATACCTACCGCTCGCTCTCCGCCATGTTATCCAAAGAAAACAAGGCGGCGCTCATCAGCGCTCAAAAAGCCTGGCTGGATTTTCGCGCCAAGGAATGCAAATTCACCGGTTTGCAACACGAAGGCGGCTCCATGCAGGCCATTGACGAGGTGGACTGCTACAACACACTGAACAAACGGCGTATTGACGATTTAAACCAGTACATCAAAGCATTTGGTGAGCAATAACCAATTTTAAAGGATCATGGACGGGGGGTTGTTTCCTCCGCAATCTCTCGACTGTACTCTTCCGACTCCTGATTGGTCAACACGATGCAGCTTTCAATGTCGTCCGCCTCAAATGACAAATCGCCGCGGTAAACACGGCTGGAATACGTCTTCAGCAACTCAAGTCTGGACTGCTGTTCGCTGGTTAATTTCACCTTAAAGCAAATCGCCACCTGATGTTTATCGCGGGGGATATTTTCAGGCGAAGTATAGAAATGCCGGTAAATGTTTTTAGCGTTCAAATAAGTCCATAAATGCCCATTCTGCCTGATCTGTTCCAGATTTCGCGGACGCTCAACCCAGGGAATATAAAAAAAGCCTGTATCTCCAGAGGCTACTTCTGCGGATTTTTTAAATAACATGGCAACTCCTTGTACTTATTTTTCTGCAGTTAATACGCAGTTAATCTTTATATCATATGATTACCCGAAATGAATAATTTTCTTTCTTTATGATTTATGAAAAGCCAAAATGATTTAAGTGATCTGTTGCGGGGGGATTTTGAGATCCTTAAATGCAGGGCGCAGAGTGAGGTGGGATTTTATCATCGCAACGGTTTTCTTTCGTTTATCGATTCACTGCAAAAGCAGTTGAATTTGAACCGTTTTATGAGCCCTGACCAATTAATCAAGGCCCTCACCATCCTTGAAAACCTCGAAATCAATAGCTCGAGGTACCGTTTCATGCACGAGTTGCTCAACCATGGACAGTACCGTTTATTGCACGACATTGTACCGGATGCCCCCAAAGCGTCAGGCCGTCTCAAATGCCCTTACGCCAGTATGGTTACGACGCTGCGGAAACTGCATTGTGCCTTGCTAAGCCACCTGGAGCTCTCGCTTGTTCATATTGCCAGGGAATTGCCGGTGAGTAAGGTCAATTATGAACAAGGCATGCTGGATGAATCCCAGGCTTTTCGTGATTTGGAAAACACAAGCAAAGCCTCCCATTTACCGGACAAATCGACGTCGGTGAAGGATTTCGCCCGCCGCGGGGTAACCTTATACGGGACGGTGGTGTACCCATCAAGCAGCAACAATGATAAGGATCCGGCCATTATTGGGGCTATTGAAGGATTTGGAAACAGCAGCATTGCCTCCGAAGGGACCCCTGCCAATAAAATTTACCAGTTCGGCGGCCAATTCCTGGAAGCAGTTATGCTCAATGAGTTCAGTCATACCACGGAGTTTAAGCAATCGGGAAAGCAGGGAATACAGCCCGGTCTGGTCAAGGGGCATATTAACTGGACTAAAGTTAACAGTAGCATTGTCGGCCAGGTTACGCTTGATGTACTGACCCTCAATCAATGCGATCTTGACAACAAACACGCCATGCAAAAATTTTATGCCATTGGCAGCGATGGGATATCCTTACTCGAGGTCAGTGAGTCGGAGCTGGAACTGATCAACCAACGTTGCAGTGATGAGGTTAAAGGCACAACAGACGGTCAAGTCGTCCCTGTCTGTACCTTAGCCGCAACACTGGCAATGCCGTTGGATATCACCACAGGCATGCATTACCTTAAGGTGAGCGCTTTTACTGTGCGATTTAATACCGACGAGCTGCGCTCAACCCGTGAATACGATTTCAGGAAAGCCTTCTGGAATCGCGGCGATTTCTGTTAAACGCCTGACTTAATTTTTACCTGAGCGAGGGGGTGAAGAGGTCAGTTCACTGTTGGCCTTGCTTGGTGTCGGATTATCAGCGTGCTTAAATACACCGGCATGCGATAACTGCCGGGCAGAAACTTGATCACTCGCTTTAGGCTTTAAATCCTCCTTCAGCGCGTTGACCTCTTCCCGATCATGCCGTTTTTTAGCTTTTTCCTTGCCTTTAAAAGTGGGCGGTCCTTCAAATTCCTCATCCTCGGACTCAAGTCTTTTCTCAGAAGTAGAACCCAATTCGCTGGTGATGTCTTGCAAAGACACATCCGATTCGTCTTCAAGCGCCTCAAAACGCTCTAAATCAATAATTGCTTCGGAAAAAAGAGATAGTTCTGCTTTGACACTGGCACTGATTGTTTCGGGAAAATACTTCGCCAGCGTGCGCGTGCCCACAGCGACAGGGAAATCGATTTCTATCAGGTATTCGCCATCGTCTCCCTGAATCAGGGCGCCTGATTCTTCTTCATAAACTCGTGAAAGAGCAAAATTCTGCGGGCTTAATTTAGGTCTGACTAACAGTTCCGAACGGAGACTGTTTTCACGGGCCTCGAGGTAGTGCAGGAGTTCCTTTTCAAAGAGCGGAAAATCACTTTCATTGATACGCAGGGTTACGATATCTTTTTGTTTATAAAATTTAGACGACAAATAGTCATCCAGACTGCTATACATGTCCTTAAAGCGCATCGCTTCGGTCTGGCTATGAAACAAAACCCCCTTACCCACCGTGGCCTTGCTGGTTTCGTCATCATCGGTCACCAACCATAATTTAACCAGGGGACCGGCGTAATTACTTTGGGCATTTTTCTTCATCTGCGGCTGTTTCGCGCGGTCGATGCCTTCATAAAAGCGGCCATTGTTTTTACCCACATTGGCAATCCCGTTATGAATTTCCTTGACGGTGTGCGTGCTTATATTCATTAAAGTCAGGCTGGGATTGACCATGCCTTTGCTGAATCCAGCCCCTGCAAGTGCCACCATGGGCGCTGCCTTAAGCAGTTTTTGTGACGCCGAAACCAAATCGCTGACTTCCCGGTCCCTGAAGCGTTGACGTTGCGTATTTTCATTAAGCCATGCGGTGCTCAAGTACACTTCCACCATTTTCATGAGGATACCTTTTAAAATAACTGTATAAATTTAATTATACATGTATAATTTTAAAACTATTGTGGCCGATACAAATTTGAGCAAAAATTTACACTTGCAACGGCTTGGGCGGGGGGTAGAATTAAAACAAACCATTAAGGCAATTTTCTGACATGGCTGTAATAAAGATCGCCAAGTCTCTCCACAAATTCAAGCGACAACTCAAAGTTATGGCGGCTGACGTGTTCAATGTTTAAACCCAAAGGCACCTGAATTTTTTCCTTGTGCATGAACTGCAGGATTTCAAGGAGATTATTGGTAGCAATTTTCAGGGAACGCCAGCCAATGCCGATATCCGCTTTAAATAAGTCATCTTCCACGGTTTTTGGAATAAAAACCCCAAGCCAGCGTAAAAAATGAAGATCTTTATGACTTGAAACCGGAGCGAAACTTAAAAAAATGCGTTTGGGCTCAATCCCTTCCTCTCGGCAGGCATAAGCATAATCGCGCAATAAAAATTTAATGCTGATGGGATCATAAATGATTTGACTGGTGAAAAATTCCATGCCATTGACGCTTTTAACCAGGAGGCGATGAGGTTCATCCTTGACAGCATCATGTGAGCGCCGTGTCTGAATGGTGATGCCACCGCACAACAGGTCTTTGGTACAGTGAGTACGAATGTATTGCAGCATCTCAATCACCGAAGGGCCGGCGTAATGAATCTTGCTGCTGCTTCCACCAACCAGAATGAGCGCTCGAAGATTCGTCTGATTCGCGGAGTGTTCAAGCCACGCCTTCTGCTCTTCCCAGCCCTCATAAACCGTGCAGTGATTGAGAACCACATTGATGTTGCGATAAGCCTGCTCCAGCCGCTCTGCAAAATGACACGGATCCATTTTTGGGACAAATTCATCCGTGCGTTGCTCCCCCTTATTCTCATCCCTGATTTCGGGAATATTGACACCATCGATGTTCACAGGCGTACTGGTTAACAAATCAATGGCACAATCAATGTAGGCATCAGTATTGGCGGCCTTTTCGCCCGTCGGCGGCAACAGTTCATAAAAAATAACCGGTTCAGAGGCATCCATGATTTTGTCGCGAAGCGTCTTCATACCGCTACCCCGCTATCGGCTGTTGAGAAATTGTTGTCGCATCCGTTTCGCAGCCTCCACCATGTTGGCTAATGCGGCGTTCACTTCCGGCCAACCCCGCGTTTTCAAGCCGCAGTCGGGATTAACCCACAAGCGCTCAACCGGAATCAGTGCTGCTGCCCGGTCAATGAGCTGCATCATTTCCTCCACCGTCGGAATGCGCGGCGAATGGATGTCATAAACCCCGGGGCCAATGGCATTGGGGTAGGAAAAATGGTTAAAGGCATCCAGAAGCTCCATATTTGAACGCGATGTTTCTATGGAAATGACATCGGCATCCAGAGCTGCGATGGCTTCAATCACATCGTTGAATTCGGAATAGCACATGTGCGTGTGAATCTGCGTGGTTTCTTTCACTCCGCCTGCGGTTACCTTAAAGCAGTACACAGCTTCCGTCAGGTACTCCTCCCAGTGACGGCGGCGCAACGGCAATCCTTCGCGAAAGGCGGGCTCATCAATCTGAATCACCCCAATGCCGGCCTGCTCCAAATCCATCACTTCATCGCGTAATGCCAGGGCTAACTGGCGAGCAGTGTCACGCATCGGTTGATCATCACGCACAAACGACCACATCAAAATAGTAATCGGGCCCGTTAGCATGCCCTTAACCGGTTTATTGGTCAGCGATTGCGCGTACCGGCTCCAGGCAACGGTCATGGTCTCCGGGCGGGAAACGTCCCCATAAATAACGGGCGGCTTCACGCAACGCGAGCCATAGCTTTGCACCCAGCCCTGCTCTGTGGAGGCAAAGCCTTGAAGCTGGTCGCCAAAATACTCCACCATGTCCGCGCGCTCAGCTTCGCCGTGAACCAGCACATCCAGGCCCAACCCATCCTGACAGCGAATGACGTTACGGATGACATCCTTCAACCCGTTTTCGTAATCAGTGAGGCTAATCCTGGCTTGCTTAAAATCATGGCGCAGCCTGCGGATTTCCGGGGTCTGGGGAAACGAACCGATGGTGGTGGTCGGCAATATCGGCAACGGCATGGCGCGCTGTTGTGCGGCTTGCCTTTCCGGGTACGGCGGGCGTTCGGTATTCAGGTCACCCAGGGTGTTAACACGTGCCTGAACCCCGGGGTTATGAATCAGGGAGGAGGTCTGTTTTTGCTCCATGGCGCGTTGATTGTCGACCAGCACGGCTTTGACCGCATCCCACCCTTCGTTAAATCCACGCGCCAGACTGGCAAGCTCCAGGCATTTTTGTTTGGTAAAGGCAAGCCAGGATTTAACCTGAGGATCGAGGGAGGTTTCCAAATCCAGATCCATGGGTGAATGCAGGAAGGAACAGGATCCTCCTATCCATAACCGTGATTGCAATTGCTCATACAGTGGCTCTAAATACTGTTTAGCCTTCATCAGATCGGTTTTCCAGATGTTGCGGCCATTGACAATGCCGATGGAAAGACAAGTATCCGACTGCAGCTGTTGCATCAACGATCTGATCTGTTCAGGCGCGGTTACGGCATCGACATGCAATCCGCTGACCGGTAAACGGCAGACCCAGTCACCGTTTTCCTCCATCCCTCCAAAATAGGTTGTAAGCATCAGCTTACAGGCACCGGATTGAAGGCTGTCATAAGCCTGCATGAACGCCTGCTGCCAGGCTAAAGGGAGATCCAGAACCAGAATGGGTTCGTCCACTTGTATCCAGCTTACGTTTCTGGTGCTTAATTCAGACAGCAGGTGTTGGTAGGCGTCAAGCAAAGCCGGCAACAGCGTCAGCTTATCAAAGGCAGGGTATGTTTTCCCCAGCCATAAATAACTCAATGGCCCGGGAATAACGACTTTGACAGGGTAATGGTGAGCCTTTGCCTCATCAATCTCCGCAAAAAGCCGTCGGGTGTTGACCACAAAGGATTGGTGGGGCGAAAACTCAGGCACAATGTAGTGGTAATTGGTATTGAACCATTTGGTCATTTCGCAGGCGGTGATGGGTTTGTCCGTTGATGAGCAACCTCTGGCCATGGCAAAACAGGTCGCCAGTTCCGAGCCAACATCCGCAAAACGGTCAGGAATAACCCCTAAAGTCATCGACATATCCAGCATGTGGTCATACCAGGAAAAATCACCGACGGTTACCCAATGAAGACCCGCCTGGGACTGCATCTGCCAGTTCTCCTCACGTATCATTTTGCCTGTCGCTAAAAGATCCGCTTCCGAGAGCGTCCCCTTCCAATAGGATTCAACAGCAAATTTCATTTGACGGCTGCATCCAATGCGTGGAAATCCAAGGCAGTGCGCTGTGATCATTGACTTCTCCCTGTAATAACCCCATGAGTCGGATGGGGAGCACCTCATTTAACTTTAGACGATTAAAAACAGGATGCAGTAAAAAGCGCGATTTTGAATGCAGGTATCCCCCGCTTCACAGCGGGAGACTTCAGGTCATTTCAATAAAAGCAAACACGCCGTTAACAGTTCGGTTTCAGCCACTTCATGGTCAAAATTGTAATAACAAAAGACGCAGGGTAAATCACCCAGCTGCTCGCCGCTGGCAGGCAGCCAGTCCCGGTAAAGCGCATACACGGTATCGCCGATACTATCACGTGAACCATAGTGCATAGCCGACGCATACCGCCCTTGCGGCAAGTACTTTTCGACTACCCCCTCAAGCGTTAATGAGTCAGGCACCTTGATGCCTAAATCCAGACGAAACTCCGATGGCGGGGTGATTTTTGGATCATCATAGGCAAGGGCGAATGCCTCGCCAGGTTTTGGTTTTACATTGACCGTCTGGGCTCTGGCCCAGGTCACCAGTTGATTGACGCTTTCCCCAACCCGCTTCGGATCGCCACGATGTTCCACAACCGCCAGGCGCGTGCGTGGAATGGTTTTAATGTCTACTTTCATATCAGTCAGGCCTCGTTCAGGCAAACAATACGGCGGCTCTTCCCAGTGAGACCATCCAGTTCCGAGGCGATATTGGCTCGGGCTATAGCCGCAGGCTTTTTTGAATGCCCGGGTAAAGGCTTCGTGGGATTGAAAACCGGCATTGATTGCAATGGTTAAAATGGATTGCTTCCTGTCCACAATCAGTTGATGAGCGGCCCGTTTCAGGCGCAGCCATTTAATGTATTGGGATAGGGACATACCCGTTAAGACAGTAAATAAACGGTGAAAATGGAATTTCGAAATACAGGACACTTCGCTTAATCGCTGAAGCGACAAGTCGTCATCCAGATGCCTGCCAATGTAGGTTATGGCTTTCTTAAGCCGGGTTTCGTATTTCATGTTTCACTTTCAGTTTGTTACCATCAAACGCTAGACTAACGTGCGCCCTTTTGTCTTATTTGACCATTTTTGCTTAAATTTGCAATTCTTGTTGACAAGTCGGAAATAAAATAATTTGCTGTATAATGTTTTTTTTTCAGGGAATGAGGTGAATATGAATTCTTTAGCCAGTGTCGTGGTGCGGATAGAGCAGGATAAAAAAAACTATTATTCAGAGGCCATCGTGCAATGGCATAAAGAACTTAAGGATAATAAAGAAAGTCTGGAATCCGCTTTACGCAGTAATATAAATACATTGACTAATCCGGCCTTGAGCAGCGAAGAAGTCGAAGACCGTATCAAAAAGATAATGGCCATTCTTGCCGCGCCAATCAGCGCCATGCCGGAAATGATTGCTGATAACGTCGATGATTTATGCAGACGCTTAAGCGACCTGGTTGATCTTTACGGTCAGCTGCAACCAAGCTACATCTCGAAATTGGGTATTCTCTCCAGCCCCCGGGAAACCATTAAAAGCCATTTAAATACTGTCGGCATTCGAGAAACCATCGATCCCGCCATCAATGCTTACCTGCATACTCAATCCCGGCTTTTGGCCGAACACATTGCCTACTTTCGCGCAGTTAAACAGGCGGAATGGGTTTCACAAGCTAAAAAAAGCAACCCAGAGGCTTCGGTAGAAGTATTGATGCTTCATCGCCATGAAGTCTGTTCCACGCTGAATAAAGGCATGGGATTGAAGGAGGACGCGGGCCTTGATGCCCTTACGCTCGGTGCGTCGCAATCCAACTTTGACATAAACCTGGCCCAGCATTTTAAAACAAGAGCTCTCCTTTATTTCAAGTTATTTCAACCCATGAAAAAAGTTGAAATGAAGGTTTCCCCTGTCGCCAGAGCCTACCAAACTGGTCTTTATGCCAGCTTTTCACCCACGATCATCGACAAGATTACCGTTGATCCGCATTACGCGGAAGTCCAATACAATACGACTTTCATAGCCAGTGGACGTGCATCACGTCTTTGTTCTGATATCGCCGCTGATTTTAAAAAGGAAGGCTATGACGCCAGCTTCACAGAAGATCATTTCATTCAGGGTGAAGATGGGCTGTCGTTCATGAAGCGTCTTAATGTCGCCTACAACCGGATGGCCGGAAGAAAAATGAATGCCCCCAATATGCGCATTGTCATGGGACATGGCACCATGAACATGCACCTGCTCAGGCATCTTCGCTATCACACACAGAGCCATAACATTCCAGCTGAGCCGCCCACACTGGATTTCGGCGGTTACTGTTTCCTGCTGATTGCACGTCAGCATGGCCGCATTGTCTCCGTGGATTACAAGGGCAGTTTTGATCGGTACGGGCAACAGGCCCAGGAAAAAAAAGCACTGACCTCAATAAAAACCCTTTCAGACACCGCTTACCTTGAGCGTCTAGACAAAGAGTACATTCCGCAGGCAAGCGCGCCGGAACTCAAGGCCAGTCTGTTATTTCATCGCTGCCTTATCGACCCCAGTGAGGAAGCGGTCAAAGCGGTAGTTAAAAACCCGGAGTTGGTTGATGTGATGCTGGATCATCTCAGTCTGCTAACGGAATTCAATCAGGGGAACAAGTCTCTTTTCATTCTTAAAACACTCACAGAAATCCATCTGCAACGACTTGAAGAACGTATAAAAAGCGAGAGTGGATATTCCCTCACGTCCTTCTTTGCTTCGGTTAAAAATGCAACCACCGGCAAGCCTCCTTCGCCTCAATTCCTGATACTTAAAGAATTGACAAAAATTCTCGGAACAATGGAAAAAGACGAAGAAAGCAGTGCGTCGTTGCCGGTCCTGGATGAATTGGTGAAAAAGTCGCTAACGACCTGTCATGAAGGCAAAGTAACCAATCTTTGCCGCGCAGTGCGGGATTGGAAGGCATGGCATGAACAACACGAGCAAAAAATCGGATTGCAACATGAAAAAGAGGATAAGGAAGAAAAAGAGGATGACAGCCATACCGATGAGGAATTGCAAATCCTGGATACCCTCTACAAAGGCTAAGCTCTCCTGTGTTAAACCACTCGGTATCGACTATTATTTGTTAAAAACAGGATGAGGATCTTCAATGACTGTCACCACCGGGTTATCGGGTAATGAGATTTTCTGCTTAGCTGCCAAGGGTTATGCTCCGGGAAATATTGTTGTCGGGAACAGCACGCATTCCCTCGGGGTTCTGGGTAGTATTGGTTCCGGCCTTAAATCCATGCTGGGCGGCGAACTAACCCAGATTACCCAATTGATAGAGGAAGGCCGACAAACAGCCTATCAACGACTGTTACAGGAAGCGAATAATCACGGGGCGACCGGCATTACCGGCGTGAACAGCCATTTAATTTTTCATGGCTCCAATATTGAATTTCTAGCCATAGGCTCAGGTGTTCATGCCCCCAATGCGGCCCCCAATAAATTCTCAACGTCGGCCGATGGTCAGGAATTGTATGCGCAGCTCGATGCCGGTTACCGACCGATCTGTTTCGCCTTCGGCAACGTCGCTTATTCCATGGGGATAGGCCGGGGAATCCTGGGTAGTTTGAAAACCCTGGGCCGTGGAGAAATTAAAGAGTATTCTCATATTTTCAACCACACCCGGCACTTGGCCCTGTCACGGATTGTCGGGCATGCCATCGAATACAACGCCAATGCCGTGCTCGGAATCCGAACCACCATTTTGCCGTTTGGCGGTGTGAATGAGATGCTGATGATTGGTACTGCGTCACACAGCACCCAATTGTCCGGCGATAAAATGCAGGAACCCATTACCAGCGACATGACCAACATTGAAATGTGGAACATGGCCAACAGGGGGTATGCGCCCCTGCGCCTGCTTCTGGGGACATCCGTGTATTCCCTGGGATTCATTGGTGGCATCACGTCGGCATTAAAATCCTTTGTGCGTGGCGAAATCACCGAACTGACCACCCTGCTTTATGATGCCCGTGAAAATGCCCTGAATATCATCAACGAAGAAGCGAAAGCCATCGGTGCAGACGACGTGGTTGGCGTGAAAACCTATGTTTATCAATTGGGGAATGGCCTGATTGAATTCCTTGCCATTGGGACAGCGGTCAAGAAGTTAAGCACCGTTAAAACAGAATCGGAGCAACTTATTCCCCAGGCCATTGTTGTGGATCAGGATACCTTTTACAGCTCCAATGAAGGCGTTGGCAGCATCAATGTTAATCGTGGTGAAAAGCCGATTAATGCAGGCAATCGCATCAATTTCACCATCATTATCGCCATTTTAATTTTTACGGTATTTTTTCCCCACATTGTCAAAGCATTGTTTCAATAAATCACGAAAACCGCGGCCACGCCGCGGCATTCCAGGCTTATCGGCCATCCACCGCGCCCGCAGGCAACGAGGATTGGCCTCCCGGACAGAAAACAATCTGATAACTTGTCCGTGTCGTTGCACCGGGATTGCAGGTAAAGGAACTGGATGGATCATCGAATTGATAGGAATAGGCGGTAGGACAGGCTTTCTTTAACCACAAAATGGCATTCTGTCCCGTGACTTCTGTGCCCGCTGTCGTTGTCCAATCCGCATTGGTGCTGGCGCAATTGGCACTCACCGCCGTAGGGACACTGCTGGTAGGCCAATCGACACAACCGCAGCAATTGGCCAGGTTGGGCAGGCCACTGTTGTAGCAGGTATTGGCTGAATCGTTGCTGGTAACCTGGCAGGCCAGCAGATTACCAAAAATAGCGGGGTTTCCACCAAAGGTACCGTAATTTTTTGCCGAAATGGTGGTCATGGGGGTACCGATATCATACTTGGTGTAAAGGTTCTGACTTCCCCACTGACCGTTTAAAGGGTAGCCGACAAAATTGGTAATGGCCGTATAGCCGATGAAGTCACCGCAGCGGCGGTTAATCGGGGCATTGGCAGGGCCACTGTTAAATGCCATGCCACAAACCTGGCCATTAGAACAGTCACTGTCGCTTAGGCAGCCATCATCAGCACCGGCACTGACCCATACCACATCCACCGCCGTCACACCAGAGAAGGACGGGTCAAATGTCCAGGGACAGGAGCCCAGGCTGTTGCCCTGCGGTTGCATCAGCGCACCCGCCCCAGTGCATTGGAACGGCGCACCTGCCGACACAGGCCCAAGCCCTTTGATTTCAACCGGAACATTCATGCCATTGATGACCGACACATCGTACACGCCATCGGTGGCAGGAGTTGAATTGATAGTAAACTCAAACTTGGTATAGGGCGGTGACGGTTGATCCAGTGTTCCGCCTCGCACCACGCAGGTCCCCGACGTCGCGGACAGCGTATTGCACATGCCCGTTTCACAAGCGAAATTGACTCCATCAGACGCGCAACCGGTTCGTGGCCAGATGGCGCCATTGACGTAGGCATCCACCGTGATATCAATGGTGCTGGGCAATTGACCGCTCACCTGCTTGGGAAGCAGGTAAGAACTCGCTGGCGCACCCGTGCCGCTCTGGCTTCCCGGGGTTGGATCCGGTGAAAAAATGCCGCCTGAGCCATTGGCAATGCCATACCAGACATTAAAAGGACACTGATTAACAAAATGCACAGTATGAGTGCTGGTGTTATTGGCACGCACGGGCGCTGAAGTCGATGCCGTGGCAGTGACGCCGCCGGCGAGAACACTGGCCTGTATTTTCATTTCCTGAGCCGTATCCTGTGGAATAACCGACGCAATCACATGGCATTGCCCCTGTGCCGGCAAGGTTTGACCTGAACAGGTATCATAAATCGGCAACACCGTGGTCGTGGCCCTCTGTCCGCTGTTCGGAGTAAAACTGGTCGTCACTTGCACCTGACCCAAGGCCGCGGCGCGGGTGCTGCATTCGTTTTCAAAAATGAATTTAACCGTATTGTCGCTGTACTGGTAAGTCACTGCCGGCAAGGGCAAAGCCACCTGACCATGCACGGTGCAGCTCCCACCGCCCTGCTCAACGACGGCAGAAGCCCGCACCTCAGCCAAGCGAGTACCGTAGGTAAATAAGCCGCGCAAAGCCAGTTGCCCGGTATGGGTGGGGGTGATTTGTCCGTTAACCGTGCAGGAAGCATGCGGTTGCAATACCACAGGAACGCCCGGTGTTCCGCAGTTATTCTCCAGCACAGCCACATTGGCAACAGTAGGCGTCACAGTAACAAGATCAGTACCCATGGCATTGCCGGCAAAACCCGTGATCGCCACTTCACGGGTGTTGGTGTAAGTCAATGTAAAGTCTGGTGTTTGCAGCGGGTTTAACGTCATCACCGCCGGGAGGCCAGCGATACTGCCCTGCACCCCGCCTGTTGGCGCGCCTGTCCCTTGTGCCCTCAATGTCGGTAGGGGGATGCGGTTGTTGTGATAACCGTAGGTTAACTGCAGAGTTGACACTTCCACTTCGGAAGGAGCAAACGCAATGGTGATATTGCAATGCGCGTTGGATGCCAGATTTTTGCCGGCACAGCCGTTCACCACTGAAAAATTCCCCCCGGTGGAGGTGATGGATGTTTGAATTGTCGCCGCCAGAGGCAAATGATTGGTCAAAGTGTACGTGACATGCGATTGATGCCCCACCTGCGTAGGGCTGAACCCCCCTGCCGGATTCAATGTCCAGGAAACGGGATCGGAGGCAAACGCAACATTCAAAAACAGGGATAACACAACACTCAATAAACAATTGGTTTTAGGCATGGCAGAATCTCTTATTTTGATAAAGGCGCTGTGGATTGGCCAAACAGATAAGTCACGGTGATCAAGCCTGAGTGGGTACGGTAATGCCCGGCATTCAAGCGTTCCTGTGACCAGGTTAATTCACCGGATTTGGACGTCAGGGGGCCCCAATCTCTGAATTCATACCCCAATGACAACATGATTTTTTCTGTGAGAACAACGTCAATGCCAGCGCCCAGGCTGTAGGTGAAGTCGGTCGCGGTGTGAGGACGAAACTGGGGGCTGATCCTCGGCGTCACACCGGAAAAAGCGGTCTCGCGGTAATGCGACGCGGTATTCCACGCCGATCCGATACTGCCGTCCAGATAAGGCAGAAAACGCTGGTATTGGTGGAGATTCGCTCGTGCAAAAATCGCCAACACCTCACTTTCAACCGCCCAAGTGTAGCGGTAATTGGCGAATTGCGGTAAGGAATATTGCGTGATCGTGCCGTTGATTTCGTTACTGAATAAATGTTGGTAAGCTAACCCTGCGCTTAAAACAGGCAACCAGGTCTGTTGGCGAACCCAACGGTAACCTGCTGCCAGATTAACGGTTGCTGCTGCTTTTTTGCTGGTTGAATACCAATCGTTGTTCAGTGGAGCCGGGAAGCCGGAACCATTATTAACGCTCAGGGTGGAATGGAAGTCAGGTTCGCCAAAGCTTGCGCCTGCACGAACAAACCAGCCCTGGCCTTCAGGCATCGCCAACGCCGGCGAGCCCAGTAGCAAACAGCCGGCGCCCAAACAGAATTTTAAATACGTCATTGTTTCATCCCTGTCTCAGCACAGTAATCCTTTTCTGAACGATTATCTTATCCTACTCTGCCAAGGATTGCAGCATGCCTGCCTTTTTGTTTTTCATTTACAATCAGGCTAATGCAACGACGTCGCTTTTACAGGGTTAAACCGCCGCCGGCAGGAAATCGTTTGTCCAATTCACCCGCAAACTCTTCAAACGGGGTCGATCCTTCGCTGAACAGCCGTAAGGATGAGGCCTTAAATGCTGCAGATTGATTAAACAGCCATTGACCGAAGCCATTGCTTTTGGTTTTAATCCCCCGGATTAATTGCTCCCGGTCGGCGTCCGGTTGGGACTGAAGGTAGGTCAGAACCGCGTCCTTCAGGGCAGCAGCATCCATGCTTTTAGGGTTTTCGATCGCCATGGATTGATTAAGCAGCATGATAGCCACCCAGTCCCATTTTTTTCTACTGATCGCAAGCGACAGCGGTGTCACACCCTGAGCCGAGGATTTCATAAAATCAGCGCCATGATGAGCAAGTGCTTCAATCATACTCGCCTTGATCTCCCCCCGCATCAGCAGATGAACCGGGGTTTCACCATGCGAGTCTGCCCGATTCACTGATTGAGGATCCAGTTCAAGAAGCGCAACCAGCACCCCGGGTTTCACTTGCCTTGCCGCCTTAAAAAGCGGCGACTCGCTGCCTGGCAATCCGGCCCATAAGGTGTTGTAAGGGGCAAGCGCTTTGATGAGATGCGCATGGTCATTCAAGATGATTAAATCCATGGGAGAAAAACCGAGGGCCGTTGCTTTTATCAAGTCGCTCCCGTGTTGTGCGGCAAGAAATGCCATAGCCTCTTCATGCCCGTATTGAGCAGCATAGAGCATGGGGGTATAACCGTCATTGTCCTCAACCTGCAGGTATTTTCCGTTTAAATCCGCCAGGTGCCTTAAGGTCTTTACATCGCCGTGCATGGCTGCCACATGGGCAATGCGTGTGCCTCCGGTTTGCACGGCTGTTTTTTTTGTTGTTTTTTCTGCAGCGTCTTTGGTGATTGTCCGGGATTGCCTGAACTGATCAAACTGCGCCCGCACGGGCTTAAGGCATGGGTTTTTTGCAACCGTAAAAATCTGCACTTCAAAGGCGCTGTTCGTTTTGTCATGAAAAGCACTGATTATTTCAGACGCCAACTGCCTGGAAGGGATTTTTTTAGTGGGCAATTGATTGGGATCGGTAAAAAGCCAGGCCTCTTCGGCCGGGAGGTATTTGATGCGAAGACGATGAAGGGGGCTGTAGAGACTGATGGAAAGCCGGGTATTGGCTTTGTCGCCGGCATTTTTCTCATACTCGGTTAAAACCGTGCCCAAATCGTTTAAATACCGTTTTAATTTTTTTTCATTGCCTATAAACGGTTCAGAATACACCTTTTCCACGCCGCCCAGCGCAGCGATTTTTTTAGAGCCAATCACGCCGGATAATTGTTCAATGTCTGCTTTGGCGATAAATTCACCCAAAAAATCCCGATACCGCTCGGTATGATGCGCCAACTCGATGCCGGCAAAGAACGCATCAATGCCCATTATCCGTTTTTCAAAGGACGTTAATTTTTGGTGTTTCTTCACTTTATCGCGAATCAGCCGCAGCATTTCTCTGACATCAGTCGTGCCGTCATACGTTATCTTTGCGGCATGAAGTTGGTTGATTAACTCAATGCGCTGATCGAAGCGATGTTCTTCATCAACCAGCTCCGCATAGGCTGTCATGCAGATTAACCCCGCGCATATCCCTTGCTGATTAGCGGTATAGCCAAATTTTTTCATCAACGAAATCAGAGGAACCTGGGTGGACGGCATGATCGTTACTCATTACAGCATTTCTCAACAGTATAATACATCAGGATAATACATCAGAGCCTATCAGGCTTGATAACACCTGAAATCCACTGATCCTCCTAGCGACATTCCATCCCCCTGGAGAAATCATCATGCCGACCACAACAAGAAACACCCTGGAGGCGTGAGCCGTTTTCATCGATTTCTATCCATCTTGTTAAACAGGGGATATTCTTTTATGATACCCCCGCCTAACCTCTTGATTCGTCATCAAAATGGACATCGCCCTTTTACAGGAAGTAAAACGAAGAAAACCTCCCTTTCTGGAGCTTTTACGTCTTGCCTTGCCGATCAGTGTAAGCCGGCTGCTTCATGTCTGCGGGCATTTTATGGTGATGATGATGGTTGCGAGACTCGGTGAAGCGCAACTCGCAGCGGGTTCTTTGGCCATCTCAAGCTACATGGTTATCTTAACCCTGACCACCTCTATCTTTTATGCTATCAGCATCCTTATCCGCTCACAGCCTGAGCCTTCCGCCTACTCTCAGCGACTTCTTGTGAATGCCTTGCTTTTAGCCTCAGCCATTGCCCTGCCTGCGGCCTTAAGCCTGATTTGTATGGATAAATTATTGCTATTATTTCATCAGGATGCCGCACTGGTCGCTTTAACACGGGATTATTTTTTCTTTTCCGCTCTCGGTCTTTTTCCCCTCTTGTGGCTTACCGTTATTCTGCAATTTTATTTAGGGACCGGTAATGCCCGGGTGGGGTTATGGATTGAACTGATCAGTCTTCCCTTGACCCTTGTTGCCGCTTACTGCCTGGTACCATACTGGCATCTGGCCGGCGCTTCTTTGGCCAGTTTATGCGTACAACTTCTGCTGGCATGCGGCCTGTTTTACCTCGTTTGCCGCAAAAACCAACGGTTAGTGCATGGGATTCTGGCACCCGATTGGCATTTGTGCCGCGCGATTCTCACACTCGGACTGCCTATCGGCATCCAATTCGGCGGAGAACTGGCAGTCATGGCTTTTGCCACCTACCTGATGGGTTATTTTGGTGTCAATGCCCTGGCTGCACTGCAAATAACCAATCAGTATGCGCTGCTCTTTTTTATGCTTAATTTTGGTTTATCCCAAGCCCTGGCATTAAAAATCAGTGAAGAACGACGAAAGCAGCACCCCGCTCTTTCAGACATTCTTCTGGCAGCCCTGTGCCTTTTTGCGGCATACATGCTACCCGTTGTTGTCTTGTTTTCGTTTTTTTCTAACGAACTGATCCGTTTTTATTTTGGCAACGCGCCCCTTTCCCATTCATTTTATTCTCTGTCCAAGGCTTTTTTTTTGTTGAGCGCCGGTTTTCTTGTCATTGATGGATTGCGTAACCTGCTCTCTTCAGCCTTGCGTGGTTTCCATGATTCAACCCATTCGAGCCGCATTAATTTGCTGGCTTTATGGGGTGTTTCATTGCCCTTCTGCGCGGTAGCCGCGTTTCCCCTGCATGGCGGCCCCATTGGCCTGCGTCTTGGGTTTTTAAGCGGTTTTATCCTGGCGGTGATGTTGTTGAGCAGAAATTTGTTGCATAAGCTCAAGCACACCCGCGATGTTCATTCATTTACACAAAAGGAAGATCGTTATGCCTGAAACGCAAGGTATTTTCTGGTTGGCTTCGTATCCGAAATCTGGAAATACCTGGTTTCGTATTGTCTTGTCACAATTATTACAGCCGGACTCCCACTTAACCCTCATCAACAACATGGACAGTATCCTGGGCTCGCCAATGGTCGCCAACCGCGGATGGATGAATAAAGCCCTAGGCTTTGACAGTGCCGAGTTAAGTGATGATGACGTGGATAAACTACGTCCCAAAACCTATGCGTCTTATGCGGCGGCGCTTAAGCGTCCAGTGTATATTAAAGTTCACGATGCCTACACGTTCATTGATGAACATCAACCGCTCTTTCCGAGTGAAGGCTGTCTGGGTGCGATTTATTTTATTCGTAACCCGCTTGATGTGGCCATTTCGATGGCTCATCATGTGCAATGCCCTCTGGACTGGAGTATCCACATGATGGGACACCCCGGTTTCGAAGTCCCCCTTCCCGGACAACGCGATAAACAACTACGTCAGAAATTATTATCCTGGTCGCAACATGTTGAAAGCTGGACGCTGCTTCCAGATTTCCCGGTGCTGGTTCTGCGTTACGAAGACATGTTGATGGATCCGGTGTCCTCGTTCAGCAAGGCATTGCATTTTCTGAATCTTGATTTCACCCTGGAAAAAATTAGCCAAGCCGTTGAGGATTCGTCGTTTGAAAAACTGCAGGATTTTGAACGACAGGTTGGTTTTAAGGAAAAACAAAACGGGCCTTTCTTCCGTAAAGGCATTGCCGGCGATTGGCTCAATACATTGACGGAAACGCAAGTAAACCAGATTGTGAACCAGCATGCCGCAGTCATGCAACAATACGGCTACCTGAATGCGCAGGGGCGATTGCCAGCCGGGCCTGCAACCACAGCAAAAATCGCCGATCCTGCCTAGGGAAAAGGAATTTTTACAAGGTAGGCATTCTCAGGAGTAATGTTTAACGCTCTGGCATAGGGGTTATCAACATTAAGTCCATTATTGAGCGACATGTGGGCAAAAAAATCCGGACTCATGATTTTGGTAAAATGAAGCCCCAGCGCATCATCGAAAGCATGGTAATAGAAAATATCGGTACTCAAGGCGCTTAAAGCCGATAAGACCTCTTCATACCGGTATTCTTTAAGCGCATGCACATCGTCAAGGGTAGCCACTTTACACGGAATCGCTGTTTTAAAAAAAGGGATGGTTTCTTTGATTCCGGCATGATTGCATTGCTGAAATTGCAGGTGGTATCCAGCACCGGCTTTATTGGCCAATCCCTCCGAGCATTCCATGTTATATAAAAAGGTATAACACTGATAAAGTTCCTCGAGGGAAGAAGTTAACGCTTCCCTGAGTGTCAGGCCGCTGCTTGAACCGATGGAATACTGCACCATGTCGTTGGGGGAATGGGCAAAATAAAACAGGATCACCGTATGGCCTGGCAAATGGTTGCCATTGGCAAAAATGCACAGGTTCCCGTTATCGAGCAAACGCTCTGTCAATTCCCTGTAGGGCGTGAGTTCTTTCAGCAATTGCGGGTCGATGGCATAGTGACATCGCTGTGAAAGCCAACTGCCCAGCAGCGCCTGGCGTTCAATGAATTCCATCAGCGAATTGTAAAGGGCTTTTTCCCGAACAGGGTGAGACGCACAGGCGCAACTGTCGCTGAAATAAAGGTAAGGTGCATCCTCTTTTCGCCCGTTTAACGAAATGGCATTATGGAAATAATCGGCGGGCGTGTTGTCAAACAGATTATACACCCGGGTAAAGGCAAATTCATGCGCAAGGCAGGCCTCGGCGTCCCGACCGTCCTGACACAGAGACAGTAATTTTTCCTGCCAGGGAAGCGGTTTCACGTCGGCGAGTTTCTTCTTACTATCCACAGGCACTTTGGTAAACAAGTGATTACGTTCATAAAATTCGCCATAAGCTTTTCTGGGCAGGTTAAGTCCAATTCCCGTACTGCCGCCATAGCTGATGATGCCGTCTATCACCGCTGATCGCGGCGTGGACAGGTTGCTGTCCATGCACAGCTTGAATTTTGTGGCATGGTGAATGGAAGCATGGGACGCTGAGGCATAAGGCAGATGCTTTTGCCGGGTTAAATTCAAGTCAGTCATTTGACGCACCGTATCCAAATAATTGCATGGTTAAAGGCAGGTAAACAGTCGGATCCAAATCCAGTGCGCGCATTAATTGATGATCACTGAACGACGACCACACCGTGCTTCGCAGGCCCAACGTCTGAGCGGTACACAACGCCTGCTGATACATGGATCCCGCTTCCATGACCGCATGACGATAACCGCGGTAGCGGTATTTAAACAGCGCTTTGCCAATGTGAGCGATATACAAAACAGCAAAGGCAGGACAACTCTCCGGCGTCATTAATCCATGCAGTAATTGCTCAAAAAACACAGCACTCGACAGGGTCTTTATGCGTTGCAATGTGTTGCTTAACGGTCTGAAATGATAAGCGCCAGAGGTGACTTGAGCAGCGTGAGTGAGTCGCTCCTCAAACAGAAAAACCAGCGGTTCAACTGGGTACAACCCACCTGCCGAAGGATAAGGGCGATGATTGCTGTCATTGGGTGAAAACGAATGAATCAACAGGGTTTCAATCAGCGGGAAATCAACCGCTTTTTGTGCAAAACGTGTGGTGGACGCCTCGCGGGAAAACAAGGCCTCTTCCGGCGTTTGACAGGCCACATCATGGTGATGAAATGGCGAAATTTCACATTCAGTGAACTGAACCCGGCTGATGGCACGCTGATCGACATTGGTAATTGCCAGATTACCGAAATCCAGCATGGTGATGCTCTCTTTGGCATGCGTTTTCAGAATATCCTGATAGACTTGCGCGTCCAGATGCCCTTCCACTAACCCGCTGATAAACGGCTTTTTAAGCGTGGCACTCATTCAACACGCTCCTCTTGCCGATTGGATAAGTCAAGCCGTCTGTCTTCTTCGGCAAAGGGGGAATGCACAGCAATTTCCTGATGCACGGTAAAACTGCTCAAATCCACATGCCAGAACCAATTGATTTTATCGAGCGGGGTTGGCGGGCCCCATAACTGGGTAAACTGCGCCGCAAACTGATGCAGGCAGTATGCTATATACCCTTGTTGGCAAGCATTAACCGGTGAATCCGGGAATTGATCCGCCCCCTGCTTTAACAGCTCGCGGTAAAACAATAACCAATTATTTCTGGTTGCCGGGATGTCGCTTTTCAGGTAGCCGATCAACTGATGGAGGTTCGAAAAATGGCTGGGTAAGCCACTGTCTTTAAAATAAAGATTATCAATGATAAGCAACTTGTGCAGCACGCCGGCGGTAATGAAATAGACCTGGGACGGCATCTCCCGATACAAGGTTTTAAAATCAGCATGCGAGTAATTTTTACGATAAAAAATCACCAGACTTGAGGGGGAGTAGAGATGAGGATGCGATGCCGTTACAAGATGGCAATCGTATTCTTTTTTCAGCGTGTCCTGAAGTAATTCCGCCACCAGGGTGTCGTCGCTGTTAATGTAAATCGCGGGGAACTTCCTCGCCTGCATGGGTTTTAACACATTAAGCTGGCTGATTAATACTTTTTTAAGTGTGTCTACCTCAACCCCATGATTCAGGGCAAGGGCTATCAGATGGTCCTGGCTGATTTCAAGCCGGGGTTGATTTTTTAAGGCATACAACAACGCCTTCAAGGTTTGGCTCGGGATCTTGATACCCTTGCCGTAATTACTTAAATACAATTCCAGATCTGTTTCGATTAACTCATAGTCATTAATGATATACACCGCATTCATCCTTATACAAAACGTCAACGATTGGCCTTCTTAATTCGGGATTAAACCTCTTCAACACAGGGTCTTTTTACCGCTGTTTCCGGTTTATGCCGCAGGAGATTCCTGAAAACAACCACCTTTTTTTCAACCAGGCCTTGCAAGGCAAGCTGTTCATTGGCTTTAAACTGATGATAAGAGAGACCTTCCTTGTGCTTAAGCCGCTTAATTAATTCGATAGAAAGGGGATCCGAAAGACGCTTGTTCAGGAAACTGCGATGGTATTTTAATTCAAGGCCACCGTCCTTCGTTTGTATCGATTGAATCGCGGGCGTGAGCTGTACTTGAACGTCATTGAGCAGCGCGTTTTTCTTTTCCTCACTCAAGGCAAGTCGTCTGCCCCGGTAATAACAGGCTTCACATCCGTTGAGTGCAGCAATCACAAAGGCCTCATCGGCTGAAACATCAAGCCGTTCCTGCCCGCTATCGACGTACAGGACGGTATGATTTTCATCCATGGCGAGCGACTGTTTCAGAAATCGCGACACGCAAGCCTGCAAGCGTTGCCGGACCGGTGAAAAATCAGGGCAAGACGTTAGCGAGGTTGCTGTCGAATAAACCATCACATGGCGGTCCGCATAGGCGGTGTTTACGGTTGTTTTTTTGGCGGTAAACCCATACAGGCACTCCTTATCAGCGGGTAAATCCATACCAACGGCCTTCAGCAGCTGCATTATTTTCCCGTACAGAAATTCATCCGCCTTCGCCACCGACAATGGCTTTAAAATATCAGTTATTTTTTCCTGAGCCAGAATCAGGCGTGGACGCCAGGACAAGGCGTAGGGATTATCGCAGGCCAGCCAGTGCAAGGCGGCATTTACCCAGAAATGCAATGCCTTTTCGTGGTGTCCTTGCGCCTCGTAAACAGCGCCGAGGTTCATGCAGTAATAAATCTGATCGTAAACGGTGTAGCCTCCACCGCTGATTTCGTCATAAGCCAGGTTATAATAATGCAATGCGTCATCGAATTGTTTCGCTTTTTTATACAAGCGGGCAATGTTGATGAAATTCACGTAGTTTAAGCCTGTAATCCTTATTTGGTGATCTTCAATGAATGTTTTGATGCGCATTTCCAATGCTAACGCCGTGTCTTCTCTTCCTTGAAGAACCAGAAAGAGTGCGTAAAGATTGAGGCGATAAAGCGAATTTTCATCAGTAAGCGGCATGTCCTCATGAACCTGACAGGCTTTAAAATGGTTTGCGGCCACAGGTAAATTGCGAGTGAGCGTAGCAGAGTAGGCCTTGATAAAATGCAGGCTTGCGGCATCTGCCGAACTGAGGCTCACCAGGGCATCAGGAAGCGCTTTGGCGGTGACCTCTTCATACTGGTGGGCAAGAAAGCGGGTCAATAACAAGTGCATCAGCACACTTTCCCGCTGGGATGTCGACAAGTGGCAGCGCGTCAATACCTCATCGAGTGCACGGCCCGCTGTTTCAGACGCACCCGCCTTAAGGCAAACCCAGGCATAACCGATTAATTGTTGCACTTCTGCCTCGGTAAGCGTCAACGCCTCCTTAAAGTTAAAATCAAACCCCACCGCCTCAAGCAGAGCCTGAGGCCCTTCCAGACACGGGACGGTAGGAGTCAAATCGGTTTGATAGGCAATGTCCCAGGAGGCTTCCCCGACGGATGACAGGGTCTGCTTAAGTTTCTGCAGGTGTTCAGGTTTGACATGAAAAACAAAGCGCACCCTGACTGAATGGTTTAAAAACAAAAACAGGTAGAGGTTATCACGGCTTAGCCACCCGTCGGCTGTCTGCACATGCAATTCCAGTGAATTCACCGCCTTTGCGCGAAGCAAAGCCTGGACCTGCAGGCTTAAGGCCTGTGCCCGAATAGCGGTTGGCTGGCCTAAGGATTCGAGGTTAATCCAGTCATTGATGGTGGTCAGTTCACAGAGAGGTGTAAAAACCTGCATCGGTAAAGCGGGTAAAGGCGACAGCGCTTTGGCGATATCAACAAACGCCTGGAAAGGACAAAGAAAATTGCCGTTAAGGTTTACAGTTAACTTCATGATACACCGTCTTGGAATGAATAAAGGCGACACCCTTGCAGGAAGGCTGCAACGGGCTTTTAAGAGAATCTGTTTTATCCGACCAAAAAGCCTGGCCGATGACCAGGCTTTCCGAGAGATGAAGTCAGAGACTTACTTCGCAGCATCCGTGGTATCAGCCATCTCTGAAGTCGCCGCTGTGCAACAGCAGCAGCAGGAAGACAGCGAAGGCTCGAAAAATTCACTGTCGTCAAACAAAACTTCCGCTTCGAGCGTATCCTGACGGTTTAAATTGTCCATAATTTAGCTTCCTTAGGTTAATTAAACGGGTAATGCGTAGTTAATGCCCAGACTTAAATTCAAATCACCATCACCAAAGGTTCTGCTGACCGGAATTTGATACTCCAGGTTGAATTTCGCACCAAAATTATTAGCGAAGCGGTACATGACAAAGCCTTCGACCAGAGGGTTAATCTGAGTGCGGCCCTGGAATGTTTCTGATACCGGGTTGTCAGCGGAAATATGGATTCGCGCTTCCCCTTTATTCAAGGTTTCAACAACCGCACCGCCACCCAGTCCATAAGAAAGCTGATTAATGTTGCCCCATACCTTGTCGGCGGTGAAAGCCAGCTTTGCCGGTTGCAGTTCAATGACCGTACCCGCTGCGTAATTGGTCTCTTCCTTGCTCTCATAAAGGCTATACCGAGCATTTAACAGCCAGCTTGGGAAATAAAACGACAGCCCCATGTAGCCACCCCAGAAATTTTTAGGGTAAAAATTGTTGGGATTGATTGAAAATCCGGCCGGGGTTACGGGCGTAAAGGATTCAGCGAAAACGGCGCTGTCTTTATAAAATGCATGCGTAAAAGCCAAGCCGCCTTCGATTAAAAAAAACTTTTCTGATGCAACCACAGGCCCCATGGTTCCTGCAAACGCTGACGTTGATGCGATAGCCAGAGCTAAACCGATTTTACTTTTCATTCAGAGTCCTTCTGTGATGATATTTTAATACTTCGGAGAATTCAGAGGCCGCCTATTTGTCCCAATAGAGCCGCACCCACTCTGATCTGTTTCAAAGATCATTAGCCCATTGTAAAGAGCAAAAAAACCTTTGTAAACAATTACTTCATAAGCAGCCTTTTCAACTGCTTTTTGAAGGCATTCCAATAAAAATTAACTCAGAATGACTAACAAAACAGCTTAAGGTGGCTTACAATTCTATTATCTCGGTAATTGGATTTTATATGTCAGATTACAATGTAAGGCTGCAATGGCAACGGACAACGCCTGATTTTCAATACCCCTCCTATGATCGCAGGCACACCGTCTATTTCTACGGAGGTCCAAAAATCGACGTCAGTTCGTCCGCCAATCTACTGCGCAATCCTCAATACCAGGCCCCGGAAGAATTATTAGTGGCCTCGGTAGCCAGTTGCTTTTTACTCACGTTCCTTGCCCTGTGTTGCAAACAGGGTTATGTGGTAGACCACTACAGCGACCACGCCACGTGCATCCTCGATGAGAACATCATGGCAGTTTCTGAAGTGATTCTTCGACCTGAAATACGCTTTCAGACCGATAACAAACCGGATGACTCTTCCTTACAACAGTTATTTAAGGAAGCTCACACCGCCTGTTTTATTGCCAATACGCTGAAAGCCACCCTTTCAGTTAATCCGGTGGTTGAATAACGAGGAAGCGAATCATGCTCAATATCGCCGTTGTCGGTTGCGGTATTGCAGGGCCCGCGGCAGCGCTTTTTCTTAAAAAAAGCGGCGCTCAAGTCACGGTTTTTGATAAGGTCAGCACGCTTGTTCCAGTCGGTGCCGGTTTTCTGCTGCAACCGGCCGGTCTTCATATTCTTTCAAAGCTTAATCTTGTCAGACCACTGCTTGAAAAAGGGGTGCCTATCCACGGGCTACACGGCAGAAACCATAACAACAAGGTGGTACTGGATTTAAAATACCGCGATTTAGTCCCGCATCATATGGGGTTAGGCCTGCATCGTGCCGTGCTGTACGAGGAATTATTCAAAGCCATGCAGGCGCAGGGAATAGTCATCAACAACCCCTGTGAAATTACTCGCATTGACAATCAACCTCATCATGCCGCCCTCTTCGATCGTGATGGCAATCGCTATGGTCCTTATGACTGCGTCGTTCTGGCGGATGGCTCACGTTCCACGCTTCGCCAGGGCCTGACTGTCCGCACACGGGTTAAACCCTATGAGTGGGGTGCGTTATGGGCTATCGGAGACGATGGGGACAATCAATTTAGCCACACGCTGGAACAGGTTTATCATCAAACCGAGATCATGGCCGGCATGCTGCCGATGGGATATAAAAACAACCGGCGTTTAATCAGTTTCTTCTGGAGTCTCAAGCGAGAACAGTTCAGTCAATGGCAAAATACGCCTTTGACGCGCTGGAAAGAACAGGTTGTCAGGCTCTGGCCGCAATTAGCGGCCTTTCTCGACCAATTTACCCGACATGACCAGTTTGCATTGGCTTCCTATTTAGACGTCAGGATGTATCCCTGGCATGAAAAGCGCGTCGTGGTGATAGGCGATGCGGCCCATGGCATGAGCCCGCAACTTGGCCAGGGCGCCAATCTGGGATTAATTGATGCCAGTGTGTTGGCCCAATGCCTGGCAGAGCGTGAGGTGCCCCAAGCCTTAGCCTGCTATTCCAGAGCACGTCGGCCGCAGCTTCGGTTCTATCAAAACGCAAGCCGCTTCGTGACCCCCTGGTTTCAATCTTCTCATCCCCTCATGGGACGATTAAGGGATGTTTTGCACGGGCCTTTTTGCAAAACCCCTCTGTTAAAACAGCAAATGCTTTTGACCTTAGCCTGCATGAAGACAGGGTATTTTTCCTCAACCCCGCTGCAGGCGTTTCCGCCGCTGCAATAATATTGCCTGCTCACGTTGCCTTTATTGGCTTTTCTTAGACAAACTCAAGAAAGACGCCTGATCACTGAGCATCTGTTCAAAGGCTTTTTCTGAAGAGGTTTTAACCCAGGGCAGCCATCTGAAGAAATAAGTGAACCGATCCTGTGCCATGGACAATACCCGGAACTCTGAGCTTTCACGTAAACGCCTTGAGCATTGCTTAAGACCATTGTCGCTATTGCAGGCTTCAATTTGTTGTTTAAAATCAGCGAGGATGGCCTGTTTTAATTGATCGCCACGAAGGCTTGTAAACGGCCCCTTCTCGATAGTAGCCGGCCAGAAATGATGGCGATTGGTATACAGGTAATAATGGCTGACAGCCGGTAGGGGACGAACCGGTTTTGGAATGAAGGGTTCTTCCTCCCAGTCGGAAGAAGGCTTCGCCTGTGCTGCGTAGGTTTTTTTATTCTCCTCTTCCTTTTTATGGCCCTTTTCGATTTTTTTTCTAATCCGGACCGCTGAGGGTTCTCCCTGCTCGTGCTTATTTAAGGAAAATTCAATCAGGGAAACTTTTTCCCCCACCCTGGATACCAGGGTCACCGCGAGCTTTTCTTTATTTTTGTTGAAAATAACCTGCTCAATTGCTTGCTCAAGGACTGCTTTTTTAATCGCCTGCTCCAGAGAAAGGTCAATATCCATGCGCTTGAGGCGATATTCCCTCACCAGGTGCAGCATCAGATCATAGAAAGAAGAAGTCGATCGTCTGGTCTTTAATTGCTCTAAAACGGATAATTCGTGGTAGGCATCCATTTTTTCAAAGATGGCCTGTTGCCAGTGTTGTTGTTTTTCTTTCATCCGTGCAACAAGCAGATCAATGTTTTTCAGGTATTTTTTATCGTTTCGGTAACGGCGCTGCAATTCGGATAATTCAGACAGAACCGCCAGCAACCGTTTGTCTGAGCGCGCGTGTTCGATTAGAGGACCATAAACATCATCCTGCCTCTTTTGCGAAACAACGGGTTTAATTTGCCGGTGAATTTTTTGTTGTTCAACACCACGCCGCTCGAGGGATAATTGTTTGGGTTTCGCCTCAATCGCCTTCAGCGAGTCTTGAGCGCGAAAGGTATTTTCCGGCCGATCAAGCTCTTTTTTTAAATCCGCCACATCCATGATCAAGTGCTGGCGGGATTGGGTATGCAACTGCCCATTGCCGCTTAAAATCTGCCGGTTTAAATCCGACCGTCGTTTTACCGCCTCCGGTGTATGCGCTTTGATCTCCCGCATTTCGGCTTCCATGGCGCTGATTTTTTCAGAGAGGTCCTCGTAGTCCTGCGTGGTCAGAAACGCGCGAGCATGCCCGAGCTGTATTCCTTCCAGTTTGCCCTCAATGCCAAGTTGAGTCACCAGCTCCACTCGCATGCCGACGTAGGGTGTGTCTGTCAACACGGGACTGGTCACTGTGTGCACAGCAACTGCGCTAAATCCCTTGCGAAATAATCGGTAAGCCAGTTCACGTGCATAACAAGGCTTTTCGGCTGAGTCGTTTAGGCCGGCTTCGCAGGCAATCAGGTACAAATCCCTCAGTTCACCGCGCTTTTTCTTTGGGATCATGTCCGCAAAACGCTCGGCCATTTCAGCAGCCGTCAGGCCGCCTAACGTCTGTTTTTTACTTTGCCACAGAGCATAATCGTAAATGACTTCCTGAGTATGCCCAAGAATAACAAAGGGCGACTTGGCGCTGTCAAGGGAGGGCAACGACTCCTCATCGAGTAGCACCGCTTCCTCGCTAATCCCAAATTGCTCTTTGGCTGCGTCACGACTTTTTTCCTCGATGTCCTTAAATAAAAAAAGAGGCATTTTTCACCGGTTTAAGAAAGCCTTAAGCCACTATATAATTTCATGACAGAAAATCCAATATTAAACCTCTAATTGTCTATATTTAATACACATGTACACCGCGGAGCTGTTATGACATCTGAAAAGAAAGAAAACGAGGCCCCGCCTCTTAAAATGCCCTATTCCCTGATTCTTGCCCAATGGATGATTGCCAGCGCTGAACGCCACCCCCTTGCAAAGAGCGCTTCCCAGACCCGTTTAGGCGAGCTTATTCAGGAAAAAAACCTCACGGAGCTGGCTTACTGGCTGCATTTTAATTCGTTTACCAAGTACCAACTTAAGAAAATCACCGAACGTCATGCTGTTGATGCCGACAATCCTTCGGAAGAGCTGCTCAATCAGGTTAACGCGGTTTTGACAGGTTATATTCGGGAACAGGAATTAAAGCGTAGTCTGCCTAAATACCTGGTCAATGAGCTTGGCAGCAGTGACTACCTGCACCTTGAAAAAACCTATAAAAACCTGCTGTTGCGGCTTAAAGGCGAGTACAAGCTGATTGAAAGCGACGTTTTGCCGCTGATTCTGGCTAAAAACCGCCGTTACGCGGCACTGGGGCGGCATGCCAATCTCGAGGTCATCCGTTGCGCCGATTATGCCTCCGCATCCACAGTAAGAAAAATGGCCAAGGCGATTGCTAACCTGGCCAAGGGCGAGCGAAAACAATTTTTTTATTACCATTTGAATGAAGAGCATGCCATCGGCTTCGATGTTGAGCGTGACTCAGACGGCAATTACCGGATTTTTTGCTTTGAGTCAGCGGGCGATCCCCGGCATCTCGAAGCAGTCAATCTGTTATATAAAAAGCTAAGCAGCATGGGACTGCCTTTTGAAATCAAATCCTGCCGCACCGGTTTGCAGCGCGACAGCTATAATTGCGCCGTATACACCCTGGCGGCATTGGGGGAACTCGCCAAATACGAGCATGCCTTTGACTATTTGCCTGCACACTATGAGGAAGATAAACACTTGGCCGCCATGCGTCAGGTTGAAATGCCGGGCAATGCGATGAATCGAGGCAAACGGCTCATTGCTCTTGACGTTCAGGATAAAATCAGTTGGGTCAGATTAAGCGACATGCCAACTAAAATCATTGCCATGAGCCAATCTTACCAGACCATGGAAGACACCCTGGCGCAAGCGGCTGATTTCGATTTGCAGCCAGCGGTTTTTATCGACCTCCATAAACAAAAATATCACTTCAATCAAAGCCGCGAACAGTCGACAAAATACATTAACCAGCGGCGGAAACAACTCTTGAGCCATCTCGATGCCTCGCAACAGGACATCATCGAAAAAGCCTACCGGGAGTATTTCAGCGATTTACCCTGGCTAAACGACATTGATCGCGGTAAAGTCCCTGACTTTCATCAGGAACTGGCTTTGAATGATCAGTTTACGCTGCAAGAAAAGCTGACCCAGCTGGAAAAGCTGTTTTTTGCCATCGCCAATCGTGCCAACCTCAGTAAATACGTATGGCACGACCCCTCAGAAAGCTTAACCCCAGCCCAGTTTCAAGCCCTGCTGGCTATCCGGGTGACTTACCTGCAACTGCTGGCTCAAAAACCTTACTCGGAGGCTCATGCCTTCCTGACCGATGAAAACTCCATGCTCGCCTACCGACTGGAACAATACGCGGACGCCTTTATTCCCGCCATTATCCCGCCGCTCTATGTGGTGTTCAAGGAGGCGTTTAAACGATCTGACGTGATTCATTATTACCGTGAATCGCACTCGGATTTAAGCGAATTAAAAATCAAAAATGCATTACCAGGGCGATTTCAGTCTTCCCCTCCTCCCACAACCGAAGACGTTTTAAACTGGTTGAATGATATGGCTTATGCGTACCAGACTGAGGATGGCAGCTCCTATTTTGATGTTCATCAACAATTTACCTTTCTGGAAGAAGCATTAAGCAGCATTAAGCAACCTGCACTCACGGTCAGTTTTATCACAGCCAGGGCACCGCTCGACAGGGAAGCCTTGGTGCAAACCATTCAGAGTGGCGGTGCTTATGTCGTAACCGGTGATGAAAAAGTGTATTATTTTGATAAAGCCACGGCCACTGCGGTTGAAATCGACGTGACGCCCGTGCAGCTAAAAAAACTCACCGAGATCATTGAAAAAAGCAGGGAAGGGGACGATAAAGCCGCACACGAAGCCTCCTCCCTGTCGTTTGAAAAACCGGTGCAAACACGCATTAAATCCCTGACATTTAATCAATTAAATGCCATTACCTCGGCCATTAATCACCACCCCTATTCTCCTCTTGAGGTTGAAAACTTTCAAAAAATAATGATACTGAGAACCGCTTTTCTTCAGGTGATGGCGCAGGTATTTAGGGAAAACACGTTTTCCGCCATTTACAAGCTTTATACCAAAAGGGAATTGTTATTCAATATTCCTGATCTGATTGCCAACGACGCCCCTTCAGGCAGGGATTTGCTTAAAGCCTTCTTTTCCAAAGACATGCTTCTATATTGCCAATTGTTTTTTGAAAACGACCCGCCCGAGGTTTTTAATGGCTTACACGTCGTCCTCTGCAGCGAGGCGATTGATGCTAAAAAACCCTTGAGCGCGGAAGAAATAACCAGGCAACTCACAGCCCTCCAACAGCAATTCATCACCTTTCAGGGCGAGGCCCTGCTTAGCGCCGAAAACCAGATTAAACTTCTGACAGACCTTGGCCACTACGTGTTGTCAAGCCCCTTACCTGTCGAGGAGAAAAGCGAGTATCTTGAGGCGATCATCACGGTGTACATCACCCTGCTTAACATCTCAAACATGAGTTACTTTAATGCGACCGGAGAGTTGGATCAGTTAGTCCTCTTTCCCCTGCTGGGTGATGTCAAACAAAAGCCCATGACAGCCAACGCCGTCCTGTTGCGTCTGCAAGGGATAAAGGACATCTGCCTTAAATTAAAATTCCTGGATGAAGCCTTTGAAGCCATTCAGTCTTCTGAACTGTACACCCAAAGTGAATCCACTTACACGGAACAACAGATTGCGGATCTGGTCGTCCTGCAAGAGGCCTACCTCGAGCTGCTGCGTCGCGAACCCTATGATCCTTCGGCAAAATACACCAACAGCAACCTTGTCTCCCTGGTGAGCAACTCACCGCTTCTGCAATTTGCCGCTTCACAGAACAAAAAGGACACTACTGCTGTCAAGGCTGCACAGCTTGCCCAGGGTAAAGGCCGTCCTGTTATCAAAAAAGCGGCGGTAAGCAATGAGAATAATAACAATAAAGGCATTTTTTCTTTTACCCGCACCATGGGGCAGCCGTTAATCAGGTGTTTACCCTCTTTAAACCTGAAAAGCGCCCTACTGAAAAAAAACAGGGCTCTGATACACTGAGCGAGATCATTAGCGCCTATTACCGCAAATCCTCGCAGGGGCTGCAAATGGAGGAAAAAAACTATGCGCGGGAAGAGCACCCGGCCCTGAATCTGAAACTGCATATGTTTCACACTTCTGACATGGCGCTCCAGGCCACCCGCTGGCTGGTGTGTGAGCGACATCATCCCCCTCTTAGGGCAATTGATGAGTTCGATTGGAAGTTAAACCTCGCCATTCACAAGGATGATCTGGAAAAAGCCTTTGTGATTATGGCCACCTGCGCGACAACATTTAATCTGGGTGTGTTTAAAATCATGGCAGAGGGTCAGGCAGAACTTGCCAGCCGCGAGCCTGGCAGACGCATGATTGGCCGTGAAATTGTCATTTATTGCAATGCCAACCCGGAGAAACAGGCACAGGAATGGATAGAAGCCATTATGGCAATTGAAGAGGCCTTTAAGGAAGCAGGAATCCGCCCTTCCACGGAGGTGTCGCCTGATTCCAATCAGCGAATCGGCAAATACACCAGCTACACCCATGGTGCATGGACAGTGAAGCGCATGGATATCCCTTTTAAAGAGGGAATAAAAGAAACAGCGCTTGCGGATGAAGACCCGTTTGCGGCCTATGAATACGATGAAAAAACAGAAGGCCCGGTTCTGCGCGACAGTGGGGAAAAATTCTCCCCGTCAGTCAATTAATGGTTTGCTGTTTAAACGCATTGATCCACTGTTGAACCTGAGGTTTCTTTTGCTTCCAGTTTAAAATGACGGCCTTATTGATTGCCTCGCAGTGTTCGGCAAACCAGGGGGCCCAAAACAGAATGAACGCAGGCAATTGCGCAGAAACACAGGCTTCCACTTCCTTTTGGGCAGCGTCTGAACACAGATTGCCATGATCTTTAAGGCAGGTTTGCTGTACCTCATTCATCATTGCCTGCCAATTGTCAGGCGGGTCTACCCCAAGAAACGCTTTATTCATCACACTCGGCAACACGGCGTTTATGCCTGAGCGCACCCGCTCCGCCGAAAGCGGTTGGGCACAGAGTGTATACTCCACCATACCTTCCAATTCCTTCAGGATGGCCTTGCCTTTTTTATAATCAAAACAACGTTCGTCGCTGTGAGCCGCTGCACTGAGGATAAAAAACACGACCGCGTAAAGTAGCTTTTGCATGCTTTCCCCTTTTTTCTTCTTAGTATAATCTTTTTCCGAGTATTCCAAAATCGATATAGTGTATACTTTACACAATATCCTCTAAGCGTTATTCAGTCATGAAACGGGCACACAGTCTCGACTGGGCTCATCCTCTGGTCCGCGAATGGTTTATCAATCAGGTTGGCGAACCGACCGAACCGCAGCGGCAGGGTTGGCCTTTCATCCTCGCCGGCAAGGCCACGTTGATTTCTGCACCGACTGGCTCTGGGAAAACCTTTGCCGCTTTTTTAGCCTGCCTGGATCAATTAATCCGAAAAGCCTTAGCCGGCACATTAAGCGATGAAACCGAGGTGCTTTATGTTTCGCCATTAAAAGCCCTGGGCAATGACATTCAAAAAAATTTAATGACCCCGTTAAACGGCATACTGGCACTGGCTGAAACTTACCAGCAACCCATGAGTGAAATCAATGTGTCCGTCCGAAGCGGCGATACGCCAGCAAAAGAGCGCGCCGCCATGGCCAAAAAACCGCCGCATATTCTGGTGACCACCCCGGAATCACTTTACATTCTGCTCACCACCGAGAAAAGCCGTGAAATCCTTCGCAGTGTAAAAACGGTCATTATTGACGAAATCCATGCCTTGGCTGACGACAAGCGCGGCAGTCACTTAAGTCTTTCGCTCGAACGTCTGGAAGCGCTGACCCATCAACCGCCGCTGCGCATTGGCTTGTCCGCCACCCAAAAGCCTTTGGAGCGAGTGGCTGATTTTTTAATGGGCAACCGGGCGGACAAGGCGGCGATTATCAACATTGGCCATGCCAAACACCTGGAATTGACGGTGGAAGTGCCCTCGTCGGAGCTCGGGGCTGTCGCTTCCAATGAGATGTGGGATGAAATTTATGATCGTCTGGCTGAATTAGCCAGACAAAACCGCTCTACCCTGATTTTTGCCAATACCAGGCGGGTCGCTGAGCGCGTCGCTCATCACCTGGCTGAACGTTTAGGCGCTGATCAGGTGGCGGCTCACCATGGCAGTTTATCCAGAAAATTACGCCTGAAAGCGGAGAATCAATTAAAAAATGGCGAATTAAAAGCCTTGGTTGCCACTGCTTCCCTGGAGTTGGGAATCGACATTGGCAGTGTGGACCTGGTCTGCCAGTTAGGCTCACCGCGTGCCATTGCCGTGATGCTTCAACGGGTAGGGCGGGCCGGACACTGGCATGGCGCGGTGTCCAAAGGCCGCCTTTTTGTCACCACGCGCGATGAATTGTTGGAGTGCGCCGCCCTGGTTCACGCTATCCGTGACGGGGATCTGGATGAACTGATTATTCCCGAGGCCCCCCTGGACATTCTGGCTCAGCAACTGGTAGCCAGTTGTGCCACCGATGAATGGCAGGAAGATGATTTATTTGCCTTGGTCCGGCGAGCTTACCCCTATCGCGCCCTGTCGAGGCAAACGTTTAATGAGGTGCTCGAGATGCTGTCTGAAGGCATCGCCGGTTCACGCGGCCGCTACAGCGCCTATTTATTCCGTGACCGAGTCAATGGTCGGGTCAAGGGTCGCCGCGGCAGCCGCTTAACGGCCATCACCAATGGCGGCGCCATCCCTGAAAACGGCCTGTTTACTGTCATCACCGAACCCACGGGTGCCATGGTGGGAACACTGGATGAAGATTTTGCCGTCGAAAGCAATCGCGGCGACATTATCCTGCTGGGCAGTACTTCCTGGCAGATTCGCCGCATTGAAAGCGCAACTGGCCGCGTGCTGGTTGAAGATGCCCATGGCGCGCCCCCCACTGTGCCTTTCTGGCGGGGTGAGGCGCCGGGGCGAACCAACGAACTGTCGCTGCAGGTGTCGGCCTTACGCGAGCGCTTAAGCGACCTGTTGCCCGCTGAGTGTTTGCCGGCTGCCCCGGCCAGTGAACAATTGACGCTCACGCAGGACGCCCTTAAGTGGCTCATTGAGCATTGCCAGGTCAACCGGGCAGGCGCCGAGCAGTTAGTGGAGTATATTCTGCAGGGACGAGCGTTATTAGGCGCCGTGCCCACGCAACAGACCGTTATCGCCGAGCGGTTTTTTGACGAAGCCGGAGGGATGCAGTTGATTATTCATGCCCCCTTTGGCGCCCGTATCAATAAGGCCTGGGGTCTGGCGTTGCGCAAATGCTTTTGCCGCTCGTTTAATTTTGAATTGCAGGCCTCAGCCACCGACGACGGCATTAATATTGCCCTGGCTGAACAGCACAGTTTTCCCTTGGCGGATGTCTTCGCCTTTTTAAATCCTAAAAGCATCACCCGGGTCCTGACCCAGGCCGTTTTGCAATCCCCCCTGTTCGCTACCCGCTGGCGCTGGGATGCCGGCCGCGCCTTGGCCCTGATTCGCTTTCGAAATGGCAAAAAAGTACCGCCCAACATCCAGCGCATGCTCGCCGATGATTTGCTTGCCGCTGTTTTCCCGGATGCGGCCGCCTGTCAGGATAACCTCGGCGGACGCGACATTGACTTGCCGGATCACCCGCTGATTAACGAAACCATCAAGGATGCCTTGACGGAAGCCCTGGATTTGCAGGGGCTAATCACTGTGCTTGAGCGCCTCAAACGCGGAGAAATCAATTACCTGGCGGTCGATACACCGACTCCCTCGGCCTTTGCCCATGAAATTTTAAATGCCAATCCCTATGCTTTCCTGGACGATGCCCCGCTGGAAGAGCGGCGCGCCCGCGCAGTCACGCTAAGGCGTATTCTTCCCGAATCGCTGCTGGACGACATAGGCCAGCTGGATAAAGACATCATTGCCGAAGTCAAACAACAAGTCTGGCCGGATGTCCGCGACAAGGACGAGTTGCAGGATGCGCTGCAAACGTTGATTGCCTTACCGGTGAAGTATCTGCAAGCGCTTAAGCTTGATGAACAGTGGCGGATTTTTTTTAATGAATTACAGCAGGAAAAACGGGCTGGTTGCGCCACTCTGGCTGGCGAGGCATTCTGGTTCGCCGCTGAAAAAGCAAAAACCTTTGCTCATCTTTACCCTGCGGCCCTTATTCAGGATTCCCTGCCGGCTATTGAAGACAAGCCGCTGTTGCGCGAGGAGGCGCTGATTGAGTTAATCCGTGGCTGGATGTTTTCAAGCGGCCCCATCAGTGCAGAGGAATTAAGCAGCATTCTTTCGCTTACCCCAGGCGAAACGGAGCAGGCACTGCTTCGTCTTGAAGCCAGCGGCGTTATTTTACGCGGATCCTTTACCGGTACGAAACAGGAATGGTGCGAGCGACGGCTCTTAGCCCGTATTCATCGTTTAACCCTGGGCAAACTGCGACGGGAAATTGAGCCAGTGACTGCCATTAAGTTCATGCAGTGGCTGCTCACCTGGCAGCATGTCACACCGGGCACGCAATTACGGGATGAACAGGGGTTGATTGAGGTGATAAGCCAGCTTCAGGGCGTTGAAATTCCGGCTAAAGCCTGGGAAAAGGACATTTTTGCCAAACGCGTCGCGCACTACGATCCCGGTATGCTTGACCGGCTTTGCCTCATGGGCATTATTGGCTGGGGCCGTCTATCCAGAACCAGCGACACGGCATCCGAAAATAAGCGCGTCATCCCCACCAGTGTAGCGCCGATTACTTTTTTTGTACGCGATAAAGCCGATTGGATGCCCGCCATTAAACCAGTGGAACAGGAGGATGAGTTATTGCATTTAAGCCATGTTGCACGCCTCGTTTACGCCTTTCTTAAACACCAGGGGGCCTCGTTTTTTAATGAGATAGCCGAAGGGGTTCACGCCTTGAAGTCAGAAATTGAAATGGCTTTATGGGAGCTGGTTACCGCTGGATTAACCACAGCGGATGGGTTTGATAACCTGCGATCACTGATTGATCCAAAACGCCGTTTAAACCAGAAGCGCCGTCGCCCCGTACGCCATCAGTACAGCACCGGACGCTGGAGTCTCCTTAAAACACCCCAGACCAATGCCGACAACCAGACGGAAGCCCTCTGCTGGCTGTTGCTGAAACGTTACGGCGTTGTCTTTCGGGATTTGATCGCACGTGAAAAATTAATGCCTGCCTGGCGCGAGTTACTCCTTGTTTTCCGGCGGTTGGAAGCGCGGGGAGAAATCCGCGGCGGTCGCTTTGTCAGCGGCTTTTTAGGCGAACAGTTTGCGCTTCCCTATGCCGTTGATTCATTACGGGCAATTAAAAATAAAGCGCCTCATCGGGAAGCCGTTTCCATTGCGGCCGTTGACCCGCTCAACGTCGTGGGTTTTATCCTGCCCGGTCAACGCATCGCAGCCCTGTCGGGAAAAACAGTGATTTTTAAAGGGGAGCACTATTATGAAGACAGCCTGCCCGCGGTTTTAAATGATGCTTTCCCCGATGAAGCCTGAACGTTGACACGCAAGCCGGATTCATTCACCCGCCTGACGACATTCATTTTTTGCATTATCCTGGCAACGAGAAATGCAATCCGGGCCCCCCTTTGCCGTTTTACAAGCCGCATGGCAACGATTCATCAGATCCTGCACGCAACGCGCCTGATCGTATTGCTGGTCGACAATGGCTGATTCCGGAGGATCAACCGCAAGTGCTGAAAAGGTCCACGCCCACAGTGCCATCAGTAACATTTTTTTCATACAGGCATTCCAATACCCTGACTTTCCCATTAGCATAGCATACCTTGACGTCCTGACGCGTTCACCCTGTCATTGCGCGTCAAACCCACCCTGTTGTATTAATAAAAGTAACGAGTTTTTTATGTCTTTTAAACGATTTAGTGTATTTTTTTTCGCGATAGCCACATTGACTTTAACCGCCCATGCCAGGGATGAATTGCTTTCCCTGCAACAAAAAATGGCCGCACTGGAAGCCTCTGCCGGAGGACGATTGGGGATTGCCGCCATTAATCAGGCCAATGGCATGACAATTCAATACCATGCCCGACAAGCGTTCCCTCTGTGCAGTACCAGCAAGGCCATGAGCGTGGCCGCTCTTTTAAGCCAGAACATGAGGAACAAGACCCTGCTTCAGGAAAAAATTCACTACAGCAAGCAGGATCTGGTGGTGCATTCGCCGGAGACTGAGAAGCACCTGGCTGATGGCATGACACTGGCTGAATTGTGTGAGGCCGCGATCACGCAGAGTGACAATACAGCCCTTAACCTTATCCTGAAAAAGATGGGAGGCCCCAGGGCGGTAACGGCATTTGCCCGATCAATTGGCGATAACCAGTTCAGGCTGGACCGCTTTGAGCCGGAATTAAACACGGCCATTCCGGGTGACCCAAGAGACACGACCACACCCAAAGCCATGGCGCTTAGTTTGCAGAAGCTCACCACCGACACGCTACTGGCCACACCCGAACGCCAACTGTTGATCACCTGGCTTCGCAACAACAGCACGGGCGGCGCCCGCATTCGCGCCGGATTGCCCGAGGGATGGGTAGTCGGTGATAAAACAGGGACCGGCGACTACGGCACCTCCAATGACATTGCCATCATTTGGCCGCCCCATTGTCAACCGGTGACGCTGGCAGTGTATTTTACCCAACCGAAAGTGGATGCAAACCCCAACAATGACGTAATTGCCGCAGCGACCCGAATCGTCATCAGCGCTTTTGCCGAACAGGATCCCTGTCTACAAAAGGCCCTGGCGGCTTTCCCCTAGGCAAACAGTCTATAATCGGGTCACATGCCCCTCTCCCAATGGGAGAGGGCGTTACTCCGCAGTTTAAGCCGTTTGTAACCACCTCTCTTTCAATGTCGGTCGTCTTCATCCAGTGATTCTATTTTCCATTAAAAATACCTTCAACACCCTCTTTTGCTACATGATCCTCGACTGCTTTTTCAAGAAGACCGTTGCCAAGAAACGAGGCGATATGAAAGATTGATTTTTTTTCCAACGCCCGCCTTTGCTCAAGAGTAAACGGTTTTTTTCCACCCTTGGCATGAGGCTCTATGTAAGGCCCGAACAGTAACCCACTGTGCTGTAATAAGGCAAGACTGCGGGCCGCTCCGCGGATTTTGACAAACTCGCAGGCGCCCTCGTCTTTGATTGGACTGTTCACACGGGAAAGCAACCCGCCTGAGGATTCCGCCAGTTTCAAGGCGTCGACAGGATTCGCGATGAGGGCATCAAAAATGTTCTGATTTAACCGGGTGCAGGAATTGTGAGAATTTAATTCCTTCACTGACGCATTGGCATTATTTAAGGTAGCGCAGGCACTGGCAATGGTTTTTAGATACGTGCCGTTCATACTGAGTTTAATGATGTTGGTGTTGGTCAGGATATTCGCTGCATCCAATGCGACCAGTGCCTTATGCATATGGAGGTTCATTCGATTATTTTTATAAAGAAATTCCACCATTTTTTCCGTACACAATTCATTTCTTTTTAATAACTGAAAAATAGCCTGTGCCGATTCAGCACTATCCGGTTTACTTATCACCAGCCTGCAGAGTTGCTCAGAAAGCACTGTTGTATTACTTAACTCAATCAAAGCGCAAACGATTTTTTCAGCAAACGACGGATGTTTTAATAACTCGGCAGGAGCCACAGGGATGTTTTTTTCTTTTAAATGCGGCCACTGCGTCAGGGCAATCGCCAGGGTATGAGCATGCGGGCAGGAGCTTAAAATAAAAATCAGATGCTCTTCAGTCAGGGCATTTTTCTCTTTAAGATGGACAACACCAGTGACTATCGCTCGATGATGCGTGCTGTCTGCCTTCACCGCCTCGAGAATCTGGGGTAGATACATCGCTTCAAGCGATAATTTAGCCATGTTGATCACGGTATAGTACAGGTTGGCATCTTTGATTGCCAACAGGTAATCGAGGTAGTCGGCTATTATCCATTCCCGCTGCTTGAATACACTCAGTGTTTTCTCCATCACTCCTGGATTTTGGGTGGCCAGCGTTTCGGCATGAGCCATCAGTTTTTTGCCAATTTCAGGGGCCGCAGTGGTTTTATTTTTTATGCATTGTTGCTCAATACCCTGCAGGTAATGCTTGAAATTGGTCGCAGCTACCGCGTTGAAACTGAATAATGTTGTCACATCGCAAAAGGTCGGCGGGAAGACCTCTTTATGACCAAGACTGGTTAGAATTTGAAAAATGGGCTCAAGGGCCTCGGGATTTTTTGATAATGACAAAAGGTTTGCGTCGTTGAAGCTGTTCTGGGCATTCATTAGGCGAATCAACTGTTCAGCAACCTCAACGTCCTTGCATTTAGCAATCAACAACAGCGCGTTTTTGCTTAATAGCCCCTCCTTTTTCAGACGACTCAAACAACCCGTTTTGTTGTACATGCTGACTAAATCAAAAAGAAGAGACTCCTCCGATAACACATTTAAAGGCAAAGGGGGAACACTTTGTGATGAATAATCCAGGAGGATCGCAAGCCCTCCAATCTCCTGGCTATTCCTGCTGTGGACGGAAACCATTTTTTCCAAAAATGCAACGTTTTCTGCCGTTAAGCCATTTTTATCAGCTAAATACTGGTAAGCTTCCTTGCCGCCAAACTGTTTGAAAATTTCAGTAAACACATCGGCACTTTGGGAGTCATTCCAATTTTTTTTGCCGAGTGCAATGGTTACGAGCTTGAGTAATTCCTGGGGATTAAGATCACGATCGTCTGCTTTGTCGCCACCCAGTTCATTATAAAACACTCTTAACTGGCCAATGTGGGTTTCATCTTTCAGTACCCGCAGATACCCCTTGTTCTTATCATAATTGGTTAAGCAATTTTTAATGAATGAAATTTTCATTTTGGCATCCTGTCAATTCAAAGCTTAGAAATAATACATTCATCTGAACAGTTTTTACTACTGTCTGGCGTGTTTTTTATGCGGACTGATTATAAAACCGCAGAAAAACGCCGTTTAGACTCCTGAATAATCTAATTGTCCGATTATTTGAGCTATCCTTAACAGTAGAGTTTTAAATTGTTTACTCTGGATAATTGTCGTATTTATTTCTAAAACCCAAACCTGTTTTTATGATTTTTTGTGCGAAAAGAGCTTATCAGCACAACAATCATTAATAACAGGCTTAACGAGAAGGACGATCGCCATGAAACGGATTGCACTGACTTTATTCACTGCCGCAGCATTAACCTCCACTTACGCAGATACTTCTGGCTCCGGGACGTCATCAACTGACTCCACGACGGGCACGGGAACCATGAACACAGGCACCGACACCACCACCGGAACGGGCACGGGCACCGACACCACCACCGGAACCGGCACAGGCACTGACACCACCACCGGAACGGGCACAGGTACTGACACCACCACCGGAACGGGCACAGGCACTGACACCACCACCGGAACGGGCACAGGCACTGACACCACCACCGGAACGGGCACAGGCACTGACACCACCACCGGAACCGGCACTAATGGCGGGGCTTATTAATAACAAGCCAGGGTTATCCCGGATAACCCTGGCTTTTCTTTACCCCGCAAATCATTAGAAAAATCCTGCAATCAATAAGCTAAAATTAATAATAAACAGTGATAATAAAAAGCAGGAGGTTTCTATGAAAGATGAAACTAAAAAGGAGAATGAATCCAACCCAAAAACCAGTGGTCAATCCTACAATCAATTTAAAGAATTTAATGGAAAAAGTTACACTGGCATGAAAGTGGGTCGAAGCCATTCCTGGCTTTATGATCAGGGCGCCTGGAAAGAAACCAAAATCACGCCTGACCAATGGGAAATTCATTATGCGGTGACCAAACGTCGTAAAGGCAAAGCCCCTGAGGGCTCCGGTGTTCCGGTTGGGACTAAATACCATTGGTACATTTTAGCGGATCAAGTGGTTGAGAAGCTCAATGCCAATGAATACTCCACCGAAATGGTTGGAATTAAATACAAAATTGCCCATCAACGCGCCAATAAGGACGAATGGAATATTACCGAGCTAGGGCAAAAGAAACGCGTGCTTCGCTTCCTGAAGGAATTAATTGAGACACTGGAAGAGGAAATCGCTCAGGCTAAAACAATCAAAAAACCTAAAAAAACCGTAAAGCCTGCGGCGACAATCACCCCCATTACGTCCAAAGTTCCCGTCAACGAAGCAAAAGGCATTGCTCAAACCGTGCAGAAAGGTCGCAAGCAGTCTTACCGTTAAGACAAGACGGCTGCTTCTTTTTTCGCTTTTCGCTTATCCTGCCAGGTTTGTAACAGCACGTAAAACACCGGAACGAACACAACCGCCAGACAGGTTGAAGCCAGCATGCCGCTGCACACCGCCACGCCAATCGAGCGTCTGGCATTGGCGCCTGCACCGGTCGCAAAAACCAGGGGCATGACCCCCATAATGAAGGCAAACGAAGTCATCAAGATGGGCCGGAATCGGGTTTTCGCCCCGATAACGGCCGCTTCCATCACTGATTTTTTATGAATGTGATGTTGTTCATGCGCCACCTCGACAATCAGAATGGCGTTTTTTGTCGCCAGTGCAATCAGCAATAATAAGCCAATCTGAGTGTACATGTTGTTGTCCAGACCGAACAGTGACAGAGCCAGTACGGTACCGATCAAGGTGAGGGGTACGCTGAAAAGAATGGCTGAGGGAATCAACCAGTTTTCGTATTGTCCGGCCAGAATCAGATAAACAAGCACCAGTGACATGGCAAAAATATAATAACTCATGTTACCGGCGACCTTTTCCTGATAGGCGGTACTTGTCCATTCATAGGAAAAACCAGGAGGCAGTTTTTTCGCCAATTCTTCCATGGTTTCAATGCCTTCGCCTGAACTGTAGCCTTTCGCCGCCATGCCGTTGACGTTACCGGATGGATAGAGATTATAAAGCGATATGATCGCTGGACCGACATCCGGTTTAATATCGGTCAGGGTACCTAAAGAAACCATGGAACCCTGCTGGTTTTTGACATAATAATTGCGTAAATCGTCCACCTGCCCGCGTGATGAAGCATCCGCTTGCACATAAACCGGAAAGACCTGACCAAATTTGGTAAACAAATTGACATAGGAAGATCCAAGATAGGTTTGCAGAGTATTAAATGCATCGCCGATGCGAACACCCAGACTCTCGGCTTTGGTGCGGTCAATGGGAGCAGCAACCTGCGGCACGCTGGCGCGGAAAGACGTCATTAAGTTTTGCAGATCCGGCTCACGGCTCCCCTCACTGATTAAGCCGTCCGTCACGCGTTGCAATTTTTGATAGTCAAAAGTACCGTCCTGTAATTCCACCTGCAACTGGAAGCCGCCCGATAATCCCAGCCCCTGGATGGGTGGGGGAACGACGGTCAGGATCTTGGCATCGAGCGTGTTTTTAGCAATGTCATTGATTTTAGTATAAAGTGCCAGCAGGTTTTCAGATTTTCCACGAACGCTCCAGTCTTTAAACATGATGTACAACACACCCGCGTTCGCCAGGCTGGCATTGTTATCCAGCAGGGAAATGCCATCAATGGCAATGACGTTCTCAATGCCGTCAATTTGTGAAACCTTTTTAGTCAACTCGCTCATGACCTTGTCGGTGCGCCCCAGCGTGGCTGCATCAGGCAATTGCACGCTTAAAATCAGATACCCCTGATCTTCAATGGGGATAAACCCTGTTGGGATTCGGGTTAAGCCAAAAATAGCCAGGGCCACCAGCGCGGCGCCCAGCAGACACACCATGCCGCTGTGGTGGACCAATTTATCCATAAAACGGATGTAACGCGCTTCAATTGGGTTATAGAGATTATCAAAGGTCCTGAAAAAGACATTTTTGGGTTTGTTTTTATCGATGGGCTTAAGCCACAGGGCACATTGTGTGGGCTTTAAGGTCATGGCATTGATGGCGCTGATTAAGGCCGTTGCCGCGATAACCAGAGCAAATTGCGCATACATCGCGCCCGTCAAACCCGGCATAAACCCGGCGGGGACAAACACGGCCATCAACACCAGCGTAATGCCAAGGATAGGTCCAAACAATTCTTTCATGGCTTGAATGGACGCTTCTTTGGGGGATAAGCCCTTTTCAATGTGCTGGGTGACACCCTCGACGATCACAATCGCGTCATCAACGACAATACCAATGGCGAGTACCAGTGCAAACAGAGTCAGTAAATTAATGGTATAACCGAGCAACATCAAGGCGAAAAAGGTACCGATAATCGTTACCGGTACCGTCGTGGCCGGGACGAGTGAGGCGCGGAAATTCTGCAGAAAAACAACAATAACCAGCAGGACCAGAATACCGGCTTCATACAGGGTTTTATAGACCTCTGAAATCGAGGCTTTCACAAACACGGTGGTATCAAAAGGAATCGAATACGTCAGGCCCGGAGGAAATTTCTTCGCCATTTTGGTGACGGTTTTTTTCACTTCGTCAGCCACTTGCAACGCATTGGCGCCCGGTAACTGGAATATGCCAATGGCCGCTGTCGGCTTGCCGTTTAAATTAGCCAATTGACTGTAACTCGATGATCCGAGTTCCACCCGCCCAACGTCCTTGATGCGTACCACCTGGGCTGAACTGCTGGCATTGGCATTTTCATCCGGCCGGGTATCGACGGTTTTGATAATAATATTACCAAATTCGTCCGGATCAGCCAGTTGCCCCGGCACATTCACGGTGAGCTGATACGAATGAGAACCCAAAACCGGCGGGGATGCAATCTGGCCTGCTGACACGTCTTTATTTTGGTAGCTGATGGCATTTAAGACATCGCCGGGATTTAACGAATAGGCGAGCATTTTTTTCGGATCAAGCCATACGCGCATGGCGTAGCTGCCGGAACCGAACACCAGCACATTACCCACACCGGGCAGACGCGCCAGTTCATCCTGCATGTTGATGGCGGCATAACTGTTAAGAAACACGCCATCGTATTCGCCATTTTCCGACGTTAGTGTAATGAATTGCAGAATGGCGGTGGATTTTTGCTGGACAACCACCCCCTGCTTCTGCACATCCATGGGCAATTGCGCCATCGCCGCCTGTACCCGGTTTTGCACCAGGACCTGGGCAAAATTCAGATCCGTGCCAATGGCAAAGGTAACAATCAGCGTATAAGCACCGTTATTGGAACTGGTGGATTGCATGTAAAGCATGTTTTCCACGCCATTGACCTGCTGCTCGATGGGCAAGGCCACAGTATTAATCAGGGTTTTGGCATCGGCACCCGGGTAAGTGGTCGTCACCTGAATAGTAGGCGGTACAATGGCGGGGTATTGCGATACCGGTAAAACCAGGATAGCGATTAAACCGATGAAGACCAGGAGTAAAGCAATCACATTGGCCAGAACCGGTCTTTCAATGAAAAATTTGGAAATCATTTTTCGCTCTTCTCAACTTGCATCAATTTCATTCAATGGCATCCTTTCCCAATTGGCTTTATTCATTTTCTTTTTTTGGAGTAACCTTGTGCGAGGGCACGGCATTCTGAATGCCGTTTACCACCACCCGGTCGTCAATATCGAGACCTTTGGTAATTGCTCTCATGCCTTGATCAAGGGTTCCTGTACTCACCCGTTTTAATGCCACGGTGTCGTTTTTATCCACCGTCAAGACATACGCACCGATCTGGTCGTATTGAATGGCGGTATCGGGAATAGCAAGCCGGGAGGAGGGTTTGCTTATGGGGATGCGAACCTGGACAAAAAGCCCGGGCAAAAGAGGATAATCTTTATTGTCGAGCAACGCACGGAACTCCATGCTTCCAGTGGATGCGTTCAAACCGGTGTTAACGAAATCCAGCTTGCCCTGATGTGGAAAATCACTTTCATTCTGCATCCCGACGTACACAGGAATTTTATGCAGTTCATTGGGTTTAAAGCCACGCGCCCGTGCCGCTTCCCGCAATTTGATTAAATCCAATTCATTTAAATTGAAATAAACATAGATGGGATTAATCTGTTCAATATTGGCCAACTCGGTTGCCTGCCCATGACCCACAAGATTGCCAACGTCCACCAGATGCCGGCCAATGCGTCCATCGAAGGGAGCCTGAACATGGGTATAACTGTAATTAATCTGTGCAATTTTAACGTTGGCTTCAGCTTTGGCCACCTCCGCCCTGGATTCGTCCCGCTTGGCAGACCATTTTTCCACGTTTTTTAACGAGGTCGCATTCTCTTTGTACATCTGCTGCTGGCGGGCATATTCTGCCTGGTCATAGGCATAAGCGGCTTTTTGGGCAGCGAGGGTATCTTCAGCTTCATGCAGTTTTTGGAGATAAGGTTCAGGCTCGATGATAAACAGTTCCTGGCCCTTTTTAACGAAGGAACCATCAACGAATTGAATCGCGTCCAGATAACCTTCCACCCGGGCGACCAAATTGACAGAATTGTAAGCAATGGTATTTCCGGTTTGCGTGATGTAATCGGTCATTTCCATGCGAGTGGGATGACTTACGATCACCGCCGGTGCAGGCGGCGCGGGCGGTGCGCTTTGAGAATAGTGATGAATAAACCAGTAAAGCAATATAAGGACTATTCCACCCGCTGCAATTTTTAAAATCAATGATTTATTCTCGGCTGTCATCATAACCCATCACCAGTTTGGTAGGTAAAGCTGTTTAATTTGCTGCTCGGTCGTGGTTGGGCGCTCATGGTTTGGTTGTTTGAGCAAACTGCCCCAATTGGTTCGTGCAGCCATTTCCTGTTTTATCGTTTCCGGGACGATATCATTGCCCCGTCGGATCTGCCAACCGCCGCCTAAGGAGCGATAAAGCGCCACCAGCGATTTGGCAATCTCGCCTTCCGCATTGATCAATGATTTCTGTATACGCAATTGTTGCTGTTCTGCATTCAATACGGCGGTGTAATTTGCTTCTCCCTCGCGATAACGGATGAGGGCAAGGCGGGTGGTTTTTGTGGCCGAGGTATTCGCGGAACCCAACAAGGCGGTGGTTTTTCGTGCTTCAATGTACTGGGTGATATTGTCCTGCACTTCCTGCTGCGCCTTAAGCACCAAATTCAGGTAATTCAACAAACTTTGCTGAAACACCGCATCCTGCTCGCGCACCGCATTGGTAATCTGTCCATAATTTAATAACGGCCAAACCACCGAAGGACCAGCAATCACCGAACGATTGGCTGGATCAAACAGGTTGCTGATGGAGGCTTGACCAATGCTGTTCGCGGTGTAGGAAAATGAACCGCTTAAGGTCAGCGCAGGGTAAAGATTGGCCTTCACCGCACCAATGGATTCGGATTGGGCTACCGCCTCCATTCTTGCCTGGTAAATGTCAGGGCGGCGTGCCAATGCTTCTTTAGGAATGCCAATCGCCACCGACGCGTTGGCACGCGGGATGCCGCTGCCTTTTTTAAGCAAGTCGTCGACTTGAGTAGGAACCAAACCCAGCAGAACGGCCAGCGCGTCTTTCTGTCGTTGCAGCTGGGATACCAGATCCGGCAGCGACGACTGCGTTTCAGCCAATTCAGTTTCTGCCTGTTGAACATCGAGTAAACTGGTTTGCCCCCCACGATAGCGTGACGTGGCAATGTCAAGGCTGACCTTCTGCAGGTGGATATTGATTTGGGTTGTCTTAATCTGCTGCTGCAGGGTACGGATCGAAATATAGGCATTGGCAATGTCGGCCGTTAACGAAACCAGGGCATTGTCATAGGCTGCCAGTGATGCCAGAAAGGCGGCATCATTGGCGCGAATGGCGCGGCGGTATTTGCCCCAAAAATCAATTTCCCAACTGGCAGAAAGGCCGACGGAGGCTGTATCGAACTTGTCAGGCAAAATCCCCTGCAGCTCCCCTCCCCCGGTACGAACATGGGTATAGTTGCCATTCAATGCCTGTTGCTGGGGGTAGAGCTCACCGACTGATTGCGCCAGTTTGGCACGGGCCTGAAGCACACGCACGCCGGCAATCTGCAATGAAAGATTATTGTGGTAACCGCAGTGAATCAAGTGCGTCAGGGTTGGATCGCGAAACACCTTCCACCAATCCGCATTATTGATTGGCGCCACTTTCACGGCCGGGTTTTTCTGCAGCCAGTAAGGGGCCACATTTTTTGCAGGCTCCTTGTAATCTGGCCCCACCATACAGGCACTTAGAAGCAGACAAGCGATGAATATCAGAATCTTTAACATGGTGCCCGTATTTCCCTATACTATGACTCCGCCGCAGGATGAGTCATACCGAAGGTTCCATATTAGCCATGAAAAGCCAATTGAACAAGAGTAACGTGCATCAAGGCAAGAATGCCGCGGATTGAATGCCGTTTTTTGCAATAAACTGATTATCTTTGCTCAGATTGTACTATGAGAAGCTATTATTAAAGTAAGGATGTGCAGTGGCAGGACTTATCGTGAGCGAATTATCGAAACGCCTTGATGAATTGAGAGCCGGCAATAAATCCATCTGGCTTGTGGAGAATGACGGCACAACCCATCATTTGAATGCCGCAGGCAATTCTGTCAGCATTATTGATGGTAAAGGCAGCGAATACATTGAAGTGACCGACGAGAAAAGCACGGTTCTTTATAATTTGAGCGGGATCAAATTAATTAGAATCAGTTAATTAACTGTGCTTTCGCTCGAAATAGCTTTAGGTGCTATCCGAAGGTATTCTTATGGCCCTTGTGAGCAGCATTATACCAGATAAGGGGCAACGATTCCGTGGCCTGTTGTTTGAGTAAGTCCATGCGCAGACGAATCGTCTCTTCCGCATAACGGACAGCCGATTGTTCGAATTTCTGGTCGCCGCTGGACGCTTTGACCTGGGTCAACGCATTATCGAGATTAACAAATAAGGCCTCTGCACTGGCCCTGTCATTGTCATTAATGCTGACATTGCCAGGATCCGTCAAGCGTAAAAAGCCAATCAGGTGAATCAGCAATTGATCCACGTCCTCACTCTTGCCGCCGGCAAGATCCTGCAGCTTCACAAGCCTTTTCAGAGTAAAATCCTTGTCATTAAAAGCCACCTCAAAATGGTCGGCATTCAGCACGCTGTCCCAATCTTTCCACATAAAAAACCCCTTATCCCCGCCGTGTTTTCCTTTAGCCATTGTTGTTCCTGTTCATTGCTTTCATTAAGTATAAGCCTATGATAACCGGAATAATGAGAAAATTAAAAATATATTGTTCATATAATAGTCAGTTGCGTTATACTATACGAAAGATTTGAGGAGTAATTCATCATGCCACCGCTGGACACCTTGAATAATGCCAATTCCAAAGAGGAAATTGAGTTACCAGAGCAAGCCGCGACAACTATTGACCTCTCAGCGAATGGATTCCACAAAGTCAGGCATCTCGGTGGGGGCGCATTTGGTGAAGTGGCGCTTTATCAGTATACCGGTTCAAATCCGGCGTACCTGAGCCTGTGTGACAGCCAGGGACTGGTTGCCATCAAACTTCTCCTGGAGCCCGATGAGCATGAAGAGGCGGCAGCCAGACTAATTGCCAAACACAGTGAATCAGGGCAAACGGACTTAAGTGCCATTAATAGAACCTTTCCTCTGGAAATCGACGGCCAATTGGTCGGTATCCTTTCGGAATATGAATCTTACCTTGACTTCAAAGACGGTCATCTGACCCAGTTTTCATCCAACCTGTATTCCCTGATTGCTGACACCTTTCATCCTCTTGAGTCGCATGATTTTCCCGGTGTTGGTGTGGCCCTGGCGTTAAAAAGCAATCCCGCTGTCTTTTTAGCCCAGATTGCCTGCGGTCTGGTTAAAGGCCAGGACACCCTCCATCAAATGTCCATGCTCCACCAGGACAGCGCCGCAAGGAATTTTTTAATCCGAACGGAACGCGACAGCGTTGGCAACGTCCTTGGCATTGTGCCTAAAATCAGCGACTACGGTTTGACCTCAATACTGGCTGAGGGTGAACAGAACGGTGTCTATTCGAACCGCAACAAAGTCCCTCTTCGTATCATTGATAACGACGTTATAAAAACCGGGGGCCAGACCAGCCTGATTACGGATTATTACGCCAGAAAAACAGCCATGATGAGTATTTTGGCGCAGATGCTGAGTAAACTGCCGGGAGAGCTTGCCGCGCTGTCACTAAAGCCGGGGACAACCCAGCCTGTTCAGGAATTTTTTGCTGACCGCATGGGAAAATTTTCAGACAACGGCACAGCATTGAAACAATTGTTAAACAATGTCATAGCGTACCTTGAACAAAACCCGGATAAACACCTGAAGCAGGAAGTAGAGTTTTTCATCCAATGTTACGAACCATGGCTGACTTTTTGTCCCGATGGCGCCGATTTACAAAAAGCGCGGGGGCAGGAGATGGCCCTTTTTAACGAATGCAACAACCGCTTCGTCGAAACCTATTATGAGTACATGATTTTAAATAAAAAAAACACTTCGGCCCAAGACTTTCTCCTCGGATTAAAACGCCTCAATCGCATTGACGTCAACAACCCCATCCAACCCATGATTCAGGGAAATATTCGTCAACTTGAACGGGATCTTGCTCAAAAAACGACGACGCCACCCACGGATGAACACCGCAGCATGACCCAGGGAGCAAGGACAATGACCCAGCCGATTGGCGTGCATCATTATGGCAGGATCCAGACGGTTCAAACGGCCCCGCCCACCGTACTCGAGGATGACGGGCAAACACACTACAACAACCTGTTGTCGAGAGAAGCCATAGCGAGCCCGCTTAATCAGCAGAATTTACCGCCACAACACCCGGTGGCAAGCCAAGACCCGTCGTCTCACTATGCAAAGACCTCCATTCCGGTCAACGCGCCAGCGATTGAAGGCAATGATGGCGAAACGCCCTACAGCCGCATGATTCCTCAGGAGCGCTTGACCGGCGCGACTACCCAGCCAAATCGCCGTCCAAGCCAGAACCCGCAACCGTCTACGGATCAGAATAGCCATTACACCAGCTTGGGCCGGTCTCAACCTCAATCGGCACGGGAAACCCAACCGGCTTCACCTCACTACTCTCCCCTTTCAAATCGTGGTAACACCCAGACCAGGGGGGATTATTCGCGGGTCATTGGTACCCATACCCATCCTGTCAATACCCTGCCGCAAGGCCAGGCAAAGGAAACTGACACCCCCCGTAAATTAAAAACGGCCATGCCAGAGACGCGCCAAACCCATGCTTCCCATGGAAAGGCAACCATTAAGGCAATCTGGTCTGACTTCGTGCACGAAGTCGAACACCACCTGGATAAGCTGTCGCCCAAGGACAATGCTGAAGAAATGAGAAAAAAATTTAAGACATTATTGAAAGAGGCACAAACGAGCATTAAAACCCTTCTGCACATCAAGGAAGCAACTCCAGTCAATTTGCCAAAAGATGAGGATCTGGATGAGCACGAGGATGACAATGAATCCTTGCATCTATAATGCGTTGCACAACGGCCGTGGAGAACACGCCACGGCCTGATGGCTCGCGCGGGTTTGTCCCTTTCAAGCACATTTCAAGCAATTACCCCCTTTTTTACTATTTTCCCTGCTTTGGTTAATTTTTGCCCCATTTGTTCTATAATTAAATTCCCTGGGTTTGGAGGCTAACCATGCAATCCATGGAATTACTTATTCTTAAGGAGATAAACAGCAATGGAATGGGCATTTGTTTAAGGCCGAAAGTACACCCGGTGATCACCGTGTCGTTAACGAAGGAAATCCGGCAACTTCAAGACTCCATCGCAGAAAAATACTATCAATCCCCCTGGGAAGGCTATTTTTATCTGGTCTGGTACCTGGATAACAGCATGAAAACACCGTGGGTGGGATTTGATTTTAAATTCATTGCCGACGCCTTTAAAAACCGCCACGAGTCCGAAGCCGAAACCTACATTGATCGCATTTTTGATATTATTTTTCTAAATTACATTGGAATGGGCCTGCCGCTTATTAATTGTTCTATTCTCAACAAAGAGGTTACGAGTCTTTCCAGGGAATTTTTCCTTTTAAACGCCATCTCCTTTGTGCATTGCAAACAGAATACACAAACGCCTTTCATACCGGTTTCCATTGGTCAGGAATTTAAGCGCCTGACCTTTAAAGAAACCATTTACCAGAATAATCACTGTTTTTATTTTGATTCGCTTCGCTTTGGTACCATGCGGCGGATTATTCAGTCAATTGACAGAAAACCCCTGACTGATGACGACATTAAAACCATCAAACAGGAGTTTGACGATGTGAAAAAAAAGACCATCACCAGGATTTATGACATCGCACGCCATCGCCGCGCCCTGCTTTCCTGGTTGGCTAACCGTCAGGATGCCGCAGGCCTATCCATCCTTTCGCAGGCATTCTCTTTGGATTAGAGGGCAGTGCCAATCATTACAAACAAACACAGGTGAGGGATTGAACATGTCTGAATTACGACAGCTGGTCTTGGTTGCAGGCGAAGGGGATTTACCCGTTGAAATTGTGAATGCCTGTCAAAAAAAGCACATCGACGTGCTCATTATCAGGGCTTCAGGGGAAAAGCAATTCAAATTACCTGCGGCCCACCATGTCGTCACCTTAGCCAATCTTGGAGAAACCATTCAACAGGTCAAGGCAGCGGGTTTTTTAAACCTTGTTTTCGCCGGCAAAATTGACCATAACCTGCTTTTTGAAAATTACGGCGCCATGCGCCTGCAGAATGATTTAACCGCACGGGGTGACAGCGCCAGTTTGGGCGACAACAGTTATTTTGCCGGTCTTGTCCGTTTTCTCGAAGCGCAGGGTTTTCATGTGGTCGGCGTTCAGGACATCCTTGCCGAAGCGATGACACCGATGGGAATTTTAACTACCGCGCAACCAACGCTTAAATGCCTGGAGGATGCAAAGCTCGGCGTTAGTATCGCTAAAAAAATAGGCGAAATGGACATTGGTCAAGCCTTAGTCATTGAAAACCGCTATGTCCTTGGCGTTGAGGCCGTGGAGGGAACGGATAATCTCATCAAGCGTTGCCGTGAATTTAAGTCACCGCATAAAGAAGGGGTGTTGGTGAAAGTTAAAAAAGCCATGCAGGATACTCGCATTGATTTGCCCGTCATTGGCGAGACCACAGTACGGCATGTGGTGGAAGCCAATTTGGCCGGAATTGCATTGGAAGCGGGTTGGTCCATACTGATTAATAAAGAGGAAACCTTAAAACTGGCCAATCAGGCTGGTATTTTTATTATGGGCTTATAATTGACTGGATGGGCGGCGATGCCGAAAGCAACTTACAGGACGTTTTATCTGGCTTATGCCATGCTTTTTCTTATCAGCTTAAGCGCCAGCATTATACCCCCTCTGGTAGGTCCGCTTTTTCTCAAACAGCCTGGCCTGTTACCCGGTGAAAGCCTTTCCCTCCGTTTAAACGCCTACAGCTTTGCGGTGGGCATTTACGGTATTGGCGCTATTCTTGGTGGTATGCTATGGGGAATCGTGTCTGATCACAGCGGTGAAAAGAAAACCTTGTGGTACTGTCTTTCCGGGTCGCTGTTGGCCTGCCTGTTATCCATAGTCAGCTTAATCTATGTCAATTACTGGCTTTTTTTTACAAGTCGCGCCCTGGATGGGCTGATGTCGGGCAGGCGTGCGGTGATTCTTTCCCTGCTGATGCACACGAATTACCCCAGACACAATCTGTTTCGTTTGGCTGAAATAATCAATGCCCTCGGTCTTTGCCTTGGCCCCCTACTCTGCGGGACTCTGGTGAACTTTAAAGCGCAAGTACCTCTTTATTACTATACCTCACCCTTTTTTCTGATTTTGCTGTTAACATTCATTAATCTGTCATTCCTGCCGGCACTCCCTGTCAAAGCCATTCAACACCGTGTTGTAAGAGCCAAAACTCACTGGAGGGATTATCTGAACGCCCTTTACATTGAATTTTTTTTAATGCAGGTCGTGTGGGCTCTTTATTATATCGCCGTGTTGCCCTTTGCCATCCTTACCTTTTCCTTTTCAAGTTATACCATTGGGATTTTCTTTTCGGTCATGGCGTTGCTGTATATCCTTTTTTTAGCCAGTGCTCAAAAAATCCTCTATCAGCACATGAGCCTTAAACTGGCCAAAACCCTGGCTATCCTGGTTTTATTTTCAGGATTTGTAAGCCTTTGCTTGAGTTACAGCAATCTTACTGTCTTTTTCATTGCCAATCTCTGCATTATTTTTGCTTTTGCGATTTTAAACCCCGCCTATTCCAGCGCAATATCACAAGCCCATACCGAGACCCATCAGGGGGAAGCAATGGGGCTTTTAACCAGCATCAATGGCATGGCGTCAGCGATGACTGCCTTAATCGCCGGCTCCCTGCTCGTTGTTTCGCTGTATCTGCCTTTTCTGCTTGGCGCCGCGCTGATTGCGGGCATCTACCTAAGCCAACTCATGCGTCGAAAGACAGGCAATGCCTGATTTTATCGCGAACGGCAAGGGCATGCGCCGCCTGGTCATACTGGGTGCGGGGCCAGAAAAATCCTTTCAGTCCATCCTGTTTGTTGCGCGGCACAATGTGCACGTGCAGATGGGGGATGCTCTGACTGATGGTATTGTTCATGGCAATAAAGCTTCCAGCCGCCCCCATGGCTTTTTCCACCGCCCGACCGAGTTGTTGCGTTAATAAAAACATGGGCGCGACAAGGGCTGACGGCAGCTCATACAGGGTGCGGAAATGGCGCTTTGGCGCAAGCAGGGTGTGACCGGGGAATAAGGGGCGATGATCCAGGAAGGCAATGAAATCAGCGTCTTCAAAAACGATGTACGCGTCTTCCTTGTGGGCGGCAATCCTATCAATAAGGCAAGCCTCTGTGTGTTCAGGCATTCTTTCTCCTTTCTTACAAGAGCTTGCAGCAGCCTTTCGTCTCTTCAAAGGACAAAGGAAGGCTTGCGGAGGGCTCTGATTTTTCCTCAGTCCGTGCTTTTAAAGCGGAGGCATGAAGGCCTAAGGCACTTAAGCTGGCAATGGATTGTTTATCCCGTTCGCTCAATATCGCCCGTTTCGGGAGAGTGTTTTTGTGGTCAGGCCGGTTTTGCATGCCGGCACGGTATTTAGCGACCTGCTCCTTGAGGTATTGGGCATTAAAATGCAATCCCAGGTTCATGGCTTGTTCAGAAACAGCTTCGCTACAGGAAGATCCCTGATGAAAATCGCCCTCTGCCGCGTCGTGTTCTTTGAGTAACTGACGGGCCGCCACCTGATTGCAGCCTTCTACAAGGAATAGAAGTTCATTGAGAAGTCCCGCCTGCTCGTAGGCGATGATCATCGCGTCGAATCGCGATTGCCTCACCTCAAGGGGCAGGTTTTCATCGTATAAAAACGCGGGGCTTTTGAATTTCAGGGCCAGATTAACCGCCGTCTCGTTATACACCAAATCGCTGATCAAATCCTTTTTCTTAAGCCTCTCTTCGTCTTCACAAACAAAAGCCCAATCATTGGCATAGCGATACACCGCCTGTAAATCGTTAAAGAGGGTTGCATAATGGGGTAACGGATTCATGATCGCAAGCACCGCCTCAACGAAGGGGTGCAGGGTTCGCGCCGGTTTTTGAAATGCCTGAGCAGTGGCATCGCCAAACATCTGATTGGGCGCCAAGGTCGGGTGCTTGCCTTTTAAACGCTCCTCCACCGAGTAATCCCTGACCACATGAACACGGGTTTTGACGTAAGCCTCAAAAAAGGCAATCAGACGCAGGGCGGCCGTGTCGTTGTTGAAAGGGATTTCATAAACAACGGTGGAGCAGGTGTAGGGCTGTTCCTTCGCCTTGTTTTTTCGATCATACGAGAGCGGGCGTGCCAGGAATTCCCTGTCGGGCAAGGACTTCTTGCTGATTTGATTCCCTGTCAGGCAAGGCAATGCCTTAAAAAAATAAAAACCGCCAAGATGCGTCACCGCCATGTAATTCATTAAACGGGGAAAATACGGTTTCAGGGGCAACAGCTCGCTCAGGTGAGATGGCATCAGCGCGTGCTCATCACGGAACATCGTCTCTAACCTGTCCTTCGTCAGCACCCCGTCAATGCGTTCGCCTGCCTGATTGAGCAGGCTGTAATGAAGTGTGCCGTTCAGCATCTTGACCTGGATTTGGTTTTTGACTAACGCCTGGCCATTCATGGAGCAAAAGCCATACGCTAACGGCGTGGTTACCTCTTCAATCAATTGACCAGGACCGTTGGTTGCGTTTATGCCATCGAGATTGAGCGTGTCCGCATTCTCTTCAAAAAAAATACCCTGAGTACGAAGGTAGTCAATCCGTATCTCAATGACCTTATTCTCATTGACTTTAACTGATAAATTAATCATCACTTTCCTTTTTATGTACGCCGAATTAATCCTTAAAACGTCAGGCTAAAAAAATGATATGGAATAACGGGGTTGTCAATGATGAATTAACCTTTGACACACAGAATTTGTTTAAGCGTAAAGAGGATTTCCACCAGATCCTGCTGTGACTTCATGACATCGTCAATGTTTTTATACGCACGCGGGCTTTCATCCAGCACCGCCTTGTCTTTGCGGCATTCCACATCCTGCGTGGCGCGTCGGTGCTCTGCCAGATTGATTTGCTTTCTAGCCTGGTTTCGCGACATTACCCTGCCCGCCCCATGACTGCAACTGCAATAGCTTTCCTCATTGCCAAGTCCCTGACGATAAATGATTTGGCTCCCATGCTGCCTGGGATAATGCCGAGTTCATCTTTTTTGGCCGACACCGCTCCTTTGCGGGTAATGTAGAGGTTTTCGTTAAAATGCCTTTCCTTTGACACGTAGTTATGGTGGCAATTGACCGCATACAAATCCGTGGCAATCGGCTTTTGTAACTGGGCTGTCAACACCTGCGTCAGGATTTGCATCATGATGTCGCGATTACACCGGGCATAGGCCTGTGCCCAGTTAACCGCAATAAAATAATCCTCAAAATGCTGCGTGCCCTCCGACAGATACGCCAAATCCTCATCGGGCAGGGTACCGAGCAGGCGACCCATCTCCGTTTTGGCCAGTTCAATAAAATACGTGCCGATGCAATTACCCACGCCGCGTGAACCGCTGTGCAGCATCAACCAGACCTGCTGAGCGTCATCCAGGCAGATTTCAATGAAATGGTTGCCCCCGCCCAAGGTACCCAGGTGATTGACATCATTGATCTGGCGTCGTCCTGTTTTTCGATTGAACCCTAAGGCAGGATGGCGGTTCAGAATCATCTGATACTCTTTTCGGAGTTTAGTCTGCCATGTCTTAAGGGCAATGTCGGGAAGCGTGTTATCGGCCCATTTGCCAAATCCAACGGGAATGGCTTTTTCAATGGCATGACGAAGCCTGGACAAATCATCCGGCAAGTGATGAGCAGCCAGGGTGGTACGCACGGCCATCATGCCACAACCAATGTCCACTCCGACGGCAGAGGGGATAATGGCATTTTTTGTTGGAATAACCGACCCCACTGTCGCCCCTTTACCAAGATGGACATCTGGCATAATGGCAACGTGTTTGTGAACAATGTCCAGCGAGGCCAGGTTATTAACCTGGGCCTTAGCTCCCTCATCAAAAGCGACAAAACGGGTCCAAGCCTTGATTTTAGGCGAAATATCAACATAATGAGGCACAACGAATCCTTAACACCATGATTATCATTCTTGTTGTTATAGTATAAATCGTTTTCACAGTGCGTGCCCGTTGATCCTAAACACGATAACGGTGTTATTTCACGCCTTACCTTAAGGACAAGGTCTTATGACAGCATTCACCCTTTCCTCCCAGGAAAAAAAAATCATCCTGCTGGCTTCCCTGGGCGGCGCCCTTGAATTTTATGACTTCATCATTTACGTTATTTTTGCCCCCATCATCAGCCGGACCTTTTTCCCGGAAACCGATCAACTCGCTTCCTTAATGAGTGTATACGCCATCTTTGCCATCGGGTATGTGGTTCGGCCCTTGGGCGGCATTGCGTTCAGTCATTTTGGCGACAAATACGGACGCAAGAAAACCTTTATTTTTTCAGTAATGCTGATGGCTGTCCCCACCTTTTTAATTGGTCTGCTGCCGACCTATCAGCAAATGGGCCTTTTAGCCAGTATCCTGCTGATTGCCATGCGCCTGTTGCAGGGGTTATCCATTGGCGGAGAAATTCCCGGTGCATTGACGTTTACCTGTGAACATGTGAATCCCGGACATCGCGCCTTAGCCTGCGGCATTATTTTTTCTTTCCTCAATTTTGGCATTTTTTTAGGCGCCTGCATCAGTTTGGTGTTAAATCACCTGCTGAATGAGCAGCAACTCCAGACTTTTGGTTGGCGTATTCCTTTTCTCCTCGGCGGCATCCTCGGCGTTTTCAGTTTTTATATTCGTCGGCAAATGACGGAAAGCCCCTTGTTCATCGCCTTTCAGCACCATGAAAAAAAGGCCCGCATTCCTCTGGTGGAAGCAATTACCGGCTATTGGCCCCAGATACTGCAAGGCATTGCCTTAACAGCCCTTGGGGCGGTTATGATTAATCTGATTTTTCTCTACATGCCCACTTACTTATCAAGTATATTGGCTTACTCCAAACACCAGGCCAGCGGGTTCACTACCCTTAATTTGCTGTTTTATTCCCTGCTTCTGATTTTTACCTGCTGGCTGGCTGATCGTGTCGGGCGCAAACCGGTGCTTTTAATTGGCAGCGTCGGATTTATGCTCTGCGGTTATTCCCTGTTTATCCTGCTTGCTTACCAAACCACGGCAGCACTCCTCACTGCCCTGTTTATCCTGGCTTTATTAAGCAGTTGCATTATGGTTTATCCCAGTTTTCTGGTTGAATTATTCCCAACGTCAGTACGTTACACTGGCATTGCCATCGCCTACAATCTGGCCTTTGCCTGTTTCGGTGGTGTCACACCACTGATTGCCACTTATTTAATTCAACGCTCAGGCCATGTCATTGCCCCGAGTTACTATTTAATCCTAAGCGCGGCTTTATGCACCCTTGCGCTACTCACTATCCGTAAGCAGGATGCCATTGAATGAGCAATCCGCCGGCAATAGCCCTGACGGATATCCGCCCGCGCAGGCACTGCGTGCTCCACTGAATTCCTCGTCAGGCAAGGCACTCACTGCTCAACTCATACCTGACTTTTATTTTAAATAGCAAAAACACCATTTAATAAAGCCCTTGTAAAATCCATGGTCACTGGGCCCAACACGGGCAGACCAATGACTTTTACAGCGTATACACAGACTTATCCACAGAATTTGTGGATAAGGGATGCGCTACTGTCCCTGGCCTATACTTTACAAACACCCCTTTCAAAAATCCGCTCATGAACCATTCGACACCCTGGCTGGTTGTTAAAGAAGCGGGGCTTTATTGTGAACCGGGAGAATTCTACATTGATCCGGTAACCGCGGTGCCTGCTGCGGTCATTACCCATGCGCATGGCGATCATGCCTGCGCCGGGCATGGCGAGGTCTTTGCGCACACGGTCACGCTGCAACTGATGCAGCGTCGTTTTGGCGAGGAAGGAGCCCGTCATTGGCATCCTCTGGCGTATCAACAACCGCTTTCAGTGAACGCCATTGACCTGTACCTCTTACCCGCCGGCCATATCCTTGGCAGCGCTCAGCTTGTAATGGATTATCAAGGCAGCAAGGTTATTTTTTCCGGGGATTATAAACGCCGCCCTGATCCGACCTGTGATCCCTTTTTAGTGGAACACTGCGATGTCTCTATCACGGAAGCCACGTTTGCGCTGCCGGTGTTTAACCATCCCCCCATTGAGGACGAGCTCCAGAAATTGCTGCGCTCCCTGCGCCTGTTCCCTCATCGCTGTCATCTGGTGGGTGTGTATGTTCTGGGAAAATGCCAACGCGTGCTCAGAACCTTAAGGCTAATGGGTTACCTTGAGCCCATCTATATCCATGGCAGCCTGCAGAAGACCTGTGAATTCTATCAGCAATGCGGCATCGATCTGGGGGAGTTACGCTCAGCGATTGAGCTCACCAAAGACGAGTCAGCCGGCAAAATAGTGCTTTGCCCTCCGAGCGCCCTGCGTGACCGTTGGAGCCGGCGTTTTGCCAATGTCTTGATTGGCATGGCCTCAGGCTGGATGCAAATCAGAGCCCGGGCTAAACAGCAAGGCGTGGAATTGCCTTTGATAATTTCGGATCATGCCGATTGGCCAGAACTGATTCAAACCCTGTCAGACGTAAACCCCAATGAGATTTTCGTTACCCACGGCCGGGAAGAAGCGCTGATTCATTATGCACAGCAGCAGGGCTACAAGGCTCAAGCGCTGCATTTATTGGGCTATGACGAACAGGGGGATTAGGCGATGAAAAAATTTGCCGAATTACTAAATACCCTTTATTTTACTTACAGCCATCGTGACAAGATGGCCTTGCTTCATCACTATTTCATAACGACGCCTGATCCGGAACGAGGGTATGCATTGGCAATCATGGCGAATACGCTTGAACTTCCAACCTTCGGCCGTACGTTAATCAAAGAATTAATTGAGAAGGAAATCGACCCGGTACTCTTTGCCTATTCCTACGATTACGTCGGTGATTTGTCGGATACCATTGCCCTGCTCTGGCCTACCCATGACTCAACAGCAGTCCTCCCAAGGCTTTCCGACCTGATTACCACCTTCAACCAATTACCCAAACAAGCCATTCGCGACGTCCTGGCAAACCTGCTTAATCGTGCAGACACGACCGAGCGGTGGGCTCTTTTAAAATTAGGGACCGGCAGTCTGCGCATCGGCGTCTCCGCCCGCTTTCTAAAAAAAACGCTGGCTGATTACGGACAGGTTTCAGTTCAGGACATTGAAAAAATCTGGCACGGCTTAAAACCGCCATACGAAGCCCTGTTTGCCTGGCTTGAAAAGAAAGCCGAACTGCCTTCTGTCGACGATCAGCTGTTCTTCCATCCCGTGATGCTGTCTCATCCGCTCAATGAAAACGACATCGGCCAGATTGACTGGCAGCAATTTGTTTTTGAGCGTAAATACGATGGCATTCGTGTCCAGGCTATCGTCACCGGAAACGGCAAAGCCCTGTACAGTCGCACAGGGGATGACATCAGCCATTCCTTTCCTGATTTGCTGGCTTCTTTTAAAACGCGGGTCATCCTTGATGGTGAACTGGTCATTAAAACAGAAAAGGGCATTGGCAGTTTTAATGAATTGCAGCAACGTTTAAACCGCAAATCACTGACAAAAAAATGGATAACCGAATACCCGGCCGCGATGATTCTCTATGACATTTTATCCATGGAAGGCCGCGATTTGCGCGCCCTCCCTTTTATTGAACGGCGTAAGACACTGGAACAATGGTACGCGAATCACTCAGCCGATAACCTGATTCTGTCTGATTTGCTGACGCTTTTTCCGGGGGAGACGCTGCATCATTTAAAGCAACAGGTCCTAAATGAAGCCCACCCCGCCGTTGAAGGCCTTATGCTCAAGCACAAGCAAAGCCCGTATCTTGCAGGTCGCCCCAAAGGCCACTGGTATAAATGGAAACGCGATCCGCTGACGGTGGACGCGGTTCTGATGTACGCCCAGAGAGGCCAGGGCAAACGGTCCTCTTATTACTCAGACTATACCTTCGGACTTTGGCAGGATAACCGCCTTCTCCCTGTCGGCAAAGCGTATTTTGGTTTTACCGATGAAGAATTGCTTAAACTCGATCACTGGATACGCAACCACACGCTGCACCGTTTTGGTCCGGTCCGGGAAGTGGCGAAGGCACTGGTTTTGGAAGTTGCCTTTGATGCTGTCCAGCGCTCTACCCGCCACAAATCAGGCGTGGCCATGCGTTTTCCTCGCATTCACCGCATCCGTTGGGATAAACCGGCTGCGGAAGCGGATGTGCTCTCGACACTTCTGGATTGGATTCATCCTTAGTCAACCCATATTGTTCAAATATTAAACTATAATTGCTATATCAGTCTTTATCCATTTTTTCAGATGTCCTACGATAAGACCATCGCTCTACTTAAAAAAGGTCCCCGATTAAAGAGTGAGGTCACTCGGGATTTGGAAAAAGTCATCCACTTGTTCCTTCATCCAGAACAGAAAGCCCAATGCCGCTTTAATTCCTACGGGGAGCTTGAAGTCGCCTTCAATGACCGGGTGTTTAATCTGACCCACCTTCTTCTGCACCAGCCTGATTTTGAGCATTTAGCGTTTACAGAGCAGGTTTCGTCCCATTATGAAACCTTTATAAAAACGGCCGTTCACATTCCTTCCCTGAAAGGCGATCCCCGTCTTCCCAAAAAGGAAGATTATCTGGCCGCTGATAAAAATAACCTGTATAGCCAATTAACTTATGGCGAAAAATTGGCCATAACGTTGTATACCTCTAACTTTTATGAAGAAATTAATGGGTTTTTGCGAAGTCAGGGACGGGATCCCCGCTTAAAAAACCTGCCTCAGGACAGACTGACACAGGAAGTCAAGGAAATTATTCTGGCCACTTGTTTAGCGGCTCATGGGCTCACCCGCCTGCAGTTACCCGATGATTCAGACGATAACAGCCTGCAAACGCTTTATCGTGCGGAAAGCAGTCATAAGATGCCGACCACTGTGTGGCAACAGCGTCACGAAACCATCAAGACTCATAAGCCCTTGCGGCAGGAAGGCTTCATTAGCACCTCAGAAGACATCGCTGCCATGAAAGTAAGCGGCACCGATACGCTGCTTAAAATCACTCAACCTCGCCAGGGCATTGGTAAAAAGGTAAAGGATTTATCTTACAAGGCCGATGAGCAGGAAATTTTGCTTCCTGCAGGAACGCAACTGGCCTTTAGCTCTTTTATTGAGGATCAGGGTAGAAAGGTATTTCAGGCGTTCCCAGTCAGAAGTCTCGATGGCATTGATCCCCGTTCGTATTCCAGCGTGGATGCTGAAATCAGGACGCATCTGATTGCTTTTTTGGACGAAGTACGGCATTTGTCGACGCAGGCAGAACCTCGGGTCAAAACCTCATTCTGGCAAACACTGCCGCATAAAAAAAGCGAGACCGCCGAACTCCTTGCTATGGCCGCTCAGCTGGAGAAACTCATTGTTTTTTTTGCAGACAGCCGCCATAAACCCGCTGAAAAAAGAGAAAAGCTCCAGGCGCTTTATAAACAAACGGCTAAATTGGCTGAACAATTTAAAAACTTAAATACCTTGCACCCACCGCTTCAACAAATGACAACCGCGATGAATCACCTGCTTATCCAGCTTGAAATGGCCAATACCTCGCTGTTAGTCGAACAAGCCGACTATGTTTATAGTCATCATTTAAGTAAAGCCTACAAAGACACGCAGTTAGACGCCACCGACGCTGAATTAAAACAGAACAGTCAGGTTGTTCATCGCCCCAATCATGGCTTGGCCCATTCCTTACGAGTGGCTGCCTCTGTCCCGCTGGTGGTCGAGTATTTCCAGCAATTTGCCCAGCCGGAATTACGAAAACAATGCCTTCAGTTGTCGGGTGATGAATTGAAAAAAGTAGCCCTCTGCATGCTTTTCAGCGTCTCCGGGCGTGAGTCGGATGTTGCTTTTAAAAGTAATCCGCAGAAATACCGGGAGTACCGCGAACAATGCGCCTTGCAATTTGCCGCCTATGCCCACAAGAAGATGCCATCGGAGGAAATAAAAAAATACATGGAACTGATCCGCAACATGGGTAATCCGGACTATTTAACATCGAAACACATCACGCCCAAAAAAGCGGCGCTCTTCCACGTGATGAATCTCGCCCATAAACTCGATCTGATGCGCTGTTATCCATTAGCGCAATACCAATTGGCGGTGATGAAAGGCCACGATCCCCTGATTATCCCGTCAGAAGGACAACAACATCACTTTAATCGTTTACTGCGCACCGTCAGTGAGCGCATTGAAGCCACAGGCGACAGGCAATTTTGTCGCATGGAACAGGGGCAACTGGTGTCCTGCACCAAAGATTATGATTTTCCTGTTTTTGCCGAGGCCAGCACCAACCCCTCTGAATGCCTTAAACTCATTCTTGAATCTGATGTTCTTAAGCTTGCAGCTGTTTCTACGACCGAGCCCTCCCCTGCCGATGACCAGATCGACCATTGGTCACTGCCGGTTCTCTTTCTCGATACCCTGGAAAATTACACCATGCCGCTGCTTGAGCATTTAAATTCGTCAGCCGCAACAGGCCTGCCGGCTATTGATCAGTTGAAACAAGACAGCCGCTACCTGATGCAAAAACTGACGGCAACAGAGGATGGGTTTGTGTTATTGGCTGAATCAGCCTACATGGATGCGCTGCCGGTGTCTATTTCACTGCAGGCGCAGGATTTATATTATTTATTGTCGCAAATGCCGCCAGACCATCTTAATCAATGCTACCTGGTTTCCGACATGCTTGAACGGCTTAACCAATTCACAGGTCAGTTAAACATCCCGGAGCTGGATAAAATGGATGACTCCTATCAGCTGTCGTTTATCGAGCAGGACGGCGTCACCGGAGACATCAAACTGACGGCGACCAGTTCGAAGGCATTGCCGCCTGTACAGACAACCTTATCCTCAGTGGAATTTGCTCAATGCCTGGAAAAATTGGAGAAATCCACGGTACTCAACCTGAAAAGCTAACCCCCTGCACTGCCGCAAGAAGGCCCATGACCGCGAAGCTTAACGCAGTGATTGCCCTTACCCAGGTCAACGAGAGTTGATTCCCCAGTGTCTTGCCGAGGAACACCGCCGGAATATCCGCGAGCAGCATGCCAAGGGTCGTTCCTGCAATAACCCATAGAGGCTTACCATAATGCGCGGCCAGGGCGACGGTCGCCACCTGGGTTTTATCACCCATCTCAGCCAGGAAAAAAGTAAACAGCGTGGTGGTAAACACCCCAAAACGCCGGAAAGCATCCGGTTTCCTGGCATCCAACCTGTCCGGAATAAGTACCCAAACGGCCATAAGAATAAAAGAACAGGCGACAAGCCCCCGCAGTAAGTGAGGCCCCAGCATTGACACAAGCCACGCGCCCAAAGCCCCGGCAAGGCTATGGTTAATTAATGTCGCCAGTAAAATGCCGGCAATAATAGGCAAGGGCCGCTTGAAACGTGCAGCCAGCATCAGCGCTAACAATTGGGTCTTATCGCCAAACTCCGCCAAGGCGACAATGGCGGTGGATACAAGCAGGGGTTCAAACATAAGAATCGAGTCAATGGAAAAACCAGGCACTATACCATAGTCTCCTCCAGCAAGGGATGGCCAGGCTCTTTTATTACTTGGGTAAGGGAGGGAAATGCTTATTGGCCCATTGCAGATTGTTGACAAACTGCTTAAAGGCTTCCAATGTGTTTTCCGCCTTTTCATTCAGGTCGACACGGGTATTTTCAGCGATCAGTTCTTCCTCCGCTTCGGTTTCTTTTTGTTCTTCATGCCGCTGCATGAGATTATGACCCTGTAACGTCGCGTGAAGGCTACCCTCGATATCGCCGTTTAGAATAAATCCTTCACTATTATTGGTTACATCGGTTTCATCGCTATTGGCGCCAGCAGTTTTTGCGCTGTCATCCACAGCAGCTCTAACCACCTGCTGAATGGAACCGGAGCCGGCGACATTAAGGATACGCTGGATCAGGGTGTAAGCCGAGCCTTCAGGCGGGGTGTCCGTGTTATCGGGACGGTATCCTTCTTTCATTTCAACAGGCATGGGCGGGCTCTCCGTAAAACATGGATACCATTATACCATAATGATTAATTTTTAATCAATAAGGCCGTTTGTCCCTTTTTGCCCGGTTTGATGGATCCTTTCTTCTTTGGCAGCACCAGGTAGTCAGCCCCCACAACCTGTTTAAGCCACTGATAAGCGGGATGTCTGGCGGAAGTCACCAGCGACAGGCTCATTTGAGCGCTGCGATTTTCCATGTACGTGGGTTGATAGGCCACTTTGTCTATGGCAGTCACCCCGGCTTCTTTTCTTAAATGGAGGGACAACAGACCGCTGGCACGGTTTTTCAAACTGCCCTGATTGGAAATGAAGTTGCCCAGGGAGTAGGCAATAAACACCTTTTTTCCCTCTGCCGTGCTTACCCAATCGAAGGGTTGCACGCAATGAGGATGCGACCCCAGTATCGCCAACGCACCCGCGTTGGCAAACTCGCGCGCGAGCGTTTTTTGCGCATTATTGGGCCGGGTTTGGTATTCCACTCCCCAGTGCGGGGTGACAATCACGGCATCATGGGTTTTAGCAAGCTCGGCAATCAGTTCAAGCACTTGCGGCTTATCACGGTAACAGAGTAACACCTGGCGATACCTGTCAGTGATGCCGTTTGTGTCTTGAGAGCAGGCTATCCAGGCAATCGACAGGGTGTTCTTAACAGTCACCGTATACCAGGCTTCCTTGCTGTTTCGGGAACGAGTACCAGTGTAAGCCATGTGATGCTCATTTAATGTGGAGATGGTCCGATCGATGCCCAGACTTAAGCGATCGAGGGTATGGTTATTGGCGGTCGACAGGATATCAAACCCGGATAATTTCAAAGCCTTCACTAAATCCCTGGAATAATTAAACATGGGAAAGGACGTATAGGCACGACGTTCATCTTTCGTCTCCTTGCCGTACATGTCAATCATTCCTGCCGTTGGCCCTTCGAGATTGCCGTAGGTGATATCAGCCTTTTTTAATTGGGGAATGGTCGCAGTCCATAACGAATCAAATCCCTGAGCCAATCCCTTTTTCTGTAAAGGGGCATGTAAAAGCACGTCACCCACGGCAATGATGTGAACGGTATCGGCCCAGGTAAGGGTACACAGCAACAACCCTGTCACAACTGGCAGGATGGGAGGCATGGTTATCTCATTCGCGAAAGGTGTTATCCATAAACAAAAAATGTGCCAATTGAAATGTTTCGAGCCACATGAGCTGCCAGCACATTCTCAATTGTCCACAGAGTCAGTACAATGGCTTATTCCTTTAAAAGAGCAATCCACCATGAATGCTATTTTTCACCTCGCTTTCCCCGTTCATGATTTCAACCAGGCTAAACGTTTTTATCAGCAGCAACTGGGTTTTGAGTTAGGGAGGGAATCAGCCCATGCACTCATTTTTAAATTCGGCAGCCATCAGATTGTCGGGCATAAAGTAGATGAACCACTGCCACTGCAAGCAGGGATTTACCCGCGACATTTTGGTTTGATTTTTCTCGAGAGAATGGAATTTGATCACTTTGTCGGGCGCTTGAAACGGCAGGAGGTTCCATACGAGATTCCGCCCAAGATCCGCTTTGCAGGCACCACAATTGAGCATCACTCTTTTTTCCTTAGGGATCCCAGTAACAATTTATTGGAGTTTAAACATTACACTTACCCTGCCGCGATTTTTGCAGAAAAGGATGTTCATCAGGTTGGGGAAAGCCCATAAGCGTTTATAGCGCGGAACAATCAAACTGCTGTTCGTCCAAAGCGACATCAGTACAGTAAAATTCACATAGCGCCTGGCGGAAGCGTGCCGCACGCGGCGGCAAGCCCTGTCGGCAATAGCGAAGGGCCTGCTGATATACCGCCTCTTTAAAGCCCTGATAATCCGTTGGCGCCCCATTGAGGTTATCGAGACTTAGACGAAAACGGCACCCGGCAGCCATTGATAAAATCCACTCCATGGCCTGCGGCTTGACCTCCACCTGCTGAAACAATTGCTGCTGTTCTTCATTACGTCCATCCGGAACATACCAATAACCAAAATCAACCTGCAAACGCCGTTCGGCGCCGGCAATTAACCAATGGGCACACTCATGAAGCGCACTGCTGAAAAAACCATGAGCAAAGACAATGGCATGCCATGGCCGCTCGTTGTCGGCTGGCAGATAAATGGGCTCCTCTTCACCTTTGACCAATCGCGTATTATAGGATGCGGCGAAACAGTGATTAAACAGCGTAATTAAATCCTGATAATGATGCACCATCTTAAATTAAGCCGAAAAAAAAGAATGATTTTATCGTGAAATAGAAGTTGCCTGTAGTATTAAGCCAGGGCTTTCCAACAAAAAGATCAATAAATTTTGAACAGCGATGAAAAAGAGGGAAATTCAGCCTGTTTTATAGCGTATGCACAGACTTATCCACAGATTTTGTGGATAAGTCTGTGCATAACTTACAAAAAACCACAAAAAAACCTTATTAACACTGAGCGAATCAACAAAGATAAACGGAAGTTAACAGATAAAAACAGGGGAAAGCTTGAAAATTATCCACAGGCTTGGTAAAGATAAAAATCCTGCAGGGTTGACTATATTAGCAAATAATTTTTAAAAATACAGTGTTATTTTAAAATAATTTTAAACTATCGGATTTCACGCCCATAAAATGCACAGTGTCTCTCCATTCACTACACTCATAAAAAGAACCCAGTCCGGACACAGCGTGGATGTTTATACTACGCTTTATGCGTTAAAGCAAAATGAACAGGCTTCAGCCTGGCGTGAGGAAAGCATTTCCCGTAACAGCTGGTTAGTTATTGCAGCACCTCATGGCGGCACCATTGAACCGTTTACCCAGGTGATTGCGCGGCAATTAGCCTACCCTCACTATAGTTTATTCCTCTTTGAAGGCTTGAGTCGGCCAGGACGAGCCCTGCACGTGACGTCCACGCGCTTTCGCTCACCCAAACTCGCCCGTCTGCAGCAAGACGCTCGCGTTACTCTGGCGATTCACGGGATGAAAGGACGCATGCACCTGACATTGACTGGAGGACTTAACGCCTTGCTTCAGCGCCACCTCTGCGAGGCCCTGCAATCGGGAGGATTTGCAACCGGACTTTGCGGCGGTTCTTTATCGGGAATGAATCCTGACAATTTCATTAATCTTACCCCCGAGTACGGTGTGCAACTGGAAATTTCCCGCGGCGAGCGAGACGCCCTGCGGGAAGACCCGGAACGCTTTCATCATTACCTTGAACAACTTCGAAGAGGCATTGCAAACTACCAGGCTGCCTGCCTGCATGAAAGACAGGCAGGCAATCCCATTAAACGCGCTTAAATACATCGTGTCCGATAAAACGCGCTCCGGGGCCCTGTGTCGCGATATGCGTTGATTGATGCGCCAGAATCGACGTGGTATCGATCATTGCTTTGCCCTGCTCAATGTTGCCGATAAAAGTCAGCACCGAACCGCAGGCAGGATAATCCACACTGATGGTAATGGCATTTTTTACAATATAACCCACAACAGGACGCTCACTGCCAATCGCTTCCTGGCATTCCCTGGAGGCAACCGCTGTTTTGAAAGTCCCTGACAAGGTGTCTTTTGAGGTAAAATGCAAGGTCAATACTGAACCCCGCTCATTTTTGTAAGTGATGGTTTCACGGGCTGGCGATGTCGCGTCAGCACCGGCAGACAGGGTCACTAATACCGCGCAGGCAATGGCTTTACACTTCATGATATTCTCCATAATGCGTTGTCAATCCGTCATTGACGAGGCGCACTATAACCAAATCACCGAAACTTGTACAGGCTGAATCAGGGAGAAAGCAACTGATGAATCCAGGCGCCATCCCTGTAGCTGAAACAGCTTACATCCGAAAGTTCATCGCTGCGGTAACTGTAACAGTAAACGGTTTGTGGTCTAACACGAAAACCACAATAAAGCGGGCTGGGTGGGATTGGTTTATCCTTCAATTCCATCGTCAGGCGTTCTCTTTTTTGCTCGAGGACGTCTTTACTTGGGATAGGTTGCCCTGACGTGGGGGCGTAACTTGAAAACCGTAACTGTGCTTCGCGCGCATTATTTTGCCAATACCAGGCGGTTTCCTCAGCCGACAGCCCCTGCACTTCGCCTTCAATGCTTATCTGTCGCTGATGCAATTCAAACCAGAACGTCAACACCGCATTAGGGTTAGCCATTAGTTCATTGACTTTTCGGGTCCCTTTTTGAGTAAAAAACAACAGGCTGTCTTCAGTGATTTCGCGTACAGCCACAACCCGCGCATGCGGTACCGGATGAGGCACAGAAGCAACGGTAGACAGCACGGCGTGCTGCGGATTGGCCGCTCCGGCTTCCTTTTCTGCCAAAAGCCATTGCTTAAGGCAAGCAATGGGTGAAAGTACCTGACTCATCACGGAATCCCCGCCTCATCTGATGAAAAAAGAAATTAACGGCGTCACTATAATCAACTCGCCAGGATTTGTACAGCCATGAAGAAAGCAAACGAATGGTAAGGAGTACGGTCGCGAATCACTTACCCGAAACCACGATAAAAACCCGTTAAACACATTTTCATCCCCCCGTTTTTGGCATACTCTAACCACTCCAATGATCCATCGGGAGGGATATGATGAAAGATGATAAAAGGGACAGTAGCGATAGCAAAAATAGCAAACCGACCCTCAATTATACCAAAACCTATAGCCAGTTCCCGAACTATGGGAATACACCTTCGTCAGCCCGGCCGGGAAAACTGAAAACGTACGACAGCAAACCGGCTTCCCCTGCTTTTTCAGCAAAGGACACTAAAAGCGACGCGGAATCAGCGACACTGAAAACCACCCCCTCACTTCCCTTGCCGGGCAAAGAGGACAATGATAACCAGTCCTTCCATGACACCCGGGTGATGAAATTACCGGAGGTGGACTACCTGCCCGCCAGTCCGTCCTCCCTGGGCACGATCCAGGATAACGCACTGCTTGAAATCGATTTGCAGTGGCTCGGAAATCCCGATTCTTTCCGCCAACAAATCATCGCCTGGCAGCAAAGCCAATTTAAAAACAGGCTGTTTGAAATGATTTGCCTGCTGGGTGAGATGCTTAAACTCCCTGGCCAATACCTCCACTTTGTTGATCCATTCAGCAAACAACATTACACCCTGACCGATGATACACCTGACAAGGCGGTTAAGCGGCATTATTCCTACTTTGGTATTCTAAAGCAGTTGCATGCGCTTTTGCGCGACTGCCGTGAGGTGTGTGAAACCAAGGCTTTATTTGAACTTCCCTTGAATTCCGTGGGGAAAGAAACAACCCTTGAAGACGCATTCAAAAGCCGCCCAGTGTTAAGTCTGTTTGCCTATAAAGAGGAACAAAATAAAGCATTGCAGGCTTTTTTAGCCGCGATCCTCGCTAAGGAATCGTTGCAGGAGAATTTAACAAAGGCAAAAACTGCCTTGTTAAACACCCTGTCTGAAAAACAAAAGCAGGATACAACCCTCATGGACAAAGCCGATACGGAAGCCGCCAAAGTCGCCGTGTTGCTTAAGGCTTCGAGTGATCTGATGGATATGTGCATCCGTCTGGACAGTTGCCCTAACCCAAGCTCACTTGGCAAAATCAGGCATTTAACCGTGGTCCAACGACCCACGGCCACTGCCTCAACCGCGGACGGCCATGAATTCATGGATTTATTGGGCTTCCTCAACAGTTCCCACATGCCGCACCTGGAAAGCCTTATTATTGAACACTACGACCCTCGCAACTGCCTTGAACTGAGCAATCTGATTGCTGTTTTGGTGAAGAAAAACAGCGCGCTTAAAATCATGATTAGCCACCATTTTCCTGAAAAAGACAAATGCTCTGTTTTCTCACCCTATCAGGAGAAATACCCTGGCCTCTCGGTTAAGCGGATTAATGTGCAGGCGACTATTGACGTGGATAATGCCTGCACCTTTTTCCCTGCGTCACCCGCGAATAAACGACGAAGCGTTTCGGAACAATCCCCCTCGGTGCGCATTGACTATACACCGAAATAACCTATAGCCGGAAAGATCGCTTTCCGGTAAGATTGGCAATTCTTAAACTGATCAACAGGTTAACTCAATGAGAAGGATTTTCGCTTTTTTACTTTATTTTTTTATTACCCAAAGCATTGCCGCATCGATTTTCTCAGCGGATGACATCAAAACCCTCAAAAAAAATTTCCTCGCCAACATCACCTCCGAGGGCTCCATCATGGCTTCCCCGTCAAAAGCCAACCCAGACTATTATTATGACTGGACGCGTGATTCAGCCATCGCCATGGATCTAATTGAACATTTTTATGAAAGCAACCTTAACGCCAAAGACAAAACGCGTCTGCTGAATTACGTCAATTGGGTAGAACGGGTTCAACACCAGACTGAAACACTGCCTGGCTTTGATATTCTGGGGGAACCCAAATTTTACATGGACAGCCGCCCCTACCAGGGTCCATGGGGAAGACCACAAAATGACGGCCCCGCTCTGAGGGCATTAACACTCATTCGTTTTGCCCAGGTATTGCTGAACCATAACGAATCAGCTTATGTAAAAACCCATCTGTATAACCAGAGCCTGGATACAGCGGACATGGGCGCCATTAAAATTGATCTGGAATACACCGCCCACCATTGGCAGGACATGAACTATGATCTTTGGGAAGAAGTGTACGGCCATCATTTTTTTACAGCGATGTGCCAACGAAAAGCCCTCATCGAAGGCGCGAAGCTGGCCAGGGCGCTTCATGATAATGAAGCGGCAGTCTATTATGAAGCACAGGCCCGCTTTATTGAACTGCGGCTTGGCGAGCATTTAGACTCTAAAAACATCCTCATCCAGGCGACGCTGCCGCCTCATCCAGGACCGCAAAAAACCTTGGAGCTTGATTCAGCGGTGATGTTGGGCGTGCTGTTGGCCAATACCCATGACGGCGTTTATGCTCCTGACAATCTGTATGTAAAAAATACGGCCGCAGCCTTAAAAAGACAATACAGAGCCCTCTTTCCCATTAATGACACCCACTATCAAGCCGTCCTGTTCGGCCGCTACCCTGGCGATACCTATGATGGTTACCGCAATGACGGCGAAGGCAACCCTTGGTATATTCTGACAGCGACCATGGCCGAATATTACTACACCCTGGGCGACATGTTACCGCTCACCCAAGCCAATGGGCCTCTGATTAAACAGTATTTTGAAGAAGGCAACGCTTACCTGATTCTTGTTAAAGACTATGCATCGGATTTAAATTTAAGTGAACAAATCAACTTGTACACCGGCAATCCGCAAGGCGCCAACTCGCTTACGTGGAGTTACGTGGCAACACTTCGCGCCATTATTCTGCAACAGAAGCTCGCAACCAAATTGGGTGAGTTAAGCTGATAAATGCCCGCCTGCGCGGGCAAGACAAGCTTAACTGGGTTACGGCATGCCTTGTTAGGCCTTACCCGCGACGAGCCTCAGTCGTGTAGTTTTCCTTATGATGCCTGCTGACCTGCGGGCATCCATTGCGTGGCAATAATCATCCAGATAGTCGTTATTTCTCCAGGGAGAGGGTTTAACACAAATGGCCAAGCTTGTTCAGGGTATCAAGAACACTATAAGAAGCAAATACGCAATAATTAATCGGAGAATAAACCACGGCCGTGTTAACAGCTGAAACAGCCATTGCCTTTCTTAAAAGGCAATGGCTGTCGTATTAATTAAATAGCGCCTCACCAGCATTATCCAGCGGCAGGGAAGCGGTGGATTGTGCAGCCGGTTTTCTGCCCAATTCACGCAGGGGTTTGCCGCTTAGCAGGTAGTCCTCAATGGACTCCAGGCTGATGTTTTTTGTCTCAGGCATGAAATAAATCGTGTAGACCAGACCTAGTAAACAAATCACGGCATAAATGAGAAAGGTGTATTCAATGCCAATGGCTTTATGCAGGAGAGGAAAGGTAAAAACCGTCAACGTATTAAACGACCAGTTGCTCATGGACGACAGGCCCATTCCCGCACCGCGAACATAGAGGGGGAAAATTTCAGCCATGGCAATATGCGGTACTGGACCAATACTGATGGCAAATGAAAAAATATACACGGTCAGGCAGAGCACGGACAAATAGCCAAGCAGCGATACCTGATACAGGGAAAACACGCTAAGCGCAGCAAGACTGATGCAGGCGCCGCTGAAGCCAATCAACAACAATTTGCGGCGGCCAATCCAGTCAACACAGTAAATGGCGATCACCGTAACCAGTAAATTGACAATGCCAATACCCATGGTGGCAAGAATCTGGCCCGTGGCATTGGTAAAACCCAGGTTTTTAAAAATTTCCGGTGCGAAATAAATAATGACATTAATGCCACTTAACTGCTGCAGGCAGAATAAAATCATCCCCAATGACAAAACGGGCAGCAATGGTTTCCGAAACAAGGCCTTCCAGTTTTTTTCGGCCGGTTCGCGTTTGAGCGTGGTTTCGATGTGGGTTAGTTCCTCAGTAATGGATGCTTGCCGGCGCAGCAGGCGCAGGGAACGGGCAGCGGCTTCGCGTCGGCCGACACTCAATAACCATCGCGGTGATTCAGGCAGAAACAGAATACCTGCAAACAGGATAAATGCCGGTATGGCACTGGAAGCGAACATCGTCCGCCAGGCCTGGTGTTCAATCAGCAGGTAATTGGCACAATAGGCACAGACAATACCAATGGTAATGGCTAATTGATAAATGGCAACCATGGCCCCGCGTAAATTCACGGGCGCCGTTTCAGCCAGGTAGAGTGGTGTTGTAACGGAAGCAATACCAATCGCCAAGCCAAGAACAAATCGCGACACAATGAGCATCCAGGTCGCGGGAGCAAGCGCCGCACCCAGGGCGCCAACAAAAAAAAGTGCGCCGGCAAACGACAATAACGAGCGTCGTCCGACGCGTTTCACGTAACGGGTCCCCAGCAAAGCGCCAATCAGCATGGAGCCAAACAACGCACCAAAAGGAAGTGCGGCGGCCATGGTTCCCACATGGGTGTGGGTGAGCGTAAAATGAGTTTTCAGCAGGTCAAGCGATCCAGCAATAATGCCTTCATCATAACCAAAAAGAAATCCAGCGAGCGAGCCTATTATTGCGACTAACCATGCCATATTCTATCCTTAAAAGTCCATGTTGTTTTTTTAATTTACTGCTGCGGGTTGCGATGCTTTTTCCAAAGCAGTCGAGCACAAATCGGTAATCAGTGACCAGTTTTTTTGTTTAATTGCGTCATCAGGTACAATCCAGGAACCGCCCACACACTCTACATTAGCCAGCGCCAGGTAGTCCAGATAATTCTTGGCATGAATACCGCCAGTAGGACAAAACCTGAGGGAGGGGAATGGGGCAGAAATGGCTTTCAGCATAGGGATACCCCCTACAGCCTCCGCGGGAAAAAATTTAAAATGGCTGTAGCCGCAATTCATCCCTTCCATCATTTCAGACACACTGGAAACACCGGGAATTAAGGGAATATGACTTTGCAATCCTGCCTGCAGTAACTCGGTTGTTGAGCCGGGACTAATGGCAAACTGTGCTCCGGCCTCGGTGCATTGTTGCAATTGCCGACAAGTCATCACCGTGCCCGCCCCCACGCAGGCTTCCGCGAGGCGTTCCCTAAGTAAACAAATGGATTGAAGCGCTACTGGCGTTCGTAACGTAATTTCCAGCACCTTGATGCCACCGTTTAATATGGCCTCGGCCAAGGGTAACGCATCGTCAAGGTGATGGAGAACAACCACGGGAATGATTGGCCCCATCGCCAATACCGAAGCAGCGGATAACGCATTAACAGAAGGCATAATTTTTTTCCATGAGTTGTTTGAGATAAACGGCTGCGCCTAACAATCCCGGCTGTTGTGTTGCTACAACAAAGGTCGCAATGTTACGATTAAAAGCTGCAAAGCGTCCTTTGGCTTCAAAGCGTTGTCTGAACCCGCTTTCTGCCATCATTGGCAATAGCCGGGGCACAATACCGCCAGCAATGTACACACCGCCAAACGTATTGAGTGACAGGGCAAGATCACCCGCAAAGCTGCCAAGGCTGTCGAAGAATTGCGAAACAGCAGCGCAGGCCAGCGGCGATTGCTGCGTCAACGCCTGGTGGGCAATCTCAGCTGCGGTTAACGCTTCAGCCGGTTGCTGGTTAAACGCTGCAATAGCCAGATAAAGGTTTTCGAGGCCCGGACCGGAAATGATTCGCTCAACGGACACATGACCATAACGCGCATGCAAAAAGCGTTGAATAAACCATTCCTGTTCGGTTTGCGCAGCCCAGCCGCCATGTCCAGCCTCGCCAGGCAGAGGGATGTAGCCATCTGCTGAGGGGATTAAATGCGCCACGCCAAGCCCTGTCCCGGCCCCCAATACCACCATGGGCTTGCTATTATCCACCAGCCCGGCACCAATCTGCACTCGATCAGCGGTGGGCAATACCGGGAGGCTCATTGCCGTCGCCGTAAAATCATTAACTACCTGCAGTTGCTCCAATTGCAGCTTATGTTTTAAATCCTGAATGGAAAATTGCCAATCCAGATTCGTCATGCTAATCCGATCACAGGTTACAGGACAAGCAATGGCAATCGCAGCGTAGCGTACATTCTGTAAATGCTGACTGGACTGATAATGCTTAAGCGCGGCATCCAGGCCGGCAAATTGAGCACAGGGAAAAACAGCGAGGCGATCAACCCTCAGAGTACGCAAATCGACACGGCCGAATCGAGCATTCGTTCCGCCAATATCCGCGACAATGGCGTAAGTAGTCGGGTTAAGCATAACCATCATCCTCACTCATAAACAGACTGCAAGCCCCCTCTTCAGCACCGGAGAAATGCCTTCTCAAGTTGCCGAACAGTTCCCGTCCCATGCCATGATGACAGGAGGTTAAATCGCTTGTCTGAGGCGAACGTCCTGCCAATTCCTCGTCGCTGACCAACAGCTGCAAAACCCCTTCCCGGCCATCCACACGCAGGCGGTCGCCATTTTGGATTTTGGCAATCACGCCGCCATCCATTGCTTCCGGGGTAACATGAATCGCCGCCGGTATTTTACCGGACGCGCCAGACATACGCCCATCGGTCACCAGCGCCACCTGATAGCCCCTATCCTGTAATACGCCCAGAATGGGTGTGAGTTTATGCAATTCCGGCATGCCGCAGGCTTTGGGCCCCTGAAAGCGGACAACCACGACACAATCTTTATTCAGTTCGCCAGCTTTAAACGCTGCTTCCAGTTCATGCTGGCTGGCAAAAACAGCAGCCGGGGCTTCAATCACCTCCTGATGGTCAGCCAGCGAAGAGGTTTTCATCACAGCCCGGCCGAGATTACCGTTTAAAACCTGCACCCCCCCCTGCGGTTTAAAGGGCTTTTCAGCCGAAGTTAATACCTGCTCATCAAGGGAGTGCTTAACACCGTTGACCCATTGCAGCTGATTGGCGTCAAGTAAGGGTTGCTCGGTGTAACGACCGAGACCAAAACCAGCCACCGTTTCGACTTCCTCATGCAGCAAACCGGCATCCAGCAGAGTCTGAATGAAGTAAGCCATGCCGCCTGCCTGGTGAAAATGGTTAATATCGGCCTGACCATTGGGATAAATTTTGGCAATGAGCGGCGTGACTGTCGATAAATCAGCAAAATCGTCCCAATTGAGCACAAAGCCCGCGGCGCGCGCAATAGCGATGAGATGCATGGTATGGTTCGTGGAGCCACCAGAAGCCAGCAGACCTACCACGCCATTGACCAAAACGGCGGCGGTTATCAATTTCCCTAAAGGCAGATAGTCATTGCCCAAATCCGTTAACTGCACAACACGGCGGGCGGCGGCGCGTGTTAATTCCTGGCGCAGGGGGGTATTCGGATGAACAAACGACGAGCCAGGCAACTGCAGGCCCATGACTTCCATGACCAACTGATTGGAATTGGCGGTACCATAAAAGGTACAGGTCCCCGGGCTATGGTAAGACGCGGCCTCCACATCCAGCAAAGCGTCCTCATTCACGAGTCCTTCCGCATACAACTGACGTACCCTGGCTTTTTCCTTGTTGGCAATGCCGCTGGGCATGGGACCTGCAGGAACAAAGAGAAAAGGCAGGTGGCCAAAAGCCAGTGCCGCCATCAACAGGCCCGGTACAATTTTATCGCAGATCCCCAGCAACAATCCGCCGTCAAACAGGTTATGTGAAAGACTCACTGCTGTCGCCATGGCAATGACATCACGGCTTAGAAGGCTTAACTCCATGCCCGGCTGTCCCTGAGTCACACCATCGCACATGGCCGGCACCCCACCGGCAAATTGGGCCACGCCCCCTGCTTCACGGACCGCAAGCTTGATAAGCGAGGGATAAGACGCATAAGGCTGATGGGCTGAGAGCAGATCATTATAGGAAGACACAATGGCAATGTTGGGCTTCACCATGGCGCGTATGTCGCTCTTGTCGTCAGCATTGCAGGCGGCAAACCCATGGGCAAGGTTCCCGCAATGCAGCGCTTTGCGGTGTGGGCCCTTAAGGCGTGCTGCCTCAAGTCGTTTTAAGTATTGTTCGCGGCTTTTCAGGCTTCGTTCGTTGATTTTGTCAGTGACCTGCTGAATGACTGGATGCATGACTCACCTCATTGCGCGGCAAACATCACTTGCACGTCCGTGCCAGGATGTTGCAGGAAAGCTCGAATCGGCATGGCGGTGGCTCTGTCGGAGGCTAAAGCCAGGTTAAGCACCGCCAGTTTGTTTTCACCAACTAAATGCAGATAAACATGCCGGCTGTTCAGCAGCCTGTTTTTACTCAGTGAAATCCGCGGGTATGGCGCTGTTTTCGGCACAACGGTTAAGACAATAAGCTCTTCATCATGAAGACCCGACTCAATTTGTTCACTGCAGGGAAACAAAGAGGCGGTGTGCCCGTCTTCGCCCATACCCAGAATAACGATATCAAACACCGGCAACGTTTTAAGGCGGTCTTCAATGTCCGACAGGCGTTCGTCCTGTGTCGGTTTATCGCTATGGAGACTGATAAACTGTGCATGGGCTGCCTGGTGCTTAAGAAGGTAGCTTCTCACCAGGGTTTCATTGCTGTCCGGATCCGTCGGCGCCACACATCGCTCATCACAGAGGGTAATGGTGACCTTATGCCAATCCAGCTCGGCCTGAGCCAAACGCTGGAACAATGCTTTGGGCGTGCTTCCTCCGGAAACCACCAGATAGGCCTGCCCACGCGCCTTAATGGCCTGGTCAAGAATCCTGGTAATCTCGCTGACAAATTGCTCATTTAATAGGGTTGAATCGTTAAAATGATTTAATTGCATCCTGTTAATCCCATTGATGCTGGTGCCGCGCCAGCAGTGTGTGTGCCGCTTCTGGCCCTAACGAGCCGGCGGGGTAAGTATGAAGTGGAATCTGGATTTCTTCCCAGGCGTTAACAATGCCATCGACCCATTGCCAGGCCTGCTCAACCTCGTCGCGTCGGACAAACAGGTACTGATGACCCAGCATGGCTTCAAGCAACAGGCGTTCATACGCCTCGGCGATTCGCAGGGTTTCAAAGGTTTTATTAAAACTTAAATCCAGCTGGCTTTCTTTAAGCTGCATGGTTTCACCCAGACCTGGCATTTTATTCATGATTTGAATTTCAACGCCCTCATCTGGCTGTAAGCGGATAATCAGTTTGTTGGCGTTTAATGCCGGGCAGCTTGCAACAAAAATATTATGCGGTTGCGGTTTAAAATAAATGACCACTTCACTTTGTTTTTGTGCCATGCGCTTGCCGGTACGCAGGTAAAAAGGAACCCCTGACCATCGCCAGTTATCGATGGCGACCTTAAGCGCTACAAACGTTTCCGTCTTGCTTGCCGTGCGTGCGCCTTCTTCCTCCAAATAGCCGGGAACAACGCGGTTACGCAGAACGCCGCTGACATATTGCCCTCGTACCGTGTTTTCCAGCACGTTACTCTGATTAATGGGGCGTAATGCGTTAAGCACTTTTAATTTTTCATCGCGAATGCTGCCGGCATCAAGGCTGACCGGCGGCTCCATGGCGATCAGGGACAGAATCTGCAACAAATGGTTTTGCACCATGTCCCGCATTTGACCGGCGTCATCGTAATAACTCCAACGCCCCTCCACCCCAACTTCTTCAGCGACCGTGATTTGCACGTGATCAATGGCGGTACGGTCCCAATTCGATGAAAAAATGAAATTGGCAAAACGCAGTACCAATAGATTTAATACGGTTTCCTTGCCAAGGTAATGATCAATACGATAAATCTGATTTTCATTAAAATAATGAGATACCTGGTCGTTTATGGCGATAGAGCTCGCCCGATCGTGACCGATGGGTTTTTCCAGTACAATGCGAGCGGCTCCGGTAGCGAGACCCACACTGGCCAAACCCTGGCTGATTGGTCCAAATAAGGAGGGCGGCACCGCAAGGTAACTGACAGTAATCCGTTGTCCGGGAGATACGGCTTCGAGAAGTTTTCGGTAATCCGCGGCCTGGCTTAAATCCATTTGCACATAATGACTGCGTTGCTGCAACCGCTGCAACACGGTTTCATCGATCGACTCAACAACAAAACGCTCAACATTGGTTTTTAAAAAATGGCCGTATTGATCATCGCTTAGGGCTTCACGCGCACAACCAATCAGTCGTGTATCCGCAGCCAGAAGATTTGCTTTTTCCAGCTGATACAATGCTGGGAGAAGTTTGCGTCGGGCTAGATCGCCCAAGGTGCCAAACAGGATCAAGTCACAGGCGTTATGGTCGGTTGTTGTTGGCATCATGAACCCTGATTACACTCCTGATAATACAAGTTTCGGGGACAATAACCGCTTGTTCCTCCGCGGAATTGTCGGGATTGTACAATACTGGTGATTCGCGTCAACTGCTAAAACCTGATTAGGAATTTCATTACTGCAGTCTTTGCCGTCATTTAGTACATCTAAAGGAAAATTTGTAAAAATATTTACTGATTTGTGAAATGGGGTAACATAAATGATTCCAATCTAAGGAGAAAAGGTAATGATAGAAAAACATGGGATATTTCAGCCTGAATCGAACAAAAGAAGCTCCAGTTACATTTATGCCACGCTTGACGCAGAAAGTGCACAAAGCATCGTTGCGAAAAGCATGGGTAAATTGTCACCCTGGTTAATTCGTGAGAGCAGTGTCAACGGCCTTCTCTCCATCACGTACTATAGTCCTGAATCCAAAAACATCCACCACCAACGCCTGTGCTTTAACGGAACGCAGTGGGCTCATGCACCATCCGCTCTCAATGAGGCCAAAGCAATCGCCTTGCAAAGTCAAAAAGTATCCAAAGACAATTTGAGTGAATCTGGCGGCGCGCTTTTAGCTTCTTTTTTAGCAGAACAGGGTTACCATGCTGAGAATTTAATTTACCCGCCGGAGTCGCAGGCGACAAAAAACAAATTTTATACCGGTTATGATCTCAATACCCCCTTGCAACCTTACCCCAATTAACAATCAACATAATCGATTGGCTTGTGCCTATATGCAAGCCAATCGGTAGCGCGCTACAAGGCGAATTCTTTTTTGTGCAGGTAAGCGATGCAGTGGGTGATACTCCACCAGGCTTAATGTTAAGCGGGGTGAGATTCCATCCGCCATTGCTGCGAAATGGGATTTTTTGCTAAAACCATTGTGGCTTTAATTATTAATGTGATGAATGGGCTTGTGCGTATACTTCACAAACCAAACGGTCGCGCCGCCACAATCCGGATCCGCTACTTTATGCGTCAGTACGGTAAAATGATGCAGAGCCAGCAGGTAGTCATATTCCGCCAGGCTTAATGACGCATGGTAAAGATTCTGCCCGCCATTGTCGCTCCAGATCTCGCCTTCCGAGGGTCCTGTCGTAAAAAGCAAGACGCCGCCGACATGAAGGTGGTTTTCAAACACCTTGAACATGGCGCGTTGATCATCCGGCGGCAAATGAAAAAAGCTGTGCCACGCGAGGATGGCATCAAACGTTTCATCAAGCTCCAGTGCGCGCATGTCTTCGACAATAAAACGCTGTTCGGGAAAACGCTGCCTTGCCAGTTCAATCATTTTAACTGACGCGTCCACGCCGGTAATAGTAAACCCCTGTTCAATGACATGGCGTGCGATGGGTTCGCCGGTTCCACAGCCTAAATCCAGTATCTTTTTACTGCTGCGCCGTATTTCATCACAAAGTGCATCGAGGTAAGGTTTTTCAAAAAGTTCACGACCGCGATGCGCGTCATACCAATCGACTATTTTATCGTAAGACTCATACACTTTGTCTTTATTGCTTTGTTCGCTCATAGAAACCCATTGCCTGCGCGCAATAACGGAAGTATCTCGATTAAGGGTCTTTCCGGTAAGTTAATCAGCGGCTTGTTGTCATTACCCGTACTTGCAAGCAGCATAATCAAACTGTTCACACCGTGGCAGACTGCATCGGTGCGTACTGTGCGGGTGGTGAAATTGGTAATAAATCCACCCATTGCCCGTTCGGGATTTTTAACATTGTATGTATTCTGTGGCGTATAGGCATTCTGCAATAACCAACGGCTGGTCAGGATCATCGCCTCCCGGTAACGCTGGCATTGATTGCCACCCTGTTGAGTGCAAAATTGATAAAGCACGCCCATGACTTCATTAATCCAGCCATTGCCGCTGGTCGTCATCGCGTCGAGGTAGCGTCCATTACTGTAAATGTCATTTTTATCCGTAATCTGCCGTGCCAGAATGGCTTTGGCAATGTCATCAATGGTTTTACGGTAGACCGGATTGTTGTCGACTTTAGCCAGATCAATCAGCGACATCATCACCCAGCTTGACGAAATGGAGTTAGCCGGCCGGTAATCATCACCGACAATGAAACCCTGTGTCTGTATTTGCTTTAAAAATTGCCCGGCAATTTTTAAAGCCCCCTGATGATAACGTTGATCATGCGTAACCCCGTAGAGCCTAGAAAGGGCTGAAAGCACTTGACCGGAATAAAGAAAAGACTGTTTGTTGCTGTCTTTCCATTGACCACTGGTACAGCTGGCCACCGGCATGACTGTGCCGTCCTGATTGACCCGGGTCAATAGCCAATCGCCGGCGTGTTTAGCGGCGGCGAGGTACTTGGGTTCATCGGGATAAAACTGGTTCAGTTCAAGCAGGGTAAAAATAGTTTTAGACGTTGTGCCTACCACTACCCGACAGGATTTAGTTTGGGTTTCTGGATTAAAGCCGTAATAAAAGCCCCCGGCATGAGGTCCCTCTTTTACCTGATTGGAAAGGATAAAATCAGCAATGGGTTTAAATTGTGCCGACAAGCGCTGATCCGGGTGCGCACGATAAAGCATCAGCAAGGTGTATAAACTGGAGGATGAGTAAATGGTGCGCAACAATTCCTGCTGTTTGTCCTTCCCCGCATTATAAAATTTGAAAAAACCATGCAATTGCGGGTGCATGGTTTTCAGTAAATAGGCTTCGCTGTTTTTGATCTGCTCTTTCAGGGAGTCCGCAGTCATGGTACGGACAGCGACGCGGCTGCCGGTTAATTCAAGGCCCTTTTCGCCATATTCGATGAAGGAATACCGACGTGCAGGATAATAATCAAAGGCCACTTTGAAGCGGTAATGATTTAACTCCGCTTCATTGAGGCGATCGGTCGGCTGCGGTTTCAGCGACATGTCGGTCGCTTTTTTTAAAACGTCTGCCAGGCTTGATCCATGGCTTGCCCCTTCACCGACCTTGTTACCCAGATGATAAAGGCTGACATGCACACTCCAGTCGGATTTCTGGTAGGCGTTATTCCAGGTTGCATCCAGCGTCTGCAGGTTCTGCAAAGGGGTCTGTCTGATTTGATTGATGGCAATACCGCGCACGTAACTAATGATTTCATCGCGAAAAGCCTGATTATCAACCATTGGGACAAAGGGCTTGCTGGCATAACGCATGCTGTAAGACAAAACGGACTGCGGCAACAAGCAGGCTGGCAATAGCAGGGTAGCGAGCAATTTGCGCATGGTAAAGACGGTCCTTACGCCATTTAATAATCTTTTTAAATTACAGGAGTTTACCCCGCTAAACAAGCGTGGCATTTACGATTCTGCACGACAGTGTTAGCATTGCAGCGGAAAAATTAAAAGGACTTATGCCAGCGCCATGAACCATGGGATCAATCGTTTTGTTGTACTCGTTGCTGCCATCGCCGGTCTGTCCGGTTTTCTTTTTGGTTTTGATTCCACTGTCATCGCGGATATTCACGATCAGGTGTCAGCGCAGTTATCCCTAAGCACCTGGCAATGGTCACAAATCGTCAGCGCCAGCTTGCTCGGCTCAGTCTGTGGTATTCCTCTCAGCGGCCTTATTGCGGATCGCATAAGCCGTCGTTCCCTGCTTAAAGCCGTGGCCCTGCTGTTTATTGCAGGCACTGTCATTTGTGCAGACGCCCATACCCTGACGGCGTTGCTTGCTGGTCGTTTTTTAATCGGACTCTGCATTGGCGTAGCCTCCTATGTAGCACCGCTTTACATTGCTGAAATGGCGCCCCGGAATAGACGAGGGGCCCTTGTGCTAATGAATGGGCTTGCCATCACTTCCGGTCAAGCCGCCGCCTACCTCTTGGGTTATTTTCTCCATGATGTCTCGTCTTCCAGCTGGCGGCTGTTGTTGACAATCGGTATTCTGCCCGCGTTGGTGTTATTCCTCGGCTTGTTTTTTGTTCCCCATTCCCCGCGATGGTTAATAAAGCATCATGGAGAAGAAAAAGCCCGGGAAGCCTTAAACCGGATTCGCCCTAACGCCATGGAAACGGCATTGGAGTTAGAGGAAATAAAAAAACAAGAGAGCCCTTCACAAGCCAATCCCCTGGCTCTGTTAAAACGGCCGCTTGCTGGACTGCTATTGCTGGGAGTAAGTCTTGGCATTTTCCAACAATTGTCAGGCATTAACGCCATCCTGTTTTATGGGCCGATGATTTTTCATGACGCAGGCTTCATGCCGGTTAAAAATGCCATCCTCGCCACGTTCTGGCTCAGTCTGATTAATTTCATTTTTACCGCGGTAACAGCCTGCCTTATTGATCGTTGCGGGCGACGGCCTTTGTTGCTTGGCGGCTCTTTCCTGGCCTGCATAAGCCTGCTGGCGGCAAGCCTTTTCTTTACACTCCCCAATGCCCCGTCTTCCTTTGTCCTGCTGCTATTCCTAACGCTGTATGTCATTGGCTATTGCATCAGCCTGGGCTCGTTATTCTGGGTTCTCATTGCCGAAATTTACCCCTCAGGCGTTCGAGGCATGGCCATGAGTTTTGCCACTTTAATGCAGTGGGCGGCGAATTTTGCGGTCTCCATTTCGTTTTTACAGGCCTATGAACGCGTTGGCGGAAGCGCGGTTTTTCTTGCTTTTGCCCTCATCTGTTTATCGGCCTTTGTCGTCACCTATTATTTTGTCCCCGAAACCTCTGGTGTCAGTCTTGAAAACATTGAAGAAAACCTGGCGAAAGGCTTAAACATCAGAGACATTGGTCAGTCGCTCCCCCACAGAAACAACCCGTTTGACTTCACTTTGGAAAAAACACCATGACTCATTTACCTTATAAACGCTGCCGCCTCGGCATCCTTGGTGCGGGACGCATTGGCCGCCTGCACGCAGAAAACATTCAATTTCACCTGCCGCAATTTCAATTAACCGCCATTGCCGATCCGGCAATAGACAGATCCTGGGCTCAGGGACTGTCCATTTCCATCAGCGGCGATAGCCGTGAACTCATCGAGCGCGAGGACATTGACGCGATCCTGATTGCATCCCCCTCCTCGCTTCACATTGAGCAGATTATAGCCGCGAGTGCAGCGGGCAAAGCGGTTTTTTGTGAAAAACCCATGGGCCTTACCGAGGAAACCATTCAAGACGCCTTAACCGTCGTTGAGTCGAATAATACCCTGTTGCAACTGGGTTTTAATCGCCGTTTTGATCACAGTTTCTCCACCCTGCAGGCCCAGATTAAGGCCGGAGATATCGGTGCATTGCAGATCGTGCGCATTTCGTCCCGTGATCCGGTATGCCCTCCCAAGGGGTATGCCGCCACCTCCGGCGGTTTGTTTATGGACATGACCATTCATGATTTTGACATGGCGCGTTTTTTAACATCCTCCGAAGTTGTGGAGATTTTCGCCAGCGGCGCTGTGTTGATTGATCCGGATTTTGAAGCCTGTGAGGACGTCGACACTGCCATTGTTCAACTTCGCTTTGCCAATGGGGCTTTAGGCGTTATCGACAATAGCCGTCAGGCGGTCTACGGCTATGATCAACGCATCGAGGCATTCGGCTCCCAGGGCATGCTGCTTGCGGATAATCAGCCCAATCACACGGTAAAGCATTACCGTCAGCACTTAACCACCGTCGCCAACCCCAAATTCTTTTTTCTGGAACGGTATCAACAGGCCTTCATAGCGGAACTGCTGGCATTCCATGAGGCCTGGCAAGAGAGCAGGCCCAGTCCGGTGTCAGGTTGGGATGGCCTTCAGGCCCTGCGCATCGCCAGTGCTGCAAAGCAATCACTGGCCACGGGCTTGCCCGTTCATCTTGAGTGAGGCGGGCCATGACACAGATTGATTTTGTCTTTGAAAACAATCGCCCCGTTGATGTCATTGTCATGGGACGTGTGGCTGTTGATCTCTATGCGGAACAAATAGGCAGTAGTCTGGTGGAGGCTCAGACATTCCGAAAATATTTAGGCGGCTGCGCTGGCAATATTGCCGTGGGCGCCGCACGGCTTGGACTAAACAGCCTGATGTTTTCCTGCGTCGGCAAGGATGACATCGGCACTTTTCTCAAACAGACGCTGATGCAGGAAGGCGTGGACATCAGCCTTCTTCAGGAGTCCAGCCAGCATTTAACCGGGTTGGTCTTACTGGGAATTAAACCGCCGCGTGACTTCCCGCTGATGTTTTATCGCAATGATTGTGCCGACATGCAGCTAAAGCCCGAGCATGTCCAGGAAGACAGAATGGCTGAAGCAAAAGCCCTGCTCATCACCGGTACGGGGCTGTCGACGTCCTCGATGTTTGCAACCACCCGCCATGCCGTCAACGTGGCGAAAAAAAACCGCACTGCCATCATTATGGATCTGGATTACCGTCCAGTGTTGTGGGGATTGACGGACCGGGGCAATGGCGAACTCCGTTACCTGACCAGCCGCCGCGTCACCCAAACCTATCAGCAGATTCTGCCCCATTGCGCACTGGTGGTCGGTACAGAAGAAGAAATCTGCATCGCCGGAGGCAAGGAGGACATCCACAAGGCCCTGCAGACGATTCGCGGCCTCACGCAAGCGCCGATTGTCATGAAACGCGGCGAAAAAGGAAGCGAGGTTTATTTCGCCAGAGGCAGCAGGCCTTATTCCAGCCAATCGTTCCCTGTACCCGTCCTCAATGTATTAGGCGCTGGCGATGGCTTTATGGCCGGTTTGCTGCGCGGACTGCTGACAGGCGAATCCTTTGACCAGGCAATGACTTACGCCAATGCCTGCGGTGCGTTGGTGGTCACTCGCCATGGCTGTGCACCAGCCATCCCCTTCTGGCCTGAATTAACCTATTTCATCCGCCATTATGCAGACGATCCTGAAATCTGGGCGAGTGATGAATTAGCCAAACTGCATCAGTCATTGACCCCCACATCCTCCCCCTTGTCTGAAACCCTGCTTAAACAACCTCAGGGATTTAAAGACGGTTTAAACCGCATTGTCGACATGCAGAAATCCACCTTGCCCACGGGCATGAATTTCAGTTCACTGCGACTAAAAAGCGGCCAAACATTTCATTTTGATACCGACTATGAATTTGCGGCCCTGCTGATGACTGGCCGGGTTTTTTTCCATTATCAGTCATTAAAAAAAGAAGCCGAACGCACGGATTATTTCTCACAGCTGCCTCTGGTTCTTCACTGCCCCGCCGGTATGTCGGCGCATGTGGAAGCCCTAAGTGATTGCGAGATCCTGCTGATTGAAACCGAAAACCAGCAATCCTTTGCGCCTGTGTTTTTTGATGAGACCAATCTGCTTGAATGCGATCATCGTGGCAAGGATTTGCTGGACAACACGTCCTATCGACTGGTTCGCACCGTCTTTGACAAACGCAATCGTCCCGAATCGAATCTGGTGGTGGGTGAAATCATAACCTTTCAGGGCCGTTGGTCCAGTTATCCCCCGCATGCTCACCCGCAGCCGGAAATTTACCATTACCGTTTTTCCGAACCTCAGGGCTTTGCCTTCGGCGAAAATGGCCGCGAGGTGCTGCGGATTGAACACAACGACACGTTTCAAATTGCAGAAGGCCAGTCGCATGCGCATTGCACTGCACCGGGTTACGCCATGTACACGCTGTGGTTTATTCGCCATCAACCGGATAATCCCTATCGAACCCCCACGTTCCAGAGCGAACACGAGTGGACTCGCCATGCCGGATCGCGACTGCGATCATGGCAGACAAAGCAATAAGGAAGGCAAATGAACACAATTCGTTTAACCATGGCCCAGGCCCTTTTACGGTTTTTGGCCAATCAATACGTCGTGATGGATGGCGTGGAGCAGCGCTTTGTGGAGGGCGTCTTTGGTATTTTTGGGCATGGCAATGTCACCGGACTTGGTGAAGCACTGGAGTATGATCATTGCGGCCTGACCTATTATCAGGGTCACAATGAACAGGGCATGGCCCATACCGCCATTGCTTTTGCAAAACAGCATAACCGCTTGAAAATTTTTGCCTGCACCTCTTCCATTGGACCGGGTGCAACCAACATGGTGACTGCCGCGGCGACTGCCACCACCAATCGCATTCCCCTGCTGCTTCTACCCGGGGACGTGTTCAGTTGCCGTCAACCCGATCCGGTGTTGCAGCAACTCGAAATGCCGCATGATTACACCTTGTCTGTCAATGATTGCTTTAAACCGGTAAGCCGATACTGGGACAGGATTTCCCGCCCGGAACAATTGATGACAGCCTGCATTAACGCCTTTCGTGTGCTGACCGATCCCGCAGAGACTGGCGCGGTGACCCTCTGCCTGCCGCAGGATGTGCAATCGGAATGTTACGATTACCCTGAATCGTTTTTCAGCAAACGCCACTGGTTCATTGAGCGGCCCCCGCTTTCTCAGGACACCTTGCAGCGAGCAGTCAACTTAATTAAGCAGGCAAAATGCCCTCTCCTCATTGCCGGAGGTGGCGTGCACTACTCGCTTGCCACAGCAACCCTGGCTGATTTTGCTGCCAGACATGGCATTGCGGTGGCTGAAACGCAGGCGGGTAAAAGTGCCCTTGTAGCAAGCCACCCCTTCAATGTGGGTGGCATGGGAGTTACTGGTTCAGAGGCCGCCAATCGTCTTGCTGCGCAGGCCGACGTTGTTCTGGTGGTGGGATCGCGTCTTCAGGATTTTACTACCGCCTCCAAGTCAGGATTTAAACAGGAAGACTGTCAACTCATCAACCTCAACATCAGCCGTTTTGACAGCGTGAAAATGGACAGTCTCAGTTTAAAAGCCGATGCGCGTACCGGTCTTGAGCAATTGTCGCAGGCATTGGCGGATTACCAGACTGATCTGTCCTACCAACAACAGATTAGCGAGTACCGGCTGGCCTGGGAAAAGGAATTAACGCGGATAAGCCAGCCGATACGCAAAGACGGTCTTGAGCAAACAGCCGTCCTTGCTGAACTCAATCAATTGGTCACCGGCGAAGACGTGATCGTCAGCGCTGCCGGCAGCTTGCCTGGGGATTTGCATCGCTTATGGCAATGCAAACAGCCTAAGGATTATCATCTGGAATACGCTTATTCCTGCATGGGTTATGAAGTTGCCGCCGGACTGGGTGTGCGTCTTGCCAGGGGCGATGCGGGCGAAGTGTACGTGCTTGCAGGCGATGGCAGTTACCTGATGATGCATTCTGAATTGGTCACCTGCATTCAGGAGCATAAAAAAATCACCATTCTCCTCTTTGATAACCACGGGTACCAATGCATACGCAACCTGCAGGAAGCGCATGGCAGCCGGGGATTTGGTAATGAATTCCGCTACCGCGATCCGCAATCCGGGCAATTAACCGGTGAGTACTTAACCATCGATTTTTGTCAGTATGCCGCGGCCCTGGGCGCAAAAAGTTTTTATGCAGAAAGCTATGAGCAGATTAACGCTGCACTGCAGGCTGCCAAAAAAGAAACGCGACCTTGCGTTATCGTTTTACCGGTTCTGCCTAAAACCATGAGTGAGGGCTATCACACCTGGTGGCGGGTCGGTGTAGCGGCTCAGTCCAAATCACCGCAGGTGCAACAAGCCTACAAACAAATGGCCCGTCAGCTTGAAGCGATTAAAGATTATTAAGGAGCAACACATGACCATCAAACTCGGCATCGCCCCCATCAACTGGTGCAATGATGACGATCCCTCCCTGGGCCAGGACATCAGCTTTGAACAATGCCTGCGTGAAATGGCCGAGGCCGGTTTTGTCGGCACGGAAATGGGCAACAAGTATCCCCGTAATCTGGCCGTCCTCAAGCAATCGCTGGCTGAAAAAGGCCTTGAAATGGCCAGTGCCTGGTTCAGCACCTTTTTTACCGAAGCGGAGCAATACGATGCCACCCTGTCGCGCTTCCTTGATCATTTAAGTTTTATGCGTGCCTTAGGCGCGCGATTCGTCAATGTCTGTGAATGCGGCGGCGCCATTCAGGGAACCTCACACCCCATTTTAGGACACAATAAACCGCAATTCAGCGCCAGCCAATGGCAGCAATTGATCCAGGGCTTACATACTATTGGCCGCATAGCTCATGATTTCAATATGCAGATAGCCTACCATTACCATGCAGGAACCGGTGTGTTTAACGAACAGGAAATTGATTACCTGATGCAGCACACAAGCCCTGGGCTTGTCGCCCTGCTGCTCGATACCGGCCACGCCGCAATGGCTGGCATTCACCCGGTCAGCCTGATTAAAAAATACGGGCGGCGAATCCGTTATGTGCATTTAAAAGACATCCGCAGCGACATTCTTCAGCTAGTTCAACAGCAGGAATTAAGTTTCATGGACGCCGTGCGTCAGGGTGTGTTTACCGTTCCCGGGGATGGGCAACTGGATTTTGCTGCCGTTGTTGACGAATTGCGGCAATTCAATTATCGGGGATGGATGATTGTTGAGGCAGAGCAGGATCCAGCCAAAGCGCCGCCTCTAGACTATGCACGCAAAGCGTATGCCTATCTGACGGAAGTGATGTAACTTGAGTCTACGGACGTCGGGACCACGCTTGGGTTGATGGGTTAATGCTATAATTTTAAAAAGCACCGCAAGGCATGAACCATGATTGATATCATCACCCATGACGTCTGCCAGTTGCATGACATGGGGCAATTTCACCCCGAGTCGCCAGCGAGGATTGAAGCCATTATCGATGAACTGCAAACCTCAGCCCTCCCCCTGCAATGGCATACGGCAAGACCAATCGACAGCCAATGGCTTTACGCCGCCCATGCCAGAGCCCATGTTGATCATGTGTTCACCGCCGCCCCGGTGCACGGGTACAAAGCGGTCGGTCCTGACGCCCTGATGAACCCGTTTACCCTGAATGCTGCCCTGCACGCCGCCGGCAGCCTTATTCAGGCCGTGGATAAGGTGTATCAGCAACAGGCCACGCAAGTGTTTTGCCTGGTCAGACCACCGGGGCATCATGCGGAATATAATCAAGCCATGGGGTTTTGCTTTTTTAACACGATTGCAAGCGGCGTCATTTATGCCCTCAAGCATTACGGAGTTAAAAAAGCGGGCATTGTTGACTTTGACGTTCACCATGGCAATGGCACTCAGCACATTTTAAAAGACAAAGCAGAGATCCTTTTCTGTTCTTCTTTTCAACATCCTTTTTACCCATTCACCCCCTTAGTCAGGGATCATCCGAACCTTATCCATTTACCGCTTGCAGCTGGAACAGCCGGCGAAGAATACCGGCTGCGTTTTGAAGAAAGCATTCTAGCCCCCTTACAGGCATTTAAACCCGATATTCTTTTCGTTTCCGCCGGTTTTGACGCGCATAAGCGCGACCCCATCGGCGGTTTGAACCTGGATGAAGACGATTTTTACTGGCTTGGACACACCTTAGCCAATCTTGCTGCAAATTATTGTGAGGGCCACATCATTTCTGTTCTTGAAGGCGGTTATCACCTCGAAGCCCTGGCTGATTCCACCCACAGTTACCTTTGCGGACTCTATGACGGCAGCCCTCATTAAGTGTTTTGCTCTTCCCAGGGGATAAAGGCAGTCATGTCGTTAAAACAATACAATCCGGCCGGCTTAAGCAACCAGGTGTCGGCGTGATGCTGCAACAGTTTTTGTAGCCTGTGGCTGACATGCCGGGTAATGGTCTGCAGGCGCTCGTCGGATGGCGTTTGATAACGATATGCCAGGGTAATGTGAAAAACGTGGGGTATTTTATGTTCAAGGTGATGATCCCGTGCCAGCGTCACGATGACTTCCCGCATGGTTGCCGGCAAATGGCCATAAAGCTGGATGACATCACTGACGACAATTTTTTCAATAGTGAGCGTTGGCTTTATGCACTGCTGGTCAAGACTCGCTTTCAAGCGCTGTAAGAACGGTCGATGCTCCGACAGAAACCGGTGCCACCCTTCCGCGCCTTCATTAGCCTCAGTAAACACGTTGATGGCCGTCATGTGGTAACTGGCCATAGGCAGGGGTGAAAAATAACGCAGCAACAAGGGATCATTGACCAGTGCCTGATAAACTGACTGCCAGAAAGGGGTGTCTTCCTCCCTGACGGGGCAAATGACTGTCACGCCCGGAAACGGCGTGTAATGGCCATCAGCATTAATCTTTATCAAGGCGGTGGTTGAGTACGGCAAATGAAGCCTCGGCAATCGGGTTTATTGTCATTTTAAAAAGACTTTCACATTTGTCAATTTCACATTGTTTAATCAACAAGAATATACCTATAATCAAGGCAGGGCTTCAAGGAGAGAAAAACAATGCGACGCCAATGGTACATCGGTTTTGGAGTGGTTTTATTAGGCATCCTGCTGTTTCTGGTGATGCTGCATGATACCATCTGGTTTTTAGCGGTATTGACACCGATTGTCATTCTCTGGATCTACGACATCACCCAGAAAGAGCATACCATATTGCGCAATTTCCCGGTTCTTGGGCATTCCCGCTACCTTCTTGAATTTTTCCGCCCGGAAATTCAGCAGTATTTCATTGCCGACAATGAAGCGGAACGACCGTTCAACCGCGAAGCACGCTCACTCATTTACCAACGCGCCAAAAATGTACGTGACACGGTTCCTTTCGGTACTGAACGTGAAATCACCCAGGTGGGATATACCTGGGTTTTGCATTCGCTGGCACCCAAGCATGTTTCTGAAGTCGAACCGCGCATTATTGTGGGCGGACCCGATTGCAAACAACCTTACAGCGCTTCGCGCTTAAACATTTCAGCCATGAGTTACGGCTCGTTATCGCCCAATGCCATCATGGCCTTGAACAAAGGAGCGCAACTGGGCAGCTTTGCCCACAATACCGGTGAAGGGGGTCTAAGCCCTTACCATCTGCAGGGCGGCGACATCATTTTTCAGCTAGGGACAGCTTACTTTGGCTGCCGCGATGATCAGGGGCGTTTCAGTGAAGACGAGTTTAAAATTGAAGCGAACCGCGAACAGGTCAAAATGATTGAAATCAAATTATCTCAGGGCGCAAAACCCTCGCATGGTGGTATTCTGCCTGCCGCCAAGCTGACACCGGAAATTGCAAGGGTCAGGAAAGTAAAAATGGGAGAAGATGTCCTGTCTCCCCCTGCACATACCGCGTTCAATTCGCCAATTGGTCTACTGGAATTTGTAAAAAAACTCCGTGATTTGTCAGGCGGAAAACCCATTGGTTTTAAATTGTGCGTGGGTCGTAAAGAGGAATTTCTGAGCATTTGCAAAGCCATGCTGACAACCAATATTCTGCCGGATTTCATCACGGTAGACGGTGCCGAAGGCGGTACCGGAGCCGCACCGCTTGAATACACCAACCGGGTCGGCGAACCGCTGGAAGCGGCACTGGTGTTTGTGCACAATGCCTTGGTCGGCATCAATGTACGTGACAAAATCCGCGTCATTTGCAGCGGCAAGGTGTACAGCGGCTATGATCTGGTCGCTAAAATCGCCATGGGCGCCGACATGTGCAATGCCGCGCGGGCCATGATGATGGCTATCGGCTGTATTCAGTCCAAACAATGCAATGCCAACACCTGCCCTACCGGGGTTGCAACCCAGAACGAGCGCCTGCAACGCGGCCTGGTTGTGGATGTTAAAAAGCAGCGCGTCGTCAATTACCATCGCAACACCATGAAAAGTTTTCTGGAAATGGTGGGGGCCATGGGTCTTTCCAATCCCAGCGATTTAAAACCCGACTTTCTGATGCGTCGTGTCAGTGAAGAATCCGTGAAATCCTTTTGTGAAATCTATGACTATTTAAAACCGGGTCAGCTTTTAGGGCCGGACATCCCGCCAAGTTATAAAAAATACTGGGATTTGGCAACGGCGGAGAAATTCTAAATCCGCCCGACAATGGCCGGGGTTTATTTTTCCCCGGTCACAACAAACACCGACAATTTAAAAAAGTAATCCCCCTGGTAGTGATCTTTCACTTTTTCGGCATAGGTTTGCACCATGGCTTCATTGATGCGTTTGATTTCGTCAGGCTCAATTTGCCCATGGAAGAAAGCGATGCCGTTTACAAATTTACGGAAGGTGTCTAATGAAGGTAATGTCAAGGCTTCGCCGACGCGTTGAATGTGCACTGTTTTAAGCGGCAAATCATGGAGATGCTCCATGCCCTGATGAAGTCGGGAGTAATCCACAGGCGGCTTGAATTCGCGCAGGGAAGCAAACTGCCCTGAATCCCTGACACTGTTAAACGTCCACATGAAGGGATCATCCCCGGTAGGGAACAGCGTGAAAAACCGGCCTCCTGGTTTAAGCGCCCGGGTGATATTAGCGAATGCCCGTTTGATGTCGCTTGCCCATTGCGGACACCAGAAAGACACAATGTAATCAAACGCCGTCTCAAAAGGCAACGTCAATACATCCGCCTGTTGCCAGTCAGCATTCGGGTAATCCCTGGCGGTTTCTTTAGCCAGCGCCAACATGTTGTCCGAGGCATCGACACCCAGAAAAGAGCCGAGGGGTACCTTTTCAATGATTTTTAAACTGAAACTGCCGTTACCGCAGCCGATATCCAGCACCGCATCTTGCGGTTTGATTTCTAACTGGGGTAAAAACGTGTCGGCGATGGTGGCTTGGATAAAGGAGCCGATGGCATAGTCTGATGCCGGCCATTCCTGATTTGACATGATTTCCTCACAATAACGCCCGGGCACTCAGGCCCGGGACAAGCTTATAAACAATGTTTGTTGTCGTATTTGACGCAGTGATGACCAAAGTACATTCGCAAGGGTGAAGTATAGACCTTGGGCGCCTTCTCCATCAAAAACAGAAGTTCCGGCTGCAGTTCCACGTAATTGGCATGGCTTAGCACTCCTGAGTAGGTCCGGTCAGCAAAAGCATAGAACCAGCGATTAATGAACGGCAGGATCAAACCCGGATCGTTGGAATAAAAGCGCTCATAAATGTCATGAGTCAGCTCATTCATCAGATCATAGTTGCTGGCGAAATAATGGCTCTGATTATCATGTCGATAGCGAAGCAGCGTGCTGTCATTACGATGATTCAAAACCCCCGCATCGATATTAAGCGACACCGCAACACCCGTTGCGGATTCCACCTCAAAAGGAACACCCAGTAAATCCTGGCCATTGTGTGAGCGCAGGTAATTTTCAAGGTAATAAATGGCACCATCGTTTAAGGGATCAAAATAACTGTTGATGGCGAATTGAACCGCATACTCGGTTTTGGGATCATAACCGCAGAAAACCAGGGTATTGTATAAAAATTTCTCATGGGTAATTTTTGACACGAAAAAATCTTCAATGTCCTGAATGATCGCCTCGCAATGGCGTTCGCCGCTGAGCGCACCCTGGACACGCACAACCTGAGTCGGGTAAGGCTGATGTCGCTCGAATCCTTGCCCATGCCCTGCAACATCCTGAAAATTGCTGTATTGCTTCACAACTGCCTGGCCGTCAAACACCGGATCAATCACGGCTTTAGGCGGCTCTGCGAGGTTGGCGAAACTTACCGGGGACAGCAGAAACAATGACGCTACAAGTGACATTTTCATAATTAATTCCTTTTAAAATGAAAAAGACTTCGCGAGGGCTTACGAAGACGGATAACTTCCTCCAAATTCATTCTACTCTGACTTGACGATAACACCAAATCAACACAGTGAATCAGGATTCGCCATCCCGTTTGCACGGTCCCGGCGTATCCGGTATGGTAAGAGGCTGCGGCATCGCAAATCAGGCCAGGACATGGATAAGAACATTCGAATTTACGCAGAAACAGCGGAAGCGCTGGGACTGCCGGCTGTATTCCAGCCGGAACTGAATATACTGAACATCAAGCTCAGCCGCCGCTGTTATTATTTTCATGCCGCCATCACCCCGTTTAATCAGGGCGCGAGTATTTACATTGCCAAACACAAATACCTGGCCAATTATTTGCTCGCCAGGGCCGGTTTTCCAGTCCCTAAAGCGGCCTTGCTTCTTGCCAACCATTTCAGCCACACGATTCTTTGCCAAAAAATAGAGCATTTTCGCTTTCCGCTGGTCGCCAAGCCGGCACAGGATACGGTGCGTGGACGTGATGTCTTCTGCAACATTAAAGACATAGACACCCTCCATGCTTACCTTGATGGGCAATTAAAGACGCATAAATCCATGCAGGTGGAAGAATTTCATCAGGGCCTTAAAGAATACCGTGTCCTGGTGTTTAAACGCCGCGTGATTGGCGTCGTTGAGCGCTTCGGCGCCAGGGTAACGGGCGATGGGCATCAGACCCTTGCCCAGCTGATTGAAGCCAGTAACGCGGCGCGTGAGAAATTAAGCGAGAAATTAACCATTTCGCCGCTGGTGGTTGACCAGGAATACCAGCAATGCCTGACTGAACAGGGCTTAACCCTGGAAAGCATTCCCGCGGCAGGACAAACCATTCATTTGTGCCATACTGTCAACACCGGGCGTGGCGGCGATATCGTCTCCCATGGCAAAAAAATCCATCCCCGCAATGCCCGCCTGCTGGTAAAGGCGGCAAAAACCCTGGGTCTGCAGTTTGTTGGATTTGATGTGTTATGTGAGGACATTAATCAGTCGTTTGATCACACCCAATGGCTTATTCTCGAAGGCAATTTCAATCCTAACATCACCATTCATGAGATTCCTCATCGTGGAACTCCAAGTCCTGTCACCCGCATCCTGCTGATCGATCTAATCAAACGTCACCCGCTGGCCTATCTTGCCGCTTTATCCCGCAAAAAATACGTCGGCATTGGCATAAAATTTACCTTGATTGTGGGCTTGATCCTGCTTCTGGAGCAATTGGCTAAACACATTTTGATTTTTAATTGATTTCCTGGATTTTCTCTTGTAAATCCCTGCTCCGCGTGAAATTATCTTGTTATTTTTTTATTCACAAGGAGTTGAATATGAAAGAAACCATTCCCGAACAAATCAGTGCGTTAAAAACACGAATAACGACGCTGGGAAAACTTAAAACCATCAACCCCGCCGCCCATTGGAATCCACAGGAGCTTATCCACAGGCCCACTTACATTGAAGTGCCTCTTCATCAGACCAACATGCTGAATAAAGCCAAAGAAGCCGAGGCCGCGGCGCAAAAAGAGCTGTATGGCGAGTTTAAACAAATGCAGACCTATCTCGCCACCCAGCCTCCTGACCCATTGCCGCAGAAGCGAATTAACCGGTTATTTAAAAAATTCCACGCTGCTCTGGCTTTTGAAAGAAACAACTTAAACGCCCTCTTTGACAATTATGCTCCCTTTGTGGGTGAAGCGCTTATGCCCATCACCACGGCCAGTGAACTGAAAAAGTTTATTCTCGAAGTCACCCGGTTTGATTATGATCTGCGCCTGGCTCTGGGCCACACCCAGGCACTCAGCAGCGTGATTATCAGCTGCCTGGAGTTATACTATCCCTTAGTCAGCACCAATCAAACGCTCTGCAGCAGCATTAAAAATAAATTAACATTGCTGAATGAACTCTGTAAGTTAATCGAACAAAAAAACGAGCAGTATGCCTTATGCAAGTCAAAAGTAAGACAACACATTCAAACAGCAAAAGGCAATGGGGAAATTCAGCAACACTACAAAGCGATGGCCATAGAAGCCAAACAGGCCCGCGAGTTGCAAGAAAAAAATAAAAAAAACAAGCAAGAGGCACTTTCTCTTGCCCTGAAAACCAACGTGATTGATGGCAGCAGCCTGTGGCTAGCCGCTGACTCGTTTGATTTTGCCATAAAGAAAATGCGCGCCCAGCAGGCCGTTCTTGCCGAGAAGGCAAAAACCAACCCCCGCTATGTCAAGGCGAGTGACATTGCGGATAAACTGTGCAATGACTTGCAGCAATTACGACACGATTATTTTGATGAGGGGACAATTCAAGGCATTGACACCTTAAGAGAAGCCTACGAAGGTCTGATTGGTGAGGCACGTACGGAATTAGCCAACCATCGCGGCGTAAACCGATACGTCGTCGACACCCTGGCTTATTTCAATGTCAGAGCAGGCGGCTGTTTTGCCTTTTTCAAAGGGCCGAAAACCGATTCGGAAAGAAAACTGAATGGTTTATTGCACGATTTAAATGCGATTGATTTTCCCGATCACAAAGACAATCGCTCCCTTCTACAGGTACCTTCATCGCCGTGTTAAGCGGCGTTAATCCCCCACCAGGCCATGCTTCTTACTGTGCTGTTGCACCGCCTCATCGAGACTGGCGGCCTCTGTCAGGGCCGCGACATTTTCACGGGTAAAAAACCCGTCAAACTGATGGCAGCGTTCAACGTATTCGGTAATCAGGATGGAATACGGCGAGTGTTTGGAAAAAATCTGCTTTAAATCCGGCTCCGTGCCGCAGGAGCCGAAAACCTGGGCAAGGAAGGGAATGGATAACTCATTTTGCAGGGTATTCACCACGTAATCAATGTTCTTAAGGCCGCATGGGTGATCGCCATCAATCACTTCAATGGCAATATGATGCATACGCCGGCCATAATTTCTGACAAAATTCTCCGTTGGCATGGGCAAGCCCTCAAACGAATTCACCATAAAAGGTGTATTATTGGCCGTAAATACCTTGGCCGGTGATTTAATGTCCTGCCCATGCGCGGTGCGATTAACATTGGTGGACGAATTCATATCGCTGATATTGTAAGCACCCCAAAAATAATAATTCGACAGGCATAACAACTCCAGAATCGCATCTTCACGTTCCCCGGCAAGAATACGGGTCGCCATGTGATCAATGCCTTTTAACAAGGGTTTAATGCCCTTGTCGATACTGAGTTGATCCATGCTGTCGAGTGCTTGCTGCTGTGCCCTGGTCAACTTAAAAGGTTGCCCGAGATTCAGGTTTTCAAAGTCAAAAATATCAGCATCGGTATAACCTAAGGCATTGAATGAGTAATCAGACAGTTTGGTGAAGGCAAACTGGCCATTGCAATAAAATTTATTTTCAGTGGTGGCCGGATCGCAAAAATGAAACCCCTGGGATTGAAGAATGTCCCTGGTTTCCTGCTGATTTTTTGTCTTGAACAGTTCGCCCACGTAGCGCGCATTAAATTTTTCCCGTGAATTGGGGTACATTTTATTGATGCGGGTAATGTCATCACGAAAATTGGGATCCAGCGGTTCGAGAATAATTAAAACAGGCGATTCGGTCGTATTCACCAGACAATAAATTTTATGGGTATCGCTGATGTAGCTGGATTGATAGCGGTAAGGCGTCATGAGGTAGAGCTCTTTCAAATAACTCAACGCATCACCCGTCTGCACCTGAATGACCACCGCACACATGTCACCGTATAAATCCTGCAAGCCTGCCGTTTGACGCCGCTCGTAGATTTTCATGCGGTATTCATTAAAATAATCCGAGTTTTGCTTGTCGCCTTTCGGGGTATAGGTTAAGGGGTTGATCATTGTGGGCTCCTGCTTTACTGTCGCCTTTACTACTTTCTAAGTATATACACAAAAAGAAAGGTCGAAGAAATGAGTAAAGACTACCTGATTTAAACAGATGCCTTTAATTCAATATTGAAATGTGATGAAATAAGCAACAAATAGAAATTTAGTCTTCATTTTTAAATTATACAGCCAGTTTATTTGATTAGTTTTTGCTCATATGGTAGAATTTTTTGATTCTCAATTCATCTCTCTTTTAGTAGAAGAACGTGTATGCCTAACAATAATTCAATAGCAACGCCTGCGTCACTGCAAGAATTTTTGGCACATGCCGATTCAATGTATCGCGCCTCCCTGGATACTATTCCCTTATTTGATTCCAGCCAAACGCAACATTGGGATACGCAACAAAAGCGGCATTTTGCGGCCATTTTTTACCACTTGCGTGGCCATTTTATTAATTTTATGTGGTACATGGCCAATTTTTCATCCAACGAGCAAATCAAACAGGTCATATTAAATAATATCCATGAGGAAATAGGCATTGGCACCCGTTTTTCTCATGAACTGCTGTATGAGCGTTTCGCCACGGAATGCCAGGTTAATATTCATGAGGAAATGCTGTCGGAAACCTTCTATCTTCCTTTTGCCCGTGAATTCAACAAAAAACATCTACAATGGCTTACCTGCCATAGTGAAGAGGAGCGGATCGCTGCTTTTGCCGCTTACGAACGACTTGATAACCTTGATTACCCTCTTTTGGTTAATTTGGCTAAATCGCTGCACATTTCACAACAAGGCATGGCCTTTTTTAACGTCCATGTCCATGTGACTCATTTTGATTCGGTACTCGATTTACTATTGCCAATATGGGAAACTGAGCAGAATAAAGTAAAAAGCGCGTTTGAATTTATTTATACTCATCAGCGTAAGATGTGGTCAAACTTGTCAGACGCCATCTTTTCACTGGTACGCTCTGAGGGGGTTGTTGCCTAGTCAATTTTAGGGAATTTAACAATAAAATGAGCAAACTCATTCATTTTTCCTTTACATTGAATGTCTCCTCCCGCTGCCTGCATCAGTAATTTACAATAGGCTAACCCAACTCCGGTCCCGTCTTTGCGATCGGAGTAAAAAAAATCAAAGATTTTTTCTGTATTCTTGGTGTATAGCCCTTTAGCCGTATCCTTTACGTGCAGGTAGTTAAAATCATCCTTCTCGCCCCCTTTCTCCAACCAGATGAAAATCTGACCTTTACCGATTTCGTCAATGTATTCAAAGCTATTTTTTAACAGGTTCCAGATTAGGTTTTTAAAGGCCATTTCTTCTATCCAAACCTGAAAATCATGTTCGTAATCGCAATGAATCAATGCCTTTTGCTCCTCTTTGAGAGGATAATCCTCCAGCGTTTTTTCAAGCAAAACAGCCACAGGGTGGATAGCGAACGCGCTTGTATCAAACTTCTCACGTTTAATATTATTAAGCTGCATGCTGATGAGCTGATTGCCCATTTCGATGCCGCGAGTAATCTTGTTGAGGTTTTCCTTCATGTCTTTTTGAATTTCGGGATTATTCAGCTTGGCGAGCAACAACTCTTGCAATTCCGCCTGCAAATGAATGCTGGCCAATGGGGTGCGCAGGTCATGGGCAATACTCCCTGCCAGTAAGCGAAGTCCAGATAACCTTCCTGCCTGAATAATTTCCCTGTCGCGAGCAAACAGCGCACCAATAAGGATTGCTGCGGAGTAAGTAATGGTAAGACCAAAGACCGATAAGTTACCCGGAATATACTCAAAAACATTCGTCGACAGTTGAAAGAAACAAAAAAAAGCCACCCCCACCCCTAAAAGCAGCAGAACCAGTGCCCCAAGCGCACTGGTTACCAGCAACAGGAAAAAAATAGCCGAGACACAATTCATTAGCCAAAGGGTTGTCCCATGATTCAATAAGGTCAGGTAACAAAAGAAAAAAGGGAGGCAGAAAAGCAGGGTCACGTACCAGAATACAGGTAGAATTCTTAATAAAGAAGTGGGCCAGAATTTATTGAAGGCTAATAATGCGCACAGGGTCGTCGCAATCAGACGCAAAAAAAACTCCTCTGTCAGTTGAAAACTCTCAAGCTTCCAGAACACCCCAAAAAGCGGGTAGTTGATCATCATCACAATACCAAACAAGGTGATCTGATGACTGGCTTCTTCCGTTTGCCTGACAAGATAGGAGTAAATAAGGGTGAGTGTGTTTTTTAACCACCGCATTCGTATTTAATAAAAAAAGTATAATCTACAGAGAATACCATATTATTCCGTGCTCGTGTTGAATTAAGTCAATTCGCTGCCTGTCTGCTCTTTTTGGGAGGATTTGACCGGAGAAGGTCTCCCGATTTGGCTTGGCCCAACTCATCGATTTCACGGTAGCTATTGACAATCCCCCATCGTTGGCCATAACATGTATTCATTGTAAATTATTTTTACTCCCATTGGTGTTGTGATGGATTATTTTACCAAACCTGCAATCTGTTCAAATCGTCTTGCTCTCCTCCTCCGCTAAGGCGGACAATACTTAATCACACATTCTATTTTCGCTGACCTCCCCTGATTGAAGGTCGTTCTTTCAATTTAAAGTTAATATGAGTAATGATGATGTCTACTACACGTTTTGCAGCCTGGGTTATGTGGGCTACCGCTTCCATTTTTTATGCTTATCAATACATTTTGCGGGTCATGCCGAACATCATGCTCGAGGATTTTACCCGACAGTTTCATATCGACAGTGCAGTATTTGGTCAATTTTCAGGCGTTTACTACATTGGCTATTCTTTGATGCATTTACCCTTAGGTATTTTGCTCGACCGCTTCGGGCCGCGTAAAGTAATGACTGCATGTATTTTACTCACCGTCGCTGGACTCATGCCTATTCTTTTTTCAGAGCACTGGATATACCCTGTCATTGGCCGGGCATTAATCGGCATGGGTTCTTCAGCAGCCATCCTTGGTATTTTTAAAATCATTCGTATGGGCTTTGACGAACAACGTTTCACCCGATTGCTGAGCTTGTCTGTGACCATTGGTTTGATCGGTGCAATTTATGGTGGCGGGCCGGTCAGTGCCCTTTGTGATCAGTGGGGCTATCAGGCCGTGATTAAACTGTTCTGTGCCTTTGGTTTTGCTCTGGCATTGATGACCTATTTCATTATCCCTGATCTGAAAAAACCCAATAAAAACAAGGTAATGTCCGATATCAAAGCCGTCGTTACCAACAGGAAAGTAATCACTTTATGCCTGCTCGCAGGACTCATGGTCGGGCCGTTGGAAGGATTCGCAGATGTCTGGGGTGCTGCCTTCCTGCAGCAGATTTATGGCTTAAGCCATGAAAGCTCAAGCTACATCACCTCGATGATTTTTTTAGGCATGTGTTTTGGCGCCCCCTTTTTAAGTTTAATGGGTGAAAAAAGCGGTAATTACCTGGGTGTCATCATTGGCGCGGGTCTGGTGATGTTTTTTTGTTTTATGCTGATGATTGCCGGTTACCTCACCTCCGTCACTCTGGTGGCCAGTTTTATTGCCGTTGGCGTTTGTTGCGCTTACCAGATCCTGGCGATTTATAAGGCATCCACTTATGTTCCCGAACAGATTGCCGGTTTAACGACGGCTGTCGCCAATATGATCATCATGAGTTTTGGTTATGCCTTTCATTCAACCATCGGCATGATCATCCAGGCTTTTGGCGGCGCTAAAACAGCGCAGGCTCTGATTTACGGTGTAGGGATTATCCCGGCGAGTCTGGGGATTGCCATTCTGGGCTTTTTGATGCTCTTATACCGCGAGCGCCAGGCGGCAATGGCTGTGCAAAGCAACGACTTGCTATCTGCCTGATTATAAGATTAAGCGGCTAAAAATAGCCGCTGTTCTCGCTTTGAAACCCTATAACGCATGATTAAGGAGACGGGCTTCCCGGATTAAGCTGCTTTTTAAGCAGTAACGCATCTTCCTCTTCACCGTTTTCATCACGGTAGTATCCCTTTTTAACCGTATCGATTTTAAACCCAAGGCTTTCATAAAGAGCAATCGCGATTTTGTTGCTGGGCCTGACTTCCAGCATCACCGTGGTCGTCATCGACTGATTAAGCGAACTCAACAGCTTTTCCAGTAAAAATCGCCCATAGCCTTTGCCCTGTTGGCTATTTTCAACACACAGATTTAAGATATGGCAAACGCCATAACTGTGCCGGCAAATGATATAGGCCACTACCTGTGCCACGGATTCATGCAATTCCAATACCTGACAGTTGTATCCGACCAGCACACAATCCCGTAAAATATCACGACTCCATGGGGCCCGGTGCGCGGCGAGTTCGATGGCATATACCCTGTCAATATCACTGACCTGCATGGCACGTACTTTAAGCATGGGCTACCCTGGCTTGGTAATTGGTGAAAATAAAAGAGATTTCTCTGAGTATACCCGGTTTGCGTGGTTTTGTAACCGAAGGGAAAGGCGCTGCTTGCCCGGTATTCAGGCAAGCAGGCAATGCAGCATTTATTTCTTCTTTTTCTTGGGCAGGTACAAATCAGTAATCGTGCCTTCGAATGCTTCGGACGATAACATGATGGTCTCAGACAAGGTTGGGTGTGGATGAATGGTTAAGGCGATGTCTTCCACATCACACTCCATCTCAATGGCCAACGATGCTTCAGTAATTAAATCACCGGCATTGACCCCGACAATCCCAGCCCCCAGAATGCGATTGGTTTCAGGACAGAATAACAGCTTGGTTATCCCTTCTCCACGCCCCATGCTCAAAGCACGGCCACTGGCCATCCAGGGAAATGTGGCTTTTTCATAGCTTATGCCTTTCTCTTTGGCTTCCTTTTCAGTCAAGCCAGTCCAGGCCACCTCCGGATCGGTATAGGCCACACTGGGAATGCATTTGGGATCAAAATAATGTTTCATCCCGGCAATCACTTCTGCAGCAACCCGCCCTTCAGGGATAGCCTTGTGCGCCAGCATGGGTTGTCCAACCACATCGCCAATGGCGAAAATGTGAGGAACATTGGTGCGCATTTGCTTATCTACTTTAATGAAACCTCGCTCATCCACCGCAACCCCTGCTTTTTCAGCAGCGATGGTTCCGCCATTGGGTCTGCGTCCGACAGACAGCAGCACCTGCTGGAAGCGAAGCGGTTTGTCCGTGCCATGTTCCCCTTCCATGCTCACGTAAATACCGTCCTTTTTGGCTTCAACCGCAGTCACTTTGGTTTTTAGCAGGAAGGTGACGCCTTTTTTAGTCATGCGTTTCTGCAGCACACTGACCAAATCCGCATCAGCACCCGGCATCAGTTGATCCATAAATTCAACAACAGTCACCTTAACGCCCAGAGAGGAATAAACAGTAGCCATTTCAAGACCAATAATACCACCGCCCAACACCAGAAGATCCCCCTTGATGTCAGCTAATTCCAATGCCCCTGTGGAACTGAAAATGCGTGGATCTTCAGGTACAAAAGGCAATTTAATGGACTCACTGCCCACGGCAATAATGGCATTTTCAAAGGCAATGGTGGTATTGCCCTCTTTCCCGGCAACAGTGACTTCATGCGTCCCGGAGAATTGACCCACGCCAGTGATAACCTCAACCTTACGCTGTTTGGCCAATGCTTTAAGGCCACCGGTCAATTGGCCCACCACGGAATTTTTCCAGGCAACCATTTTCTTATTATCGAGCTTGGGCGCACCGAAACTGATGCCTTGATCGGCCAGTTCGTGCGTCTCATCAGCCACTTTGGCAATGTGAAGCAGGGCTTTGGAGGGAATGCATCCCACGTTCAGGCACACACCGCCCAGGCTGTCGAAACGTTCAACGAGAACCACTTTCTTACCCAGATCCGCTGCACGAAAGGCCGCGGTATAACCGCCAGGTCCGCTGCCCAGCACCACCACATCAGTTTTAATCGAACTCATTACAAAGCCTCTTTCATTTAAAATTACAGTAAAATTCGACGAATATCGCCCAATAAATCAGCCAGGTATCGGGTAAACCGTGCGGCTTCCGCGCCGTCAATGACTCGATGATCATAAGACAAGGACAAGGGAAGCATCAATCGCGGTTTAAATTCACCGGCCTCATGGATCGGTTTGATGCTGGAACGCGACAAGCCGAGGATAGCCACTTCAGGATTATTGACGATGGGTGTAAATGCGGTACCGCCTATCCCCCCCAGACTGGAAATGGTAAAGCAGCCGCCGCTCATGTCCGCCGGCATTAACCCTTTGTCGCGGGCTTTCTTGCTGATTGCCGCCATCTCGCGGGCGATATCGCTCACCTGCAACTGATCGACGTTGCGAATCACAGGAACGACCAGACCATTCGGGGTTTCAACCGCAATACCGATATTGAAATATTTTTTGTAAATCAGGTTCTCGCCACTGGCATCCAGTGACGCATTAAACTGGGGAAAGGCCATTAATGCTTTAGTCACCGCTTTGGCTACGAACGCAAGGATGGTCAGTTTGTAACCGTTTTGCGCGGCACGTTCCGACTCTTCCTTTCGAAAGGCTTCAAGATCGGTAATATCCGCTTCATCAAATTGTGTCACATGGGGAATCGTGATCCAGGAGCGATGGACGTTTTGGCCAGTTAATCGCTTGATTTTATTCAATGGCAGGGTTTCAATCGCGCCAAACTTACTGAAATCGATGATCGGCGCCTGGGGCAGCGAAAAACCGCCCGCGCCAGCTGCAGGCTTTTCACTTAAGCGTGATTTAATGTACTGCTGAACATCTTCTTTGGTGATCCGGTTTTTACGTCCACTGCCAGCCACCTCACTTAAATTGACGCCAAACTCCCTGGCCATACGACGCACCGCGGGTCCGGCGGAAAGCGCTGTGTTGTTGGCAGAAGCAGACGACGGCATGGGAGCATTCGCTGCCGGGGCCGGTTTGGTTGCTTCCACAGTCTGGATTGAAACAGAGGGTGTGGATTGCGCTTTTTCGGATGATGCAGAAGCCGGTACTGCCTGTGTCGTTTTCATGGTCAGGATTAAGCTGCCCTGCGACACCTTATCCCCGACTTTAAGGGCCAGCTTTTCAATTTCTCCCTCAAAGGGCGAGGGAATATCCATCGTCGTTTTATCGCCTTCAAGGGTAATCAGCGCCTGATCTTTTTTAACCGTGTCACCGACACTGACCATTATTTCAATGACATCGACATCGGTGGCACCGCCAATATCAGGGATCGTGACGTCTTTAGATTGCAAAACAGTTTCAGTGGAAGGGGATTGAGCCGGCTTAGGGCTTTCTATCCGGGCAGGCGGCTCGCTGGCCTCCATCGGCGTTTGGTGTTCTGTCTCAGGCTTACCCTCTGTCGACAAGGAAAGAATAACATCGCCCTCAGAAATCTTATCGCCCACTTTCACCAGCAATTCCACCACTTTTCCTGCACTCGGAGAAGGAATCTCCATGCTGGCTTTATCCGATTCCAGAGTAATCAAAGGTGTATCGACCGCAATGTCGTCACCGGGTTTCACAAGTACTTCAATGACATCGACACCACTCGCGCCGCCGATATCAGGAACTTTCACTTTCATCTCATCTGCCATTTTTATCCTCAGCAAAAAGGGGAAGCCATCATGCACAGATTGCATCATGGCCCGTCATTATTCTTAGATTAAACGGTTACAGGATCCGGTTTGTCGGAATTGATGCCGTAACGCTTAATGGCCTCTGCCATGCTTGCGGGTTTCATTTCCCCTTCGGCAACCAGGGCTTCAAGCGCGGCGAGGACAATAAATTTGGCATCCACCTCAAAGAAATGACGCAACCGTTCGCGGGTATCGCTTCGACCGTAGCCATCGGTGCCCAGCACCACGTAGCGGCCGGGAACATACGGTCTGATTTGATCCGCGTACAGGCGCATGTAATCGGTTGCTGCAATCACAGGTCCCTGACGTCCGCTTAACTGCTCCTGAACATACGATTGCTGAGGCTTGGCTTCAGGATTCATGCGATTGTGGCGTTCAACCGCAAGGCCGTCACGGCGTAATTCATTAAAGCTGGTGACACTCCAAATGTCGGCTGTGACGCCAAAATCCTCGTTAAGCAGCTCGGCAGCCTTAATGACTTCTCTTAAAATGGTGCCGCTTCCCATTAACTGGACATGCCGTTTGCCTTTTTTCCCGCTTTCCCGAAGAAGGTACATGCCTTTGATAATGCCTTCCTCGACATTGGCCGGCATATCCGGATGGGTGTAATTCTCATTCATGACCGTGATGTAATAAAAAACGTTTTCCTGCTTTTGATACATGCGGTGAAGACCATGCTGAATGATCACGGCCAATTCGTAGGCATAGGTTGGATCATAGGCTATGCAATTGGGAATGGTTCCCGCCATTAAATGGCTGTGTCCATCCTGATGCTGCAATCCTTCACCGGCGAGTGTCGTGCGTCCCGCAGTACCACCCAGCAAAAAGCCTCGGGCCTGCATGTCGCCCGCCGCCCAGGCCAAATCGCCAATGCGCTGAAAGCCAAACATGGAATAGTAAATGTAGAATGGAATCATGGGCAGTTTATTGGAACTGTAGGACGTTGCTGCCGCAATCCAGGAACAGAAAGCGCCCGCTTCATTAATCCCTTCTTCCAGAATCTGACCGTCGCGGGCTTCGCGGTAATACATCACCTGCTCATGATCCACAGGCGTATACAGCTGCCCAACCGGCGAATAAATACCGATTTGACGGAACAAACCCTCCATACCGAAGGTTCTGCATTCATCAGGCACAATGGGCACAATACGATTGCCCAAGGCTTTATCCTTCAATAACACAGAAAGAATACGGACAAAGGCCATGGTGGTCGAAATTTCACGATCCCCCGTGCTCTGCGTCACGGATGAAAAAGCAGACAGTTCCGGAATGGGTAAGGATTCGAAAGCATGGCTTCGCGATGGCAGATAACCCCCCAGCATTTCACGCTGTTTTTGCAGGTACTTCACCTCAGGACTGTCGGCCGCTGGACGATAAAAAGGAATTTCGGTAATTTTGTCATCGCTGATGGGGATGCTGAAACGATCACGGAAGGCCCGCAATTGTTCAATGGTCATTTTTTTCTGCTGGTGGGTAATGTTCTGCCCTTCACCAGCGGCACCCATGCCATAGCCTTTAATGGTTTTTGCCAGAATCACCGTGGGAGAACCCTCGTGCTCGACTGCCTGAGCATAAGCCGCATAGACTTTTTGTGCATCGTGACCGCCACGGTTAAGCCGCCAGATTTCGTCATCCGACAGGTTTTCAACCATCTTCTTCAACTCGGGATATTGGCCAAAAAAGTGTTCGCGGACATAAGCACCGTTATTGGCTTTATAAGCCTGATAATCACCGTCAACGCACTCTTCCATGCGTTTCTGCATGATGCCTGTCTTATCGCGGGCAAACAAGGGATCCCAGCGGCCGCCCCAAATGACTTTGATAACATTCCAGCCAGCACCGCGGAACACCCCTTCCAGTTCCTGAATAATTTTGCCGTTGCCGCGAACAGGCCCATCCAGGCGCTGCAGGTTGCAATTGACGACAAAAATCAGGTTATCGAGTTTTTCACGGGCGGCAATGGACAAGGCGCCGACGGATTCGGGTTCATCCATTTCACCATCACCTAAAAAGGCCCAGACTTTTCGCCCTTCCGCTTTTATCAGGCCGCGGTTTTCAAGGTATTTTAAGAAACGCGCCTGGTAAATGGCCTGCAAAGGGCCTAATCCCATGGACACGGTGGGGAATTGCCAGAAATCGCTCATCAACCAGGGGTGGGGATAGGAAGACAGACCGTCAGCCTCCACTTCCTGGCGGAAATTGGCCAGTTGGCTTTCATTTAAGCGGCCTTCAAGAAAGGCGCGTGCATAAATTCCGGGTGACGAATGACCTTGAATATAAATCAGGTCGCCGCCATGCGATGTAGCGTTGGGGCCTTTAAAGAAATAATTGAAGCCTGTTTCGTAGAGGGTGGATGAGGAAGCATATGATGCAATATGACCGCCCAGCTCCGGCGCATATTTCCCGGCGCGCAACACCATGGCGACGGCATTCCAGCGAATCAGGGCATTGATGCGTTTACCCACGCCTTCATCGGGAGGCATTTGTTTTTCTTCATCCGGTCGGATGGTATTACGATAAGGCGTATGCACAGCATCACGTAATCTCACACCCTCCGTGCCGGCTTTGCTGACCAGCTTCTGGAGAATGTAGGCCGCACGTTCATTTCCATCATTCAGCAATACCGCTTGCAAGGCATCCAGCCATTCACGTGTTTCAATCGGATCTATATCGTTTATCTTTTCTTGGGACATGGATGTCTTCCTCGTCAATCTATAAAACGTTTAACAAACAGCCGCAGCCTGCAGGCGCTTTTTCACCACTCCTCCACAGGATTGCACGCAGGCCACATAATCGCCGCGGCAATTGCACGTTGTTTTGCGGCATTGTAGTGGATCAAAATAAGAATTCAAATCCCGTTTAATGATTTGCCCATTGACAGCACTCTCATGGAAATAATGATTAAAGTTCTTTGCGGCTGTCTGGAAATTGTAGGCGGTGCATTGCGCGCAGTTATTACGGCATACTTTATTGCAGGCACGGGCTTTCTGCTCACAGGACAACGTACAGGCTTTGTAATGGGGCTTACCCTGCGGTGTAACGATCGGGTGGGAGCAAGCCGCGAGCAGAGTCAGGGCCAGAATTGTCAGTACCACACGAGCCATCGAATTTATCATAGTCAACGCTTCCTCGTTATTATTTAACCCGTTTTACAGCCAGGCAACCAGAGTAAAAAAGGCTAAAAACACCAGGTAAACAATCAGTGCATGTTCAACCAGCGTTTGCGCCTGCGGCAGGGTCACCGTGTCATTTTCAGATGTGCGCGCCGCGAGTACTCCTCCCTGCCCAAGGAGTAATTCATTATTATCTGGCTGTGAGAGAAAATACTGGGTGAAGAAACTGAAGCCCCGTTGGAAATTACCCACCAGCAAGTAAAGCAGGACAGTCACACGGGCAGTAATCCAGTCGAGGTAACGGGTTATCGTCGCTGCGGCCGCAGCAGTTTGCGCCTGAACCTGACTTAAAGACAGTAACCGATACACCAGCACGGCGACAGGCCCCAATAAAATATACCAGAAAATAACGGCAAACAATTGCCCGTTGACGGCTGTAAAATAATCCCGGGCAGCGGAGTCATCTTCTTCACTGGATTTGTCCGAAGCGACAGGATAAAAGGGGTTATTGGGTCCCAGACAATAGTAAAAAATAACAATATTCAGCAGCAGATAAATGAAACCAAACAGAATATGGCAGAATAAAAACAACACCAGGCAGGTGATTAAGACAGGAGGCAAGATCACCGCCAAAAGCCTTAAATAGGGGCTGGCTAATGCAGAACCGTCAGGCAAGCGCTGATTAATGACATTAAAATAACGGGTAAACCATGTAAACCGGTTTAGGGAAGCAGCATGAATCAGGTAACGTTCACTAAACAGACACAGTACAATGACCAATAATTTCATGATTAATCCTTCTGCATTTTTTCCGAGAGAGCAATCGGTGTTGGGTATTTCAACACCACGAGGTATGACGACACAATAAAGGTTAAAATGGTTGTCGCCTGAATCAGATTGGAAGCGACTTCTGAAATGAGTTTAGTACTTAAGGCGATACTTGCCACCAGCAGGGAGAATTCACTCGCCTGCCCAAGTCGGACGCCGACCTCTTTGGCAATGGTTTTCTTTTCGCCAGCCCGCTGCAGCAGGAACCAGAAGAACAGGGGTTTAAGCACCAGCATAAGGAAAGACAGGATAAGCGCTGGTATAAAAACCTGCGCACCAAAACCGAAATTAAACGTCGCCCCAATGGAGAAAAAGAACATCACCAGAAAAAAATCCCGCAGGGGTTTTAAGCTTTCGGCAATAAACAGGGAGATCGGACTTGAGGCTAAAGCAACGCCGGCGACAAACGCGCCAATGTCCTCTGACAGTCCCAACTGTTTGGCCAGAAAAGAAAGCCCGAGACACCAGCCGATGGAAAGCAGAAAAACATACTCCTGGGTGCGGTCAAAACGCGCAAGCAGCTTCACCAGGATGTAACGCTCGACTGCAAAGGCGAACAACGTCAGCGACGGCAGCGCCACCAGCACCAGAATGAAATCATCCAGGGCCAGGCCATTGCCCTGGGCACCATTAATCATGATAAGGATGATAATCGCGATAACGTCCTGCATCAGCAGGACGCTGATCATCACCTCACCGGTGTGCTGATGATGTAAAATGGTTGTCGGTAACAGTTTAAGCCCAATGATGGTACTGGAAAACATCATCGCCGCACCAAGAATCCAGGACTCGGTTTCGCTAAGACCAAACCAGCGGCCAATGAGGTAGGCAATGATGGCGAAGACAACCGAACTGACGATTGCAATCCAGGTGATCTTGCGCAGCATATGGACTAAGTTCTGCGGCTGCAGGTGAAGGCCCAGCAGAAACAGCAGGAAAACAATGCCAATATCGCCAACCTGCTGCACCACCGTCACATCAGAAACCAGACGCAGACCCCAGGGACCCAAAGCGGCTCCTAATAAAATGTAGGCGACCAGCAGGGACTGTTTTGTATACAATACCAGAGTGGAAAAAACGGCCGCTCCGGCAAATATTAAAAAGATTGTATAAAAAACTGACTCATTATGCATAAAGTGAACGCCCTACTGTTCGTGTTGTCTGAAATGAATGGCAAATAGCCAAAGCCGGCATTATAAAAAACACCCGGACGGGAATCTACCTCAACATTGTCAGAATCAGGATCTTGGCTGTCCCTAGGATAACACAGATTAGCCAAGACCCAATCCTTTTATCCGCAGGAACGCGTAGGGACAGCAGTTACGGCCGGTCCCGACGTCGGGGACGTTTCCTCAAAGAGACAGAATAGACAATTAATTATCAAGATGATAAAATTTTTTGTTGGTCTATGCCAAAGCAAACTTATTCAGTACAATACAGACCTTTTTGCCCAGAAGCCGAAAGCGCTTGCATCGTTTGGACAGCCAACCCAGGCGTATTTATTTAAAAATTCAGGGAGTATTTCAGTAGATGTCGAACAGTAAAAATCATGGCGTTACGGATGTCATCTCCAAAGGCACAGCCAAGGCCTGGATTGTTTGGGGACTGGGTTGCGTCTTTTACTTCTACGAGTGCCTCCTGCAGGTTTCCCCAAGCGTCATGAGTAACGAATTAATGCGTGATTTTGGGGTGACCAGTCAAACCCTGGGCATTTTATCCGGCATTTATTTTTATTCCTATGCGGCCATGCAATTGCCTGGCGGAGTCATGATGGATTATTTCGGCCCGCAAAAACTGCTCACCTTAGCCACTACCATCTGCGCCATCAGCACGATTGCGTTCGGTCTGACCGACAATTTCTTCGCGGCCTGTCTGGCGCGACTGATGATTGGTTTCGGCTCCGCCTTCGCCGCCGTAGGCGCCATGAAACTCGCCGCCAACTGGTTTCCCGCCAACCGGTTTGCCCTGCTGACCGGACTGATGGTAACCATCGGCATGCTGGGCGCTATTGGGGGCGAAGCGCCACTGGCTTTGCTGATTGACTACTATGGCTGGCGCCAGAGCATGGTTATTATGGGCAGTATTGGCCTGGTCATTGCTGTGCTCATTCTGGTCATTGCCAAAGACGCCCCTGCCAACAAAAAGCCTGTCGTCACTTCGGCTCACGATGAACCCCTGTGGAGCAGCCTGGTTGCTCTCATTAAAAATAAACAATTATGGCTGGTGGCTATTTACGGTGGCTTGATGTACATGTCCACCCCGGTTTTTTGCGGCCTCTGGGGTGTGCCCTTTCTGATGTATAAAATGGGCCTGGCCAAAGCCACCGCCGCCAATTACATTTCCCTGGTGTTCATTGGCTGGGCTATCGCAAGCCCGTTGTGGGGAATATACTCCAATCGCATTGGCCGCCGCAAACCGCCCATGTACATTGGCGCTGTTGGCGCTCTGATCACCAGCACCCTGTTCATTTTTGCTCCCATTACCACCGGCTGGCAAATGCAGGCACTGCTGTTCATTTTCGGCCTCTTTTCTTCGGCGTTCCTGCCCGCTTTTGCTGTGGCAAAGGAGCTGTGCAGCCGCCGTTATGTAGCAACCGGTTTAAGTTTTATGAACATGATGAACATGGTGGGCATTGCTTTGGCGCAGCCCATCATCGGCTTTATTCTCGACCGCATGTGGCAGGGCGAAATCGTCAATAAAGTCCGCGTCTACCCTCTTGAAGCTTACCATGTTGCGCTGGCTATTCTGCCGGTTGGCATTTTAATTTCATTACTGATTTTACCCAGGATAAAAGAAACCTTTTGTCAAAGTGTTCATGATTAATCAATAGAATAAAGACTATGGCTAAAAAACTTTTTATTAAAACCAATGGCTGCCAAATGAATGAATACGATTCATCCAAAATGGCAGATGTCCTGTTAAATACTCACGGCCTTGAAAAAACAGACGTTCTTGACGAGGCCGATGTCATCCTTTTAAACACCTGCTCGATACGCGAAAAAGCCCAGGAAAAAGTCTTTTCGCAGTTAGGCCAATGGCGGGAATACAAAGAAAAAAATCCGCATGTGATTATTGGTGTCGGCGGCTGTGTTGCCAGCCAGGAAGGCGGGGATATCATCAAACGGGCGCCCTATGTCGACATCGTTTTCGGCCCCCAGACACTGCATCGTCTTCCAGCCCTGCTCGAAGAACGGGCACGAACCAAAAAGCCGGTTGTCGATATCAGTTTTCCTGAAATCGAGAAGTTCGATCACCTCCCCGCTCCGCGTGCCGAAGGCCCCGTCGCGTTCGTCTCCATTATGGAAGGCTGCAGTAAATACTGCAGTTATTGTGTTGTTCCCTATACCCGGGGTGAGGAAATCAGTCGGCCCTTTGACGATGTCCTTGCCGAATGTTATCAACTGGCCTCTCAAGGCGTCAGGGAAATTAATCTTCTCGGCCAGAACGTGAATGATTACCGCGGCATGATGACTCAGGGTGAATGCGCTGATCTCGCCTTGCTCATTCACTACCTCGCGGCCATTGATGGCATTGGCCGGATCCGCTTCACCACGTCTCACCCGCTGGCCTTCTCAGACAACCTCATCAATGCCTTTGCGGACGTTCCCGAGCTGGCCAACCACCTGCATCTGCCGGTTCAAAGCGGCTCAGATCGGGTGCTATCGATGATGAAACGCGGTTACACCGCCCTTGAGTACAAATCAAAAATCAGAAAATTACGCAAGGTGAGGCCCGACATTCGTCTGTCCACCGACATCATTGTCGGTTTTCCCGGAGAAACTGATAAAGACTTCCAGGATACGATGGATTTAGTCCATGACATCGGTTTTGATACCTCATTCAGTTTTATTTACAGTGCCCGTCCGGGCACACCGGCAGCCAACCTGCCGGACGATACACCCATGGACGTCAAAAAACAGCGTCTGCAAATCCTGCAAAACCGGCTGTTAATCAATGCAGCGCAATACAGCCAATCCATGATTGGCAGCACGCAGCGTATCCTTGTGACCGGTCAATCCAAAAAGAATGCTCAGCAATTGGCTGGACGCACGGAATGCAACCGCGTCGTTAATTTTGATGGTCCTGCCACGTTAATCGGTCAGTTCGTTCAGGTGGACATTTCTGAAACCCTGCCTAACTCCCTGCGCGGCCGCCTCAGCGTTTCCGAGGATGCCATCCCGGCATGAGCGCACTGAACAATGAACTGCGGGTTCCCCGCGATCTGCACGGGCAACGCATTGACGTTGCCTTGGCTCGACTGCTTCCGCTTTATTCCCGCTCACAATTGAGCCAATGGTTGAGGCAGGGACTCATCCAGGTCAATCAGCGTCAATTAAAACCGAAAGACAAGGTGATGGAGGGCGATGTTATCACGGTGGCAGTGGAGGACGAAGCGTATCAACAATCCAGTGACACCTGTGAGCCGGAATTCATTCCACTCGACATCGTTTACGAGGACGAGGCCTTGCTGGTAGTGAATAAACAGGCTGGCCTCGTGGTGCATCCCGGTGCCGGAAATCCCAAACACACCTTAGTCAACGCGCTGCTGCATCATGCCCCCCAACTGGCTTCGCTCTCGAGAGCCGGCATTGTTCATCGTCTGGATAAAGACACCACCGGTCTCCTCGTTGTGGCGAAAAGCCTGCCCGCTCACACCTCGCTGGTACGGCAAATGCAGGAACGCGCCATTCAGCGCCGTTACGTGACCCTGGTTCAGGGGCATGTGATAAGCGGCGGGGAAATCGATACCTTTTTTGGCCGACATCCCCGTAATCGCCTGAAAATGGCGGTGCTCAATCAGGGCCGGCAAGCGGTTACCCTTTACACGGTTAAACGGCATTATGACGCGTTTACCCTGCTTGATGTGCAGCTTTTAACCGGTCGCACCCATCAGATTCGCGTTCATATGGCGCACATCAATCATCCCGTGGTCGGCGATCCCCTGTACGGCGGACGCCCCAAAATACCGGCACAAATTGCTCCTGAATTACGCGAGGCACTGCAGTCATTTAAACGTCAGGCGCTGCATGCCGCGTCCCTGTCGTTTCATCATCCAGAACACGATAACTTATTGACTTTTACCGCTCCTTTGCCGGATGATTTTCAGTCCCTGATAAACAGCCTGGATGAGTACCTTGTCTAATTTAATTGCCGACTGGCCAGCCCCCGCGACAATTCGCGCCCTCACGACATTAAGGCACTCGGGTTTTAGCCAGCCGCCCTATGATAAAAACAACCTCGGTCTGCACGTAGGCGACAATCCGGAGCATGTGCTGCAAAACCGCCGCGAACTGGCAGCCAGCCTTCGCCTGCCCGGTGAACCGGCCTGGCTTGACCAAACGCACAGCACCACCTGCGTGGTGGTGGAAGAGAACCCCAATCGCCTCGCCGATGCCGCCATCACCCGTGATAAGCAACAGGTTTTAGCCATCATGACCGCCGATTGCCTCCCTATTCTGCTCTGCAACCGGCAAGGAACGGAAATTGCCGCCATTCACGCCGGCTGGCGCGGTCTGGTCAATGGCATCGTTGAAAACACGGTGCAGACCATGCAGAGTCAACCCGCCGATCTCATCGCCTGGATAGGGCCTGGGATTTGCCAATCCTGCTATGAGGTTGGCGATGACATGCGCGAACAGTTTAAAACCCGTTATGATTTTTCACTGCCCGCCTTTCAAAGAAAAGACAGCAAATGGTTGGCTGATTTACCCGGTTTAGCTGCTCTGCTTTTGGAAAATTTGTCCATTTCTACTGTTTCGAAGTCTAATCTTTGTACTTTTGAACAAAAAAATGACTTCTATTCCTATCGCCGCGAGCCACAAACAGGTAGAATGGCCACTTTAATTTGGTTCACTTAAACGCTCGGAAAAACTATGTCTCGAAAATTACTTTCATTTCTGACCGGTTTACTTTTCATTGGCCTGACGGCTTCCGCTACCGCCGATGATAATAAAACCATCACTACCTTAGCCCCCGTTCTTAAGAACGTGATGCCAGCCATTGTTAACGTCGCGGTCCAGGGGGTTATCCCTGCCGGTCCGCCTGCCGCAGACAATGACGATGACGACAATGAACGCCAGCAGCTCACCCCTGAAAAACCACGCAAATTTCAAAGCATCGGTTCCGGTGTCATCGTCGATCCCAAAAACGGTGTCATCATTACCAACGATCACGTCATCCGCAACGCCACACTCATTACGGTGACCTTGAATGATGGCCGCCGTCTTAAGGCGAAATTGATTGGCAGCGACAGTGAAACCGATCTGGCGGTGCTAAAAATCGATGCGAAAAACTTGAAAAGCCTGCCCATTGGTGATTCAGACAAAGCCGAAGTCGGTGATTTTGTGGTCGCCATTGGTAATCCTTTTGGTTTAAATAGCTTTGGCAATAGCCAATCCGCTACGTTTGGCATCATCAGCGCAATGAAACGCAGCGATTTAAACATTGAAGGCATTGAAAACTTCATCCAGACTGATGCTGCCATTAACCCCGGAAACTCAGGCGGCGCCCTGGTTAACGCCCGCGGTGAACTTATCGGTATTAATACAGCGATTCTATCGCCCTATGGCGGCAATGTGGGTATCGGCTTCGCCATCCCGGTCAACATGGCGAAAGACGTGGTGCAGCAATTAATCAAATTCGGTTCAATCCATCGCGGCCTGATGGGCATTTTTGTCCAGCATTTAACGCCAGAGCTGGCTCAGGCGATGGGCTATCCTGAAGATTTTCAGGGCGCACTGGTTTCTCAGGTGAATGAAAAATCCCCGGCTGAACGCGCCGGATTAAAACCGGGTGATATCATTACCCAGATCAATAACACTAAAATTACCCAGGCGACCCAGGTCAAAACCACCATCAGCCTGCTGCGTGTCGGCAGTGACGCCAAAATCACAGTTAAACGCGATGGCAAGGAATTAACCTTAAATGCCGTGGTTACCGACATTAAAAAGCACGAGCAGGAATTGCAGGCCACCAATCCATTCCTTTACGGCCTTGCTTTAAGGAATTTTGAGCAGGATTCGCCGCTGCATGGTCATGTGGTGGGTATTCAGGTTGTAGGCGCATCCGAAAGCAGTGCCGGCTGGCGCGCAGGCTTACGTCCTGGTGACATTATCATCAGCGCCAACAAGGAACGCACACCCAATGTGAAAACCCTGCAAACAATTGCGTCTCAGAAAAAACAACAATTGCTGGTTCAGGTTTTACGTGACGCCGGCGCGTTGTATATTCTTATCATCTAGTCTTAAGGGCGGGCAAGTCGTCAGGCTTGTCCGCCTCTCTAAAAAAATTAAAAAATTAAGCATCCAGCTCTTGACAGAAATCCTCATAAACGACAAAATCACGGCCTCTTGTGGCTATGTAGCTCAGCCGGTTAGAGCGCGGCACTCATAATGCTGAGGTCGGTGGTTCGAGTCCACCCATAGCCACCATTTTCAATGCCTCCAGTCTTACTTCTGATGCTCCTACGCGTTTCACTCCAGTCGCCCTTCATTTAATTAATACCCTGATTATTCGAAAACGCTATTGAAACCTTGTAAATTTGGTTATGATGTCATAATTGCTTATTTCAGTGTTGCTTGATGCGTAAGATTTTATCATTAATCCTGGTTTCTCTTGGTTTGGCCTGTGCTTATGCGACAACAGTTGCTATCAAAAACATTGCAATTGATGGACGACCTGCCTATGAGCTCAATGCCGGGCATTTTAGCAATGAAAACAGCGCCCTTCAGTTGAAACTCCAATTGTCTTCCACACTGAAACAACCGGTAACCATCGAGCATGACAAAAGTCAAAACGTCTATGTCGTTAAAATTGGTCCGATTGAAGAGTACAGCGTGGCTCAAAACATCAAGCAGTTGTTAAATCACGAGACCTCGGCAACCGGGACTAACGCCCCGCCACCCCAGGCACCGCAACTGACGCCGGGTGAGGAAGAACGCGGTGAAAAAAAATTATGGAATCTTCGCAATGCTGACATCCGTGCGGTCATTGCCGAGGTGTCCCGCGTCACCGGTAAAAATTTTATCATTGATCCACGTGTTCAGGGAAAAATTTCCATTGTCTCCTCAACGCCGATGTCCAATAACGAACTCTATCAGGTGTTTCTGTCCGTGCTGCAGGTCTCAGGTTACGCAGCCATTCCCAGCGGCGACGTCATCAAGATTATCCCCAACATCGATGCCAAGACCGTCTCTTCTGATTTATTAAGCCAGATGCGCCATCCGCCGCGGGGCGATGACATGATGGTAGTCGTCGTGCCCGTGCGTTATGTCCCCGCCGAGCAACTGGTGCCTGTGTTGCGTCCCCTGATGCCGCAATGGAGCAGCATTTCTGCCTATGCACCGTCCAACATGCTGATTCTTTCGGGGCGGGCAAGCAACATTAAAAGTCTCGCCAATATTATCAAACAGGTCGACAGCTCGTCAGCCAACGACATTGACATGGTCAGACTGCGGCATGCTTTAGCCATGGATGTTGCAGCGACCCTTAAGGATCTAATCAAATCACAACCCGGCAGTGGCCATGCCCAAACCATGATTGCCGCCGATGATCGCAGCAATGCCATCTTAATCAGCGGCAGCCGTACCGAACGCATTAAGCTGCGTCTGCTGATTGCCGGCCTCGATCGGCAAAGCCCTAACGGCACGAACAGCAATACTCAGGTTGTTTATTTAAATTATTTGCGAGCGGAAGATCTGGTTCCTATCCTCGCAGGCATAGCTCAGGCGAATTTCAGCGGCAATGTTGGCACAACCATCGGCACAATTACGCGCCCTGAACTGGACAGCACCAATCCAGCCTCTAACCTGGTGAACAATTCATCCTCCGGGGGTTATGGCGGCAACAGCAGCGGCATGACGCAACCAGCTCAACCGCCGGCGGCTAATCCGGCAGCAACGCCCAATACCACTGGCGCCAGCACGCAGAGTGAGGGGTCGACTAAACCCACGGTGCAGATTATTGCCGAACCGAATACCAACTCCATCATTCTCAATGCGCCGGCAAGTTTAATCCGCATCCTAAAAGGTGTCATTCGTCAATTGGATATTCGCCCGGCACAATTGCTGATTGAAGCATTGGTGGCCGAAGTGGATGCCAGTGACGTCAACAGTCTCGGTATTGAATGGGGAACCAATCAGCAAACCGGCGATCCGGGTGATTTTCGCCCAGGGTTTGCCATCATTAATAATCAGACTACCATTGATGACTTTCAAGCCCAGATTTATGCCTTGGCACGCAAGCGCAAGGCCAACATTCTGTCCACGCCGTCCGTCGTTGTTTTGGATAATCGCCAGGCTAAAATTTTAGTCGGTAGACAGGTGTCCGTGGCCTCCACCACCTACCCCAACAATGCCGGCGGCACCACAACGGCGAGCCCCTATGTCACCTTTGACCGGGTGAATGTCGCCCTGCACCTGTATGTTCGTCCGCAAATCACACGCGGTGAGGGTATTCAGTTGCAAATTGATCAGGGCAACGACACCGTGGATCCAGCCAGCACGCTGGATACAACCAACCCGGTCTTTAAAATCAGCAGCATTGTCACCTCGGTTCATGTGGAAAGCGGCGACATTGTGGTGCTCGGCGGTTTAACTCAGGACAGTCTGGGTAATGATGATAACCGTCTGCCGATATTGGGTGATATTCCAGGCATTGGCCGTCTTTTCCAGCACAATATCCGCAACCGTGAAAAGCGCGTGCTCATGGTCTTTATCCGTCCTATCATTCTAGCAACGGAAGCGGATGCGGTGCATTTAAGCGGCGGCAAGTACAATGACTTACGGCAGTCGCAGCTCGACTTCCTCCGCTCTCAGGAAACGTATCACAAACATGATGATGAAACCGTGTTGCCACCCCTGAAATCGGCGGATTTGCCGCGACCATTCCAAAATCGCCTGGTGCAACGCAGCACAACGATAGTCACGACGAAATAGCAATGAACGAGCCTGAAAACATCAAGCGATTACCCTATGGCTTTGCCAAAAGCCACGGGCTGGTTGCTGTCGCCAACGGCGAGGAGACGCTGCTTTACCACCTCCCCAATTTGTCGCTGACAGCGCTGGCTGAAGCGAAACGCCTGTTGCAACAGAAGTTGACGCTTAAGGAAGTCAGCGAACATGAATTCCAACAGCATCTGGCGCAATGCTATCAATCGCAATCGTCCGTTCTTGATGCGGCCATCGACATGGAAGGTGATTTTGATCTATCGCAATTTGCGGATCAACTCTCCAACAGCGAGGATTTACTGGATAACAAGGATGACGCACCCATTATCCGCCTGATCAATGCCCTGTTTACCCAGGCCATTAAACAGAAAGCCTCGGATATCCACATCGAAACCTACGAAAACCGGGTGATTGCCCGCAACCGCATTGACGGGGTGCTTCATGAAGTGCTGGAAATTCAGCGTGCTATCGCGCCGCTGCTCATTTCCCGCGTCAAAGTCATGGCGAAACTGGATATCGCTGAAAAACGCATTCCTCAGGATGGCCGTATTGCCCTTCGCATCGGTGGTCATAATATTGATGTGCGGGTATCCACCCTGCCATCCAATTATGGCGAGCGCATCGTACTCAGGATTCTGGACAAACAGGCCGCGCAACTGGATTTAAACCTGCTCGGCATGCCCGAAAGCACCTTAAGCCTTATCCGGCGTATGATTGCCGAGCCCCATGGCATTATTTTATTAACCGGTCCCACTGGCTCTGGTAAAACCACGTCGCTTTATGCCATGCTGACCGAATTAAACGAAGTCAGCCGCAATATCCTTACTATCGAAGATCCGATTGAGTACGATCTGCCCGGTATTGGCCAGACCCAGGTCAACACCAAAGTGGAAATGACCTTTGCCAAAGGGTTGCGTGCTATTTTACGTCAGGATCCCGATGTGGTGATGATCGGGGAGATCCGCGATCTGGAAACGGCTGAAATCGCGGTGCAAGCGAGCCTTACCGGCCATTTGGTGCTTTCGACGCTGCACACCAACAGCGCGCTCGGCGCCATTACCCGTCTGCGTGACATGGGGGTTGAATCCTTTCTGCTCTCATCCAGTTTGGTTGGACTTATCGCGCAGCGTCTGGTAAGAAAATTATGTTCCTTTTGCAAAGTACCGCATGTGCTCCGCGATGATGAACTGGAATTGATGAATCTCCCTAAACAGTCTGAAAAAATCACGGTCTATGAACCCAAAGGCTGTACGGAATGCAATAACTTAGGTTATCGTGGCAGAACCGGGATTTATGAATTGATTGAAATCGATGAGACATTAAGACGCATGATCCACCGTGATGAGAACCTGCAGGTGCTTGAGGATTACCTCCGCCCCAATCATCCCAGCATCCGTCAGGACGGTTTCAAACGCGTACTGGGGGGTGATACGTCCCTGGCTGAAATTCTGCGCGTGACCAGCCAGCATTAATCCCCCTCTTCAAACAGACGAATTGCATTTGGCTGCGTCTCCATAATGAATAGTTTCTCCGCCTGAGGAAGAACAGCGACAGCAGCGGGTGGTGTGGCCTGAGCGACAGGGGTAAGCTGCGAAACCAACAGCTCATTGCTTAAATCAAGATTTTCCTCCACCACCTCCGCTGTACCGGGATTGAGCGCGGACGCTTTTAACAAGCGCCTGGTTTTTGATTCAATGAAATACATGACATCATCAACGATATCAAGCCCCTGAGGCTCTGAAAGATTGCTGACCAACACTTCTTTAACACGCGGATTAGCCAGCGAAATGCGGCTGATTTTGCCGCTGTTGGCCAAACCCGTGGTCGTCTGACCTAGCTCAACAACATAGACATACCCCTGATAAATTTTAAGCTTCGTCGGCGCGTCCAATCCTCCCGCGAAGGATTCCACCACGACGTTACTGGATTCAATACCGCCATTATGAAAAATTTTAACAATCGTACCATCCAGTAAACTGGCCGCCAGATAATACTCACCCCCATTGTTTTCCACCCGCACGGTGCAGGAAGGTTGCTTATACCATAATCCGGTGTAATCACCGGTCAGGGTTTGATCATGGATGGAGTAATCTGCACGATTCAGAACCAGAATGTTGCCGAGAAACATGTCGGTTAAAATGATTTTTCCTTCCTCACGGTCATCGAGGCTTAAACTGGTTGCATGAAAATTAAGATTGTTAAGGCCTGAATTAAAATCTGAAAACACAAAGCGGCTTTCAAGACTGGCATCCTGGGCATTGAATTCCTTAACCGAAGCGAGATCCGTGACATACAGGGAGCGCCGATCCGAATCGTAGGCAAAATCCCACATTTGTGCTACCGGCGAATCAAAGAGAGTCTCCGTTGCACGGGTTGCGACATCAATTTCAAAAATCTGATTCTGATTATTGCTGACATAGACTTTATCCCCGGAGCGATCCAGCGTCAGGTTATCCAGTCCGGGGGGCAACGTTGCTAACAGCACGGTTTCATCGCTCAAGGGGTTATGCCGGTAAACATGACCAGTACGTCTTCCAATGAAATAAACCCGACCATCCCGGTCAACTTTCACAGCCGCCGGTTTATCAATGTTTTCAACCAGGGGTGTCACCACCCCGGTTTCCACATTGATAACCACAATTTGACCATGAACAACATCAGGAGCATATAGCAATCCATCCGGCCCAAACTGAAATGAATTCAGCCACCGCCCTTCCGGTAAAAAGGGCAATAAGGGGATGGGACGCGGCAAGGAGCCCCGCCAATCCAATTCATACAGGTTGTAAGGATCAAACCCTGCGACATACAAGCGATCATCCTGACGTCGATAGGCAATGCCGTCTACGCCCAACAGGCTGGGACCAAAGGTTGCCTTGTACAGTCCGGTTTCCGGCAATAATTGAAAGGCCTCCATGTTGGATTGAATGACACTGCCATTGGTAAGTACGGTAATCACCCGGCCATCCAAAAAACTGCTGATAGCAATCCCTCCCGGGACATCACGAGAAGGATTGGGGGGAATAATGGTCAAATCCAGAGGAAAACTGCTCACTTCAGACAGGGTATAAAAACCCCCCTCAAACTGTTTTTCAATCACATTAAACAGCTTGATGACTTTGGGAGCTGATGCCGTCAGCAATTGATTATTATTGCGGGTGGCAAGACCATAAGAACCCTTGGTTTCTTCAGTCGATTGCAGAAAAAGTGAGGTGCTGCGGGCGTGCGCCACGGCTTGATGAACAGGCCATACGGCCAGGAGACTGAAAGCTAAAAGACAACACCTTAACCGCAATCCCTTGTTGGCGGGCCGACTTACAAATAGGGGGATTACGTCATTACAGGGCTTATCAGCAATGATCATTACTTTGAGCTCCCGGACTTAAGCAGAATTTACGTTTAATCAACGATAAACTAACTATAGTCCAAGAGCCCTGAATGTGCTTAATCGCTGATTTTTCGCCAGGTGGTTCCCTGCGGGCCGTCCAATAACTCGATTCCTGACTTAGCCAGCGAATCCCGGATTTCATCAGCACGTGCCCAATTCTTGTCAGCGCGTGCCTGCAGACGTTCCTGAATCAATTGTTCAATGCCTTCCTTGTCTTCTTCATTCAAACCCGACTGCAGGAAATCCAGGGGATTGGCTTGCATGAGCCCTAACACACCGGCTAAATGCTTCAGTGTTAACGCCAATTGCGGATCGCGCGTTTTATTGACCTCATGACTGAGATCAAATAACACCGACAAGGCCACAGGCGTATTGAAATCATCATTCATGGCGGCGGCAAACGCTGCTTCCCATTTTTCATGCAGCGCCAGCGAGTCATCGCAGTGAATGTCCTTGATCGATTGATAAAGTCGCGCCAACGCCTTGCGGGCATTATGCAAATTCTCTTCGGAATAATTCAAGGGACTGCGGTAATGGCTGCTTAACAGGAAATAACGGATTGCTTCCGCATGGTGTTTTTTCAAGACATCCTCAATCGTGAAAAAATTCCCGACTGATTTCGCCATCTTCTCGTTGTTAACCTGCAGCATGCCAACGTGCAGCCAATAATTGGCAAACGGTTTTTCGCTGGCGGCTTCACTCTGGGCAATTTCATTTTCGTGATGCGGGAACTGCAAATCCAGGCCGCCGCCATGAATATCAAATTGTTCGCCCAGTTCCTGCATCGCCATGGCAGAACATTCAATATGCCAGCCTGGACGGCCATCACCCCAGGGGGAAGGCCAACTGGGCTCCGAGGCTTTGGCTTTCTTCCACAGCACAAAATCAAGCGGCGAGCGCTTTTCCCTGACGACGTCGATGCGCGCGCCGGCAATTAAATTCTCAATTTCTTTATTGGATAGTTTACCGTATGCTTTAAAACGCTCGACTTCAAAACAGACATCGCCATTGTCGCTGACATAGGCAAAGCCTTTTGCCATCAAACGTTCGATGAGACGAATAATGGCTGCAATATGGGCCGTGGCGCGCGGTTCCACATCGGGCGGCAGAATATTCAGGGCGCGGGCATCCTCATGCATGGCTTCAATGTAGAGGGATGTCAGTTGATCAATTGGCATGTGCCGCTCGTTAGCCCGAACAATGATTTTATCATCAATGTCGGTAATGTTTCTGACGTACGTCACGTCATAGCCTTCAGCACGCAGGAAACGCACCATGACATCAAAGGCCACCATGGAACGGGCATGGCCTAAATGGCAACGGTCATACACTGTAACACCGCAGGCGTACAAGCCGATTTTTCCGGGTTCAATGGGTACAAACTGTTCTTTTTTTCGGGTCAGTGAATTGTATAAATATAACATGCCTTCCTCTCAGCTCGTTTTGCCCCAGGTATCCTTTAATCCGACAATGCGGTGAAAGGCGATGACTTTGTGATGTTCCACCTCGTTGACGCAATAATACCCCAAGCGCTCAAACTGGAAGGTTTCCCCCACGGGCTGTCTCGCCAGCGAGGGCTCGCAAAAACCCTCACGAACCTGTAAGGAATCCTTGTTGAGGAATTGCAGGAAATCCTCCTCGCGCGCCGGGTTGGCGTCATTAAACAAGCGATCGTATTGATAAATTTTAATCGGGTAAGCGTGTTGGCTCGACACCCAGTGAATCACCCCTTTCACTTTGCGATCCGGCGGGTTTTTTCCCAGGGTGTCTGGATCATAGGTACAACGTACTTCGATAATCTGCCCGTTATCATCATGAATAACCTGATTGGCGCGAATCACATAGGCGTTACGCAAACGCACTTCTCGCCCCGGCGCTAAACGGAAATAATCCTTGGGCGGCGCTTCCATAAAGTCGGAGCGCTCAATGTAAAGCTCGCGGCAGAAAGGCAGCATGCGGTTTCCAGCATCGGCATTCTGAGGATGAAAAGCCGCAGTTAACTCTTCAACCTGATTGTCAGGGTAATTGTCAATGACAATTTTAAGCGGCTCAAGCACACACAGCGCGCGTTTTGACACTTTATTTAGTTCATCACGAACACATTCTTCAAGCAGGGACATGTCAATGACTGAATCGCTGCGGGAAATACCGATCATTTCACAAAACTGGCGTATAGCTGCCGGTGGATAGCCGCGTTTACGCATGCCCCGCAAAGTCGGCAGGCGCGGATCATCCCAGCCGGAGACAATTTTTTTCTCAACCAGTTCGCGTAATTTACGTTTACTGGTCACCGTATGGGAAAGGTTTAAGCGGGCAAATTCCGTTTGAACAGGACGTGCAGGCACAGGCAGGTTTTCGATGAACCAGTCATACAGCGGACGATGATCCTGGAATTCCAGGGTACACAGGGAATGGGTGATATGCTCCAGGGCATCGGAAATGGGGTGTGCATAATCATACATGGGGTAAATGCACCATGCGTCACCCGTGCGTTGATGGCTGGCATGGCGTATCCGGTATAATACCGGATCGCGCATATTCACATTACCCGACTGCATGTCGATGCGTGCTCTCAGCACATGGGCGCCATCGGGAAATTCCCCGGCTTTCATCCGTTCAAACAGATCGAGGTTTTCTTCTACCGACCGATTACGATAAGGGCTCTCTTTGCCTGGCATCTGCAACGTGCCGCGGTAAGAGCGGATTTCGTCCATGCTTAGGCTGTCCACGTAGGCTTTTCCTGCTTTGATTAACAGGACCGCGTAATCATACAGCTGTTGATAATAGTCCGAGGAATGGGTCATGTCGCACCACTCAAAACCCAGCCATTTGACATCGTCAATGATGGCATTGACAAACTCTTCCTCTTCCTTGATGGGATTGGTATCGTCAAAACGAAGATAACAACGTCCGTTGAATTCCTCTGCGAGACCAAAATTCAGGCAGATGGATTTGGCATGGCCGACATGAAGGTAACCATTGGGCTCCGGCGGAAAACGGGTCACAACCTCTTGATGTTTGCCGCTCGCTAATTCATCGGTAATCAACTGGCGTATAAAATGGGCTCTTTTTTCACTGCTTTCTGTCATGTTTTTATCCATTATTCATCGATGGCACGGCGCATGTCTGCAATCAGAGTCACGCCGTGTAAAATGTAATCGTCCTTACGCGTGTAACTGTCGAAGAGCCGTTCCACCAGTGCGGCTCCTACAATCACCCCGTCAGCAAAATCAGCAACCTGGGAAGCCATGTCTGCCGTTTTAATACCAAATCCCACCATAAGCGGCAAGCGGGTTTGCGCATGACGATGCTGATAATGTTTTCTTACTTCATCCAGGGCAAAACTGCTGGCGCCGGTTACCCCTTTTAGGGACACGTAGTAAAGATACCCTTGTGCAAAGTGATTGATGCGATCCATGCGTTCATCGCTGGTAGTCGGTGAGCAGAGGTAAATCATGTAAAGCCCTGCTTCACGCCAGATTTTTGCAACCTCTTCACTTTCCTCAGGCGGTAAATCCACCAAGATGGTGCCATCCGCACCCGCTGCTTTCGCCTCACGGGCGAAACGTTCATAGCCATGCATTTCCACCGGATTAACATACCCCATCAGAATGAGGGGCGTGGTGTCATCCTTTTGGCGAAATTCGGTCACGTATTGCAAAACCGTTTTCAGGGTTGTACCGTTATTCAACGACCGCTCCATGGCCGCCTGAATCACCGGTCCCTCCGCCATGGGGTCGGAGAAAGGAATACCGATCTCCAGAATATCAGCGCCGGCTTTAACCAGCGCGTGCATCAATTCCACGGTTCGTTCAGGCTGTAAATCCCCTGCCGTGATATAAGGGCTTAAGGCTTTTTTATTGCTGTCGTGCAATCGTTTTAAACATGCGTCAATTCGGTTCATTACGTCCTGCCTGCGTTAAATAGTCAATTTGTCAATCGCGGCAATAGTATGCATGTCTTTGTCGCCGCGTCCCGACAAATTGACAATGATTCGTTGGGTGGGCGCCATGGTCTTTGCGAGCTTCATGGCGTACGCCACCGCATGACTGGATTCCAGTGCCGGAATAATGCCTTCTGTTCGTGTGAGGGTACGGAATGCCTGAAGGGCTTCCTCATCGGTGATGGGGACGTACTGGACGCGGCCCTGATCTTTTAGATAGGCATGCTCAGGCCCCACGCCGGGATAATCAAGCCCTGCGGAGATGGAGTGAGTGTCTTTGATTTGGCCATTTTCATCGCACAACAGGTAAGTGCGGTTGCCATGCAAGACGCCGGGTTTACCTGCAATCAACGACGCCGCGTGTTCACCGCTTTCAATTCCTTTGCCTGCTGCCTCGACGCCATAAATGGCGACCGCTTCATCATCGAGGAAAGGGTAAAACAGTCCCATGGCATTGGAACCGCCTCCCACACAGGCCACCAGCGCATCCGGCAGAGAACCGGTTTTTTCAAGCATCTGCGCACGGGCTTCACGGCCAATAACGGCCTGAAAATCACGGACAATCTGCGGGTAAGGATGCGGACCCGCCACAGTGCCAATAATGTAGAAGGTGTTGTCGATGTTACTCACCCAATCACGCATGGCTTCATTCAAGGCATCTTTCAGGGTTCTGGAACCGGCGGTGACCGGCACCACCTCCGCCCCTAAAAGCTTCATGCGGTAAACGTTGCTGGCTTGTCGTTTGATGTCTTCCGAGCCCATGTAAACGACACAATCAAGGCCCAGTTTGGCTGCCACCGTGGCGGAGGCCACGCCATGCTGGCCGGCACCGGTTTCAGCAATGATGCGGGTCTTGCCCATGCGCTTGGCCAATAACCCCTGCCCCACGGTATTATTGATTTTATGTGCGCCGGTGTGATTAAGATCTTCCCGCTTTAAATAGATGCCTGCCCCGCCCAGTTGCCTGCTCAACCGTTCGGCATGGTATAACGGGGTAGCTCGACCGACATAATCCTTCAATTCTGACGTCAGTTCCGCCAGAAAATCAGGGTCCAAACGGTATTTTTCATAGGCTGTTTTTAACTGCTGCAACGCCTGCATCAAGGTATCGGCAACAAACACACCGCCATACGGGCCAAAATGGCCGTGTTCATCAGGAAGATCGCTGAAACGCATCTACATGTCTCCTAAGGCCTGAACAATTAATTTCATTTGATGATGATCTTTAATCCCGGGGGCTGATTCAATGCCGCTGCACACATCCACCGCATAGGGGCGATAAACACTAACCGCCTCCCTGACATTGCCGGCAGTAAGCCCGCCCGCCATTATCACCGCTTTATCGAGAGATGGAGGGATGGTATGCCAATCAAAGATCTTGCCGCTGCCGCCTCGCGAATCGCAGGGCGTATCCAGGAGAATGGCCCTGGCCGCGGCATAATCCTCTGCAGCCTTTAAAATAGCCTCGGCAGAAACCGCCGGGATAGCCTTAATGTAAGGAAAGGCAAATTGGTTACAAAACGCTGGGGATTCATCACCATGAAACTGCAGGCATTGAATCGGTAATTTTTTCACAATGTCATCAATCAGCGCCGGCTGCGGATTGACGACCACAGCGACAGCGCTCATAAACGGAGGCATCACCTGCATTAATTCACACGCTTGCTGAACTGAAATGGATCGCTTGCTTTGGTTATAAAAAATAAATCCTGCCGCATCAGCCCCGATGGCTGCTGCTTGCCTGATGTCTTCTTCGCGGGTCATACCGCACATCTTTATTCTAATGCGATTTGAGGTCAATCAACGCTCTCCAAGAAACAAAGGTCCAGGTGGCATTTGCATAACCCCGTACTCCTTGGGATAAGTAACCGCTACCAGATAAAGGCCATAAGGCGGCGCTGTTTCTGCACCAAGACGTCTGTCGCGAGCCAAAAGCACTTCTTTTACCCACTCTACCGGCTTTTTGCCCGAGCCCACGGCAATGAGCACGCCGGCAATGTTTCTCACCATGTGATGAAGAAAGGCATTGGCGGTAATGTCAATCACGATTAAATCACCCATACGAGCCACCTGCAATTGGTGCACGTTGCGCATGGGCGTATTGGATTGGCATTCGACGGAACGAAACGAAGTAAAATCATTTTCACCGACTAAGTATTTGCTGGCTTCAGCCATCAATTTATGGTCCAGAAGCCGGTACTGCCAGGTCACATTCCCCCTGAGCAGAGCAGGGCGTATGGATGCATTGTAAATGATGTAACGGTAACGGCGAGACAAGGCCGAGTAACGCGCGTTGAATTCGTCGGGCATCTCACGCCCCCACTTTACGCAGACGTCTTTGGGTAAAAATGAATTGGCGCCGTGAATCCAGGAACGAATGGTTCGTTCCTTGTCGCAGTCAAAATGGATAATCTGGTTGGTTGCATGGACGCCTGTATCCGTCCTGCCTGCGCAAACAACGCTAATCGGGCAATCAGCGACCCTTGATAGTGCTGATTCGATAACTTGCTGAACGGTATGCAGGCCAGTTTGTGCTTGCCAGCCATGGTACTGGCATCCATCGTATTCAACCCCCAAGGCAATACGCATCACTATTCCTGCCCAAAAGGGTCAATGTATAACACCAGCCGGCGTTTGTCCAGTCTGCTTTCGTGAATGGTGATCCTCACGAACAGGATTATTTTTTATCCATTTCATCCAGCAGTTTCTGGGCTTCCGCGCGTTGCTTTTTATTACCAAATTCGACGATTTCCTGCAGCGACTGCCTGGCTGCCTCCTGATCATCCATGCTCAGGTAGGTTTTCGCCAAAGCCAACAGCGTATCCAGGGCTTTTTTACTTTTCACCAGTTTCTGTGGTGCAGCCGGGTCTTGTGTCTCTTCCGATTCATCGGTCAATTCATCAGCCGTAAGAGGGATGTCTGCCACCGCGTCATCCCCATTAAACTCAGCCTCGAAGTTAAATTCATTCTCTTCCTCGTCCTGCACGGCGAACGGCTCATGGTCTTCTTCCGCGCTACCTTGCACCAGGGCGTCAAACTCCTTGTCGTCCTCCTGGCGTGCTTTAGCGGATTTTCCAGGTTTTTGTTCTGCTTCAAGGTTAAGTGGCGCAGCGTTAATGCCGGATATTGTTTCTTCCTCGGCAAGGCCATCAAAATTAATGACTGGGCCTTCCTCATTGGCATCCTCGTCTGACTTTAACAGTTCGTCAATTTCAGGCGATTCAATGCGTTCACCTTCAGTCTTCTCCGGTTCGACCTTTGCCGGTTCGTAAGGTAAACCCGCCTCAAAATCGAGCGCATGATCATCGCTTGCTTCCACTTCGGGTAAAGCCGCCTTTTCCTCTGTCGTTGTTTCAATGGGTGTTGGAATAAATTCAAGTCCATCATCCGCAACCTGTTCCACTTCCTCAGAAACCGTATGCTTTTGCTTATTCTCTTCTACCATTTTTTCAAGGCTTGGTTCAAAATCAAGCACAAAATTGTCGGACTCGGAAGCGTCCTCTTGAATGGGCGCAGGTGCTTCATCCGGCGTTACTGGTTGTATTGCTTCATGCACCTGGCTGTCGATACCCACTACCTCGACCGGGTAGTCGGAGGCCGTTTTCAGCAGGTCACTTAAAGGCCGCTTGAATTCTTTTTTCTCAGGCGTTTTTTCTGTTTCTTCAGCAACAGCAGCGGGCTCTTCGGTGAACTCATAAGAATCATTTTCATGAATGGCCATCGGCGGTTCCGTCTGTACAGGCTCCTCCAGAACAGCAGGACGTTCAATAGCCTGTTCAACCACCGTCTCGTTAACATCGGGCTTCTCTTCGCCCAGGTCACTTGCTGCCGCCGGTTCCTCCACAGGAAGGCTGTCTGTCGGCTCAGCCGTTGCCGCAGCCGGTTCGATGGCCGCCTGGTGAATGATTAACGCGTCTTTGGATTTGGATTTAGACCTGGGTTTCTCCGTTGTTGGCTTAACCCCATCACTCGCTTGGCCGGCAGAATCTACCGCACGTTCGCCTTCTGAGCGCTCAGGCTCAAAGGCTTGAGCCTGCAGCAGCGGCTTGACTGGCTGAGGGGGTGTATCGTTCGTTGGCTGATCCGGCTCAGACAGGGAATGGCGGCGGTTTGCTTGTTGTTTTAAGAAAAGCCAGGTGAAAGCACCAAGGCCGCCGGCAGCCAGTAGCAGCAACAGGTAAATCCATACATTGGATGAGTCTTCTTCAGCCTGCATCTGACTTGTCTGAGCGGCAATGGCCTGACGCTGCTTGAGCAGTAATGCCATTTGTTCGCGCAGCTGTCTGATGTCCTCGTCGCGTTTGCTCATCTGGTCCTGCAACGCTTTGTTGTTCTTCTCCAGGGATTGCAGTTGATTTTTTAACTGCGAGTTAACCAGGCGCATGGAATCAATGGCGGCATTGGTAACATCCATCTCCGCCTTCATCGCTGAATCCGGTTTCACCAACTGCTTGTCTGAAGCCACCGGTTTTTTGCTGTCTTCCGCCGACATGAGCGAATTCGAGGTGGAGAAAATGTCGGTAAAGGCATTGCCCTGGGTGGTTTTGTGCTGATTAAAGACAGGGGCCTGGGGAATAGTGGAAGGACTTGTCCCCGTGCCTGGATCGGTTATGGGCTTGGCGGCGGACGGGTTGTCGAACTGGGATGTGCCGGCAACACCGTCAATGTAAGGCGGCAACAGCACGTGCTTGATTTCTTCCTTGTTTCGCCAGGCCACATCATGCGCATCGACTTCGCCTCGCGCCAGATCTTCCGGTACTTTCTTCACCTCATCGCTTGATGGAATACGCAAACGCTCACCCGTTTTCAAGCCGTTGAGATTGCCTTGGGTAAAGGCCTGAGAGTTGGTTCCCACAATCGCTAAAATGACCTGTTGAATGGTTGTGTCCGGCGTGGTGTAGCGCTGGGCAATCTGCCAGATGCTTTCATTGGCGACAGTAGGACCATACGTTGCCTCCTTACGCACTTTGCCGCCTTCGGCACCCTGCTCGACCACATGCGAATAAGAGGGCTTGTCAACCACTCCCGGTTCGCTGGCATAGGTTTTAAGTTTGACCGGTGAACCCGTGGCTTTTATCCCGCCATTTAATTGATAACCCGGGGGATCAAGCAACACGGTGTACGCCCGATAAAGCTGACCATTGGCCCAGGTTAAATCGACAACAATTTCAAGAAAGGGCTCAACGATACGCTCATGGGAGGAAATATAAATGACAGGCTGTCCATGCTCATTTTTCTTTATTTCAAAACGCAACAGGGTGAGTATTTCATTTCGATCAAGACCAATGCGTGCAAAATCTTCCACTGAGGCTAAGCGGGCCTTGATGCCGGCCAGAGGAATATCGACATCGATCAGTTGAATTTCCGCTTTGAAAGGCTGATTTAAGGCGGATTCAACCGTCATGTCGCCCATGCCGAGTGAAAATGCAGCAAAGGGTAAAGATGCCATTATCGCGACGTACAACCGTGTCTTATTCAATTGGCGCTCCCTGCATGGACAATCTAACCTTTTAATTAATAGCCAAAAAATAGCATCTTCATCACGGGTATTCAACAGGTTCGATGACAATAAGGCTTGGTTGCCCTTTCGAACCTCAGATTGAAAATTTAATAATCACTGAAAAGCCGTTTTCAGCAATTTATAAAAAAGAGCATTGCATAAGCACGCCCGCTATTTCATAATCCGCCCACCATATTCTCTACGAGGATATTGCATGACTGCCTTCATTCTCGACGGCAAAGCCCTTGCCCGGTTAAAAAAAGACGAGCTCAAACTGGCCATTCAAGCACGGATTGCCAGCGGTCGACGCGCTCCGGCACTGGCCGTCATCCTGGTAGGCGATGACCCCGCTTCCCACATTTATGTGGCAAACAAAAGCAAAGCCTGCGTTGAGGTTGGCATAACCTCCGAATCCTATCAGTTGCCAGCGAAGACTTCAGAGCAGGAACTGCTGGATTTAATCAACCGATTAAATCACTCCCCTGCCATTGACGGCATTCTGGTACAACTGCCTCTTCCCGACCACATGGACACTCACAAAATCATTGAATGCATCAACCCTTTAAAAGACGTTGACGGTTTTCATCCTTACAATCTGGGGCGACTGGCGCAGCGTCTGCCGCTCCTGAGACCCTGTACGCCTTACGGCATTATCCAGTTGCTTCAGGCCAATGGCATCGCCCTGCGCGGCCGTCATGCGGTCGTGGTTGGCGCATCCAACATTGTCGGTCGGCCCATGGGGCTTGAATTTTTAGGCGAAGGGGCGACCGTGACTATTTGTCATCGCTTTACCCGCGAGCTTAAAGAGCATGTGCGCCTGGCTGATGTGCTGGTAATAGCCACGGGTAAACAGAATGTGGTGGATACCGACTGGCTGCATCGCGATCAGGTCGTTATTGATGTTGGTATTCATCGTCTCGCCGACGGAAAATTGCGCGGGGATATTGATTTTGACAGGGCTGTTACCCGGGTTGGCTGGATTACACCCGTCCCAGGCGGAGTCGGCCCCATGACCATTACTGCCCTGCTGCAAAACACCCTTTTTGCCGCAACGCATGATGACATCAGTCCCTACCATAAGTAGGCGGTGGGGTTATCGGGGCATTCGCCAAGACCGCATTCCGCCAAAATCGCGACAGCATTGGTTATCGCCAGAAAAAACAACAGAGCGAACACCGCATGCATGAGCGATTTCGTCGCCGGAGTATTGCGCCATTGCCTCTGATATTGCGTATCCATACCCAGGATGAGGGTATTAAACAGTACAATCGCCATGGAAATAATAAATGACCAGGTGTACATGTGCAGCCCTAAAATACTGGAACCATAGGCACCGCTGCCAGGAATCACATGCAAGGCAATCTGTCGTAAAGCCACAAAAGAAGTAAACAAAGCCCCGAGAAGCGTCAGGGCGTAATGACTGGGGCGCAGGCCAAAGCGTACATTCAGCAAGAAGCCAATGGCGGTGATTAAAAAACCGGCCCGCTGCAACAGGCATAATGGACAGGGCAATTCGTTAAAAACGAACTGAAAAACAAACGCCATCATTAAAACAAGAATGATGGCGAAGGCATTGAGAAGATTAACAAGCTGCATCATACGATTCATGAACGCCGTCTTCATTCCTGTTCCTATAAATTAAGATCCAACTGACTGGTGATGTGATGAAGAAAGGAAGCTGCACTCAGAAAAAAAGCAAAAACCAGCGTCACTAATGACAGGTTTCGCCGCCCGGCCCAGGCAAGCGCTATCACCAGAGCCAGAACCAGAAATAAAAATGCCATCATACCCTTCGTCCCTGAAAATGCGTTTTATCTACTATAACCCTTTGCGTGATGGCCGGCAATGATGGCTGTTTAAATAAAAAAGCAGCGGGTAATCCGCTGCTTTTTTCCTGTATTTGAAATAGCAATTGATTGCTGTTAAGGGGTTACTGCTGGTGACGGCGGGGGTGTTCCTGATAACAAATTTAACACCAGCAAAACAATAAAAATTACTAAAAATAAGAAGAATAATATTTTAGCAATTTCCGTTGCTGTTGATGCCACTCCCCGGAAACCAAACAAACCCGCGACAATGGCAATCACCAGAAAAACAAGAGCCCAATATAACATGGTTCACTCCTTAATTTAGTGTTTTCTGAATCGTTCCAATTGCTCGTCGATTTCGTCTTTGGTATAACCGTAATGCTTTGTTAATTTGCCATAAATCTCTTGATTGTCTCCTTCGATTTCAAGTAAATCATCGTCCGTAAGCCTTCCCCATTGCTGCTTTATTTTACCTTTCATTTCTTCCCAGCTTCCCTCAAATATTTCCTTATTCATTTTTAATTCTCCGTTGGGTAAAAATTTATTAATAAACCTAAGGAAAAAATAAAATTTACATTCCTCAATATATAAGAATAGTATTAACGAAATTAATTGTAAAATTTCAAAAATTTAAGCACATAATTATTAAGTAATTTTTAAAAATGCGAGTGGCAATGATAAGGACTTAGGCGGCAAATAAAAGCAAAAGAAGCCCAAGGCCGCTTTGGCCTCAGACTGTATTGGTATCAGGATGATTGCGGGGGGCTTAATGCCCTTTAACGATCCAGTTCATCCCAGTCAAAATCACCATCGAGCTCGTCGAATTCTTCTTTAAGTCGTTTCCTTTCCAGACGTTCTTCGAGTTTTTTGCGCAGGTGTTTTTTCCGATTTAACTCATCAGTATCCTCTTCGAAAGAAAAATCGGTAAACGAGTAGCTGTCATCATCCTGCTCTTTGTGCAAGCTCATGTCGGCCTCCGTAATGGTTCCACGTTATAAGTATAGTGCAAAGTGTGCCAATGATGAGGACTGAAAAAAAGAAGGCAGCGCCCTGCCAGTCAGGCTATAATCAACATCCCGTTGTCTTGCCATTGATTAGTTATGCTCAGTTACCAACACGGATACCATGCCGGAAATTTTGCCGATGTCATTAAGCATGTCACTTTAACCCGGCTTATCGATTACCTTGTGCAAAAGGACAAACCTGTTTTTTATTTAGAAACCCATGCCGGCCGAGGCCTTTATGATTTGAAAGACAGCCAGGCCAACAAAACCGCTGAATACAAACAGGGCATTTCCCTGCTTTGGGAAAATCAGCAGCAATTGCCGCCAGTTTTTCTCACTTACCTGAACCTGATAAAAGCCCGGAATCCCACACAGGCTCTGCGTTATTACCCGGGCTCCCCGGCCATTGCCATTGACCAATTCAGGAAGGACGATCGCTTGTTTTGCTGTGAACTCCATCCCCAGGAATTCGAACAGCTTAAGCAGTTAAAACGTCAGGGTAAACGGGTGTTTTTCAGTGAATCAGACGGTATTCATCAATTAAAGGCTCTGCTGCCGCCCCCCGAACGACGCGGCTTGATTTTTATTGACCCGGCCTATGAAATCAAAAGCGAATACAAGCACATTCCGCAAGCCATTAGGCAGGTCTTTCCCCATTTTTCCAATGGGGTTTATTGCCTGTGGTACCCTCTGGTGGATCATTATCACCATCAGCAATTGGTCAGAAATCTCGCTGAAATACCCGCGACCAATACCCTGCGCGTGGAATTTAATTTGACTAAAGCCCAAAGCGGTGGCATGACCGGATGCGGCCTGTGGATAGCCAACCCGCCCTATACCCTGGCAGGCGAACTGAAGGAGGCTCTGGATTACTTGCAAACGTTGTTCAATCCCGGCATTTCTTCTTATTACATGGAATAACCAGTAAGGAAAAAGCAGGATGACCATCATTCCAATTCCGGCGTTTACGGACAATTACATCTGGCTTGTCATCAATGAAGAGCAACACACAGCGATTTGTGTGGATCCAGGCGACAGTGAGCCGGTTTTACATTACCTGAATGAAAATCAACTGACGCTTGAAGCCATCGTGTTAACGCATCATCACTTTGATCATATTGGTGGTGTTGAAGGCTTATTGAACGCCAGGGCCAATACCCCGGTTTATGCCCCTGACGACTCTCGCATTCCGACGGTGACTCACGTCCTGCGTGCAGGCGACAGGCTCTGCTTTTCCAACATGACCTTACGGGTTTTATGCACAACCGGCCATACCTCAACCCACATCAGCCTGTATGATGAAGCACAAAACCTGCTTTTTTGCGGCGACACGCTGTTTTCAGCCGGTTGCGGGCGGGTGTTTGATGGCACGCTGGAAGCCTTGCACAGCTCGCTGGCACTCCTGAAAGCCTTACCGGACGCCACGCAGGTTTACTGCGCCCATGAGTACACGCAGCAGAATCTGCGTTTCGCAGCGCGTGTTGAACCGCAGAATGAGGAAATAAGCCGTTACCTGAACGAGCTCAATCAGCATCCAGGCCGCTGCACCCTGCCATCAACGATTGAGAAAGAAAAGAAAATCAACCCTTTTTTGCGCACACAGGAGCCGGGGGTCATCGCTTATGTTCGCAGCCGAGGCCTGGCCAGTCAGGAGTCCTTGCTGGTGTTTCAACAATTACGGGAAGACAAGAATAATTTTATGGCTTAGCATGGAAAATTTACAATCCCTTGTCTTTCAACAAGTAAGCAAATTGAGTATAATTTAACCCATCATCACTTCAGCGACAAAAAATGGTACGTAAGTTCAGACACATCGCATTTCTAGGGGACAGTTTATCCGATCGCGGCACTATGGATCGCCGTAAACTGTTCGGTTTTATTCCCATGGATTATTTAAGCGGCCTGAAAGGCAAATCGCCGCGCGGCCGTTTCACCAACGGCTTTTTATGGGGCGATTTTGTCGCAGCCACCACCGTTGAAGAGTTGGAAATTCAGCGTGCCCGTCGTCAAGAGAGGCTGCCTCACAGCGGCCAAGGGAATGCGGATTTGGCCGATGCCCTGCTCACCAATGATCATGGCTTTAAACGCCGCAATGAAAATGCCTTCTCGTTAAATGACGATTTGCATGTGCAGTATGAGGGCCATCGCCTCGCGCGTTTTTACTGCGAAGGCGGATTAACGGCGCATGATTACTCCGAAGAGTTTACCCTGGATTTAGGCAAGGAAGGGGCGCGTCAAATTGTCTCCAACCTCGGCGCCAAACGGCAATCCCTGCTGAATGATGATAAGAAATACAAGATTACACCAGCTGAAAAAGCAGACACCCTTATCGTGGAGTGGTCAGGCGCCAATGACCTGATTACGGTGAACGAAAAGCCCACCATGAAAGAAGTAGACAGGGCAGTCGATGCACGGATAGATAATCTAGAACAATTGATTGCTCAAGGCTATCGTAATTTTGTCCTGTTTAATCTGCCTGATTTGTCATTGACGCCACGTTACGCAAGAAAAGGCGGCAACGAACAAACCAATGCCCGGCTCTTGTCTCAGTACTTCAACGAGAAACTGGCCAAGCGATGCCATCACCTGAAGGAGAAATACGCCAAACTTAATCCGCCCATTTTCCTTGACGTGTTTGACGTCTGCACCCTTCTGCAACAAGCCTATGACAATCCGAAAAAGTACGGTTTTGATAAGGATAAATTAACCACGCCGTTTACTGAATCAGAAGCCTTCAACAAGGAACAGGAGGACCCTGTCGACACCCAAAAACAGATCTCCCCCTCTAAAGGGTTTATGTTCTGGGATGACGTCCATCCCACCGCCGACATGCACGCCTACCTGGCTGAAAAATTTGAACAGCAGTATAAAGGTCAGCTTAAGATTGAACCGCCGGCGTCGCAGCATGAGAATAAAAAAAGAGAGGAGCAGCGGCGTTTGGATAAATTGGGATTGGACAGAGCCGAGAAAGCCCTGCCTCGCCATTTATTGCCCTTATTGAAATCCTTAAATGAGCATGCAGAGGCTCTGATGAACTCTTCTTCTTTACTTCGACATTCTGAAGGGGAGTATCTTCATGGACTTTATTATTGTATTCTCCAGGCAAAAGGTGATTTGGAAATTATAACAGACACATTGACCGCTCTGCGAAAAAATAAAGCTAAAATGGATGTCATCCGAACGCATAAAAATCCGATTTATGATTTTTTTGCCCGCAAACACACCACCCACTCCGAAGACCTTATTCAAGCCCTCGAAAAAGCCGTGGAGGATGCCATCCAGGCGCACGATAGCCGTGATGAGGAAAAGGAAAGCCAGGGCCATTCACCACACTAGGTCTCTGGCATAAGCCAACGCAACACACGTCATTTACAGGGATGTAGAGGATGTTTGCGTAGGCCGAACGATTCTTAAATTGATCTTCCGAGACGCTGAATTGACGGTATTCTCATTGACAGGGAATTATACGGCCTCCCTGTCGTTTCTTCAGGTAACCACTACAGCCATCGGATGCTGCGGTGGTTTAAGACTGACTGATTCAATCAAAGAGGTTGTATGTTTTGTGCTTGAGGGCCTTTGGCTCCTTGCGTCACAGTGAATTGAACGCGTTGACCTTCTGTGAGAGTTTTAAACCCGGAGCTTACAATTTCTTTAAAATGAGCAAAAACATCCGGCCCGGAATCTTGCTCAATAAAACCAAATCCTTTGGCTTCGTTAAACCATTTAACGACTCCGTTTACTGTGTTAGACATAAGTATCCTTAGTGTTTATTGTACGACCTGTAAAGGCGAATTTAGCCGGAAACAAGAATTAAACTACCGAACGAGGGATTAAATGAATAAAACGACGATTTGCGGAGTATAAAATAGACATTTTCTAGCTTGGTCTAAAGTACTACTCCTTGAGGTTAAAAGTCAACCTTATTCGCTGTAATGGTTTTGTTGTGCTTTAGTCTGGCTTTCAGTTGTATCGACAACATTGCATCTCCTTTCCTCTAAAAAGGGATTGTCTATTTGTTATTCATTATGAATAAACCAAACAAATAAAAGAACCAATTAAAACCTATTCGGTTAATAAATCAGCAAAAAGGGTTTATTGACGGGCCATAATTTAGTACACTGGCAAGCCAATAATTAAATAACAGGCTTTTGCATTGAAGTATAAGGCATCAATTGTTACGGGATTGTTTCTTTTATTTTCAATCTGTTGCAGCATGTTCACCGCTGCTTTCGCCAGCGCCATCCCCTCGGTCTGGGATGTGTTACGTGGCCAATTAAAACTTAATCACGAAGTAACTCAACCCGAGGTTCAGGCGCAATTGCGCTGGCTTATTTCACATCCCAGCTACCTGCAAAAGCTGGCACGTTCAGAACCCTACATTTACCACATTGTCACGGAAATTCGTAAACGTAACATGCCCGGCGAAATTGCCCTGCTGCCCATGATCGAAAGCGCTTACGACCCCTTTGCCTATTCAGGAGCCGGGGCAGCCGGTTTATGGCAGCTCATGCCAGGAACCGGTAATAACCTCGGATTAAAACAGGATTGGTGGTTTGATGCCCGCCGCAGTATTCGTCCTTCAACCGATGCGGCACTGAATTACCTGACCTACCTCAATAAATACTTTAACGGCAACTGGATACTGGCGATTGCCGCCTATGATTCAGGCGAAGGCACCATCTCCAAAGCCATCAAGAACAGTGGCCAATCGCGCAATGTGCGTTTCTGGAATCTGCCGGTACCCGAAGAAACGCGAGCCTATGTCCCACGCCTCCTCGCCCTGGCTGAAATTATTAAGTACCCGCAACGTTACCATGTTACCCTGCCTGATATCCCGCACACGCCTTATTTTGAAGAAGTGAACATCGGCAGCCAGATTGATTTAAACCATGCCGCCAAACTGGCAGGCATTTCCTACAGCGACCTGATTAAATTAAATCCTGGTTACAACCGCTGGGCGACAGCGCCTTACAAGCCATTCAAATTATTAATTCCAGCCGACAAGGTGGCTTATTTTAATCGCAATCTCGCCTTGGTTCCTCAGGAAAAGCGGGTCAGCCTGACCCGCCACCAGGTAAAAAACGGCGACAGCCTCAATTCCATCGCCCAGCGCTATTTCACAACGGTAAAAATGATCCGCGAACTGAATCAACTGCATTCAGAGAAATTAAAAGCAGGGCAATTCCTGTTGATCCCAAGCAGTAAAAACACCAGTGTCGCGGCCTCCAAACGGCCCACCGTGCTGAATACCCCCGACACGCCGGCAACTACCCAGACCTATAAAGTGCTCCATATTGTCCAGCCAGGCGACAGCTTCCATAGCCTTGAAACCAAATACAATGTTCAGGCCGCCGAAATACGCCGCTGGAACAAAATTCCAGGTCACGCCCTGTTGCGTAAGGGGCAGCAATTGATCATCTGGAAACGCGTGGTTAAAGCCGGCGTCTACACGGTGAAAGCGGGCGATAACTTAAGCCGCATCGCCCAGCGCTACAAAACAACCGTGGCCAATCTGACCCGTTTAAACCCGCACATCAACAGCCGTCTGCTCAAGCCGGGTCAGAAATTAATTCTCGGCTAGTTCGGACCGGGTGGAAATGGCTGACGCGCCTGTGAAACATCAGGCGCCATTTTTAATTTATACAAAAAAACCCGCTTGAAATTGTTAAACCCTTCTCCCGTTTTTGCCGAAGTCTCAAGGGCCATGCTGTCGCTGTTATTACCCGGCAATTTCTCATCGGCTTTGGTCCCCACGATCATCCGGCTGACCTGCGGAAAAAAACGCTCAGCATAAGCCCGTCCGGTGTTACAGGCCTGATTAAAATGGGGGGAGGACAAATCACCCACAATGAGAATCAAATCATACTTTTCCTTCCCTCGAGGGTGGCCCATTGCGGTTTCATCCATGTCCTGATGCAAATCAAACACAATGGCGATGTTTTCATCCTGATCCGTCAGCGTTAACGTTGAAAACCGCCCCGTATCCTGCACCCATAAATTATCCTTGTAATAGAGTAGAAAGGCTCTTTTCCCACACGCCTCCTCTCCCAATACGAGAACACGCCTGGCTGGACTCTTCTCAACAAAAAACCCCATAATTCCATTCCTTAATGGCAAATAAACAAGCAACAGGCCGTGGGATGCTTATGCCCGCCTGAACGATCGATCAAAATGAGTATTTATTATACAATAATAGTACTTAATGAACATTTTGGCAGTAAAACAGAAGGATTTAATCCGGAGGAGGCTTAAGACACCGTAAAGAAAAGTAAATATAGGCAAACTTCCTTGCATGTTGCAGGTAAATGGTGTGTTATACTTAATGATAACTTAACTGCCTGTAAAAATTAGCAAACACCCCATGAAATTATTGTTTGACTTTTTTCCAATACTTCTGTTCTTTATCACTTATAAGCTGTATGGCATCTATTATGCTACCGCTGTTGCAATGCTTTCTTCCTTAATCCAGGTTATCTTCTTCAGACTCAAGTACCAGCGCTACGAAAAAATGCATTTGATAGGCCTTGGTGTAATTTTTATTTTGGGTGGCGCTACTCTTATCCTTCACGATCCCTGGTTTATCAAATGGAAACCAACCGGGATTTATTGGTTGACTGCCCTGGTTTTTTTAGGCTCACGCTTCATCGGCAGTCGCACCCTAATCCAGAAAATGATAGAGCATAACATCAAGTTGCCCATGCATACCTGGTATCGGCTGAATTATGCCTGGGCGGGCTTTTTTATACTGATGGGCATTTTAAATCTTTATGTGGCCTACCATTACAGTACGGATGTATGGGTCAATTTCAAATTATTTGGCGGCGCAGGATTAACATTGCTGTTTGTGTTTCTACAGGCTATTTATTTAAGTCGGCACCTTATCGAAAAGGAAGACGAAAACCAACCCTCCAGGGATTCCGGGAAAAGTCTGCCATAACATTTGGAGCAAACCATGAGATTGCTACTGGTAGAAGATGATGAATTGCTGGGTGATGCCGTCAAGGCGGGCCTGACGCAATTTGGCTACATTGTGGACTGGCTTAAAGACGGCGAGGCTGCCCGCGCCGCTGTAAAAGCTGAATCATTCGAATTGATCATTTTAGACCTCGGTTTACCCAAATTATCCGGTCTTGGGTTTTTACAAGCCATTCGCAACGAAGGCAACGCAACGCCTGTGATTATCCTGACGGCCCGTGAATCAATCGAGGACAGGGTAAAAGGATTGGACAGCGGTGCCGATGATTACCTGATCAAACCCTTTGATTTAAATGAATTGAGCGCGCGGGTAAGGGCCCTGGTTCGACGCTCGACTGGCCGTGCCGATTCCGTACTGCAGTACCGCAATGTCACGCTTGATCCGGCGGCGCATAGCGTGTATGTCGATGACACCATCGTCAATGTCCCCCGCCGCGAATTTGCCTTGTTGCAGAAGCTCCTGGAAAATAGCGGTCAAGTCCTCTCCAGAGAGCAATTAATGCAAAGCATCTACGGGTGGGATGAAGACGTCGATAGCAACGCGCTGGAAGTTCACATTCATAACCTGCGTAAGAAGCTCAATGCCAATTTCATCCGTACGATTCGCGGTGTAGGGTACATGGCTGAAAAAAACGAGAGTAACTGACGTCTGTGAAATCTTCAATACGCAAGTTTTTATTGATCAATCTTCTATTGGCTATCACGATCACGACGACGTTAACTGCCATAGGGAACTATTACCTCGATCAGAAAGACATTCAGGAGCACCTGGATACGCTGATGGCGATTTCCGCTTTATCCTACCAGGCCCTGCTTGGGGATGATCTGCATGAGCGCCCCCTGGTGAAGATTCAAAATAACCTGGAAATCATTCCACAGAAAATTGAAAATTATTACCAACGGCGTTTTTTAAACGATTTACCGCCTAAAAACTACCTTGATAAATTTAACTTTCAAGTCTGGACCAACGGTGGAAAATTGCTCCTGCATTCCTCCACTGCCCCTAAAATTCCTTTAACCGCTGAAGAAGACGGGTTTAGCGACAAATACCTGTCGGATCAAAAATGGCGGGTATTTACCACCTACAATGACAAGGCCGGCATACGCACCGTACTGGCAGAACGCTATGACACCCGCAATGAATTGGGGCATCGCATCGCCCAGGATGACCTCTACATTATGCTGCTGACCTTCCCGCTTTCCGGTCTGCTCATCTGGATTATTATCGGTCGCGGCCTAGATAGCCTGGATCGTGTCGCACAGGAAGTGGCTAACCGAGCCCCGACCCATTTAAAGCCAGTGGATCTGGAAGAAGTCCCCGAAGAAATAAAACCCGTTATTGATGAATTGAATAAATTGTTTTATCGCCTGCAGGAAGGATTCGAGCGCGAGAAACGCTTTGCCGCTGACGCAGCCCATGAATTGCGAACGCCGCTTGCCGCGCTCAAAGCCCAGGCTCAGGTGGCCTTGAATACCAATGATCTTGAAGAAAAAAACCTGGCTTTGCAAAAACTCATTGCCAGCGTCAATCGCAGCACTCACATTGTGCAGCAGCTTTTAACCATGAGCAAACTGGTTCCTGAAGCCAATTCGCTGAATGACATTGATGCGGTCAATCTGGTCAAAATTACCCGGGAAGTACTAGCCATGCTGGCGCCCAGTGCTGTCGAAAAGCAGATTGAGCTGGAGTTTGAGCATGAAGAGAACCTGCCCGAGTTTGCCGGCAATCTGACAGCCATCAGTATTCTTATTCGCAATCTGGTTGACAATGCCATCCGCTATTGCAAGGATGCCGGCAAGGTCCTGGTGCAGGTTTACCAGAAAAACGACGACATCCTGCTCCAAGTCTCTGATAATGGTCCAGGTATACCCAGTGAATTGCAGTCACGCGTTTTTGAGCGTTTTTTCAGGGTGTTAGGGAATAAAAGTCACGGCAGTGGACTGGGCCTTGCCATTGTCAGACAAATTACCGATCTCCACGGCGGCAAAGTGGAACTGGATTCACCCAAAGAAGGCACAGGCCTCATTGTCAGGGTTTATTTCCCTCTGCATCAGGACAATTCAAAAGAGCAGTTTACAGAATAATGACCCAGCAGGCTTTCACTCAGGCTGAAGGTTAGCCTGCCTCAGCTGACCGGTAGTTAAGCCCTCACCGCGAGAAGCTGCAGGGCTTGGCGAATCAACTGTTCGCAGTTTTTTGTGCCGTCATCTATTTTTTTAATGACTTTCACTGCATCCTGACTTTTATAGCCCAACGCTTCAAGCGCACTGATGGCTTCCTGCTGGTCATGGTGCAGACCGCCCGCTGATTTTGAGGTAAACAAATGGAACGACTCGACATTCGCCAAATGACTGAGATTGTCTTTCATCTCCATGACTAAACGTTCTGCTGTTTTTTTGCCAATGCCAGGGATATGAGTCAATTGCAGGGTATTGTTCTGATGGACACATTGGATAAATTCATGAGGGGTAATGCTTGAAAGGATACTCAAGGCCACCTTGGGGCCGATGCCGTTAACCTTGAGTAAAGCCCTGAACAAAGCCCGCTCCTGCTTATCCGCAAAGCCATAAAGTAACAGGGCATCTTCGCGCACAATGGTATGAATATGCAAACCCAGCAGGCCTTCTCTGGATTCCACTTCAAAAAAAGTAGGCAACGAAGTTTCAATGTCGTACCCGACGCCATTCACATCGAGTACCATTTTTCCTGGGTGTTCCTTATCAATAATTTTTCCCTGCAGCCAGCCTATCATTGCGTTATCCTCCGGAGCTGTTTCTGTTGACGTCCAACTAAACTTTGACGCCAGTGGCTGTGGCAAATGGCAATAGCCAGGGCATCTGCCGCATCTGTTTGCGGCGAACTGTTTAACATCAGCAAATGAATCACCATTTGCTTGACCTGATCCTTGGTAGCGCCGCCATACCCTACAAGCGCCTGCTTCACCTCACGCGGCGAATATTCATTGATTTTTACACGATGGGAAGCCGCAGCCACCATGGCAGCCCCCCGCGCATGCCCCAATTTCAATGCCGAATTGGGGTTTTGATGCATAAACACCTGTTCAATGGCCACTTCATCCGGGCTGAAATGATCCATTAGCTGGCAGATGCCGTCAAAGATTTCCAGCAGGCGCTCGCTTAACTCGCCGTCTGCCGTGCGTATGCAACCGCTGTCGACATACGTAATACGCCGTTTTTCTTCCCGGATAATCCCGTAACCCGTGACACGGGAGCCGGGATCAATGCCTAGAATAATGCTCATCCAGCCATGGATTCCAGTAAAGCCTCCGGAAACTGGGCATTGCTGTGAACTTCCTGGACGTCATCCAAATCTTCCAGCATGTCAATCAATTTAATCAGGGTTTCAGCGGAATCGTTATCGATAGTCACCAGGGTTTGCGCATTCATGGTTAGGCCGGATTGTTCAATCTCATAACCGGCTTCCTGCAGGGCATGAAGCACGGCGTGATAGGTTTCCGCACTGGTAATCACTTCAATTTGGCCATCCTCAACCAGTACATCGTCGGCGCCTGCCTCAATGGCGAGTTCCATCACTGCCTCTTCGGGTTGACCCGCTGCCAGCAGGATAGAACCCTGTTTGGTGAAAAGATAAGAAACGGAGCCATCTGTGCCCAGATTACCGCCGTGTTTGGTGAACGCATGCCGCACCTCAGAAACCGTGCGGTTTTTGTTATCGGACAAGCAATCAACCAGAATGGCGACGCCGCCCGGTCCGTAACCTTCGTAGCGCATTTCCATCATGTTTTCACCGTCTAAACCGCCTGCCCCGCGTTTAATGGCGTTGTCAATGGTGTCACGCTTCATGTTGGCTTTCAGCGCTTTGATCACTGCGTCGCGAAGGCGCGGATTCGATGATTCATCACCGCCGCCCATTCTAGCCGAAACGGTAATTTCACGGATTAATTTAGTAAAAATTTTCCCGCGTTTGGCATCCTGGACACCTTTCCTGAATTTGATATTCGCCCATTTACTATGACCGGCCATCGCCTTTACCTCTATACTGTCAAATAGTCAAATTATACCTTGTTCGGGAAATAAAAAGAACGGGAGACTGAATGAAACTCGACAAGCTTATTTGCTTCAAGCTATGCTAGTGACCTTATTTTGCAAGGGAGGAGGCATTGAGTGTATCTCGCAGGCTTTGGCAACTTTCATCAAACGGAAGCAATCCCGGGTTCTTTACCGAAAGAACAGAATTCGCCTCAGGAATGTCCTTTCGGTCTTTACGCCGAACAATTAAGTGGCAGTGCCTTTACCAGGCCCCGCCACCTCAACCTGCGAAGCTGGCTCTATCGCACAGCGCCGTCGGTTATCCAGGGCGATTACGTTCCTTATCGGGAGCAACCCTTAGTCCAGTTTGATACGCTGCAACCCCCCAACCCGTTTCGCTGGTCGCCTTTCCCCTCCAGGGATGAGCCGACGGATTTCGTTGACGGGCTTTTTCATTTAGCCGGCAATACCAGTAACAATGCGTTCCTCTACCAGTGCAACCGTTCCATGCACCAGCGTTATTTTTCCAACAGCGACGGTGAAATGCTGCTCGTCCCCTACCTCGGAGATCTGCTGCTTCACACGGAATTTGGCAAACTGTCCATTGGTCCGGGTAAAATTGCGGTGATTCCCCGCGGGGTTAAGTTCCGGGTGGAATTAAACAGCCCGCTTGCCTCAGGTTACCTGTGTGAAAACGCCGGCATGCCGCTTACCCTGCCGCAATTAGGCCCGATTGGCGCCAACGGCTTGGCCAATCCCCGTCATTTTCTATATCCCTGCGCTGATTATGAGGAGCGGCATCACGAGGTGAAACTGATATGTAAATACCAACACCGTCTCTGGGCAGCCGATAGCCCCCACTCCCCGCTCAATGTGGTCGCCTGGCAGGGAAATTACGCCCCCTACAGTTACGATCTTTCATTATTCAATACCATCAATACCGTCAGTTTTGATCACCCCGATCCATCCATTTTTACAGTGTTGACTTCCGAAAGCCACCTACCCGGCATTGCCAACCTGGATTTTGTCATTTTCCCGCCGCGATGGATGGTGGCCGAGCACACCTTCCGCCCGCCCTACTTCCACCGCAACATCATGAGTGAGCTCATGGGATTAATTCAGGGTGAATACGATGCCAAACCGGATGGTTTTTTGCCAGGCGGCGTTAGCATCCATAATTGCATGACCGCGCATGGACCGGACAACACCGCCTATCAACAGGCGATTAAGGATCCGTTAAAACCGGTACAGTATAAAAATACCCTGGCTTTTATGTTTGAAACCAACGAAACCTGGCTAATAAACCCAACGGCCATGGCGCATCCGGCAAGACAAAAGGACTACACCCAGTGCTGGCAAACCCTGCCATTCGCTTACACGTCGTAACAAGCGGGGAGATTCTGGCGCCTTTTGTCAGGAATAAAAAACCCGGCAACTGCCGGGTTTTGAGTCTGTCTAAAATTTAGAATAAATCTTCCTGGGTTAAACCCACCCTTTCGAGTAATCCGCGCAGGGTTTTTAAGGCTTCCACCTGAATTTGCCGCACGCGCTCACGCGTTAAATCAATCTCCTTGCCAACATCTTCCAGTGTTGCTTTTTCAAAACCGCGTAACCCAAAGCGGCGGGCAATCACCTGTTGCTGGTTTTCAGTCAATTTATCGAGCAAAGACTCAATGTGAGCTCGCAGATTTTCATCGGTTAGCAGTTCCGCCGGATTCATGCTGTTTTCATCAGCAATGGTATCGAGCAGGGATTTGTTTTCATCGTATCCAATGGGCGTGTCCACCGACGCGACCTTGTCGTTTAGACCCAGTAATTTTTCGACGTCTTCCAGGGGTTTATCCACCATTTCAGCGATTTCTTCGGCGGACGGCTCGTGATCCAGTTTTTGCGTCAATTGGCGGGCGGCGCGAAGATAGACGTTCAATTCTTTCACCACATGAATAGGTAATCGAATGGTACGGGTCTGATTCATGATTGCCCGTTCAATCGTTTGGCGAATCCACCAGGTCGCATAGGTTGAAAAACGAAAACCGCGATCGGGATCAAATTTTTCCACCGATTTCATTAGCCCGAGGTTTCCCTCTTCGATTAAATCAAGCAAAGGCAACCCTCGATTCAAGTATCGCCTTGAAATTTTGACCACCAGGCGCAGGTTGGATTCAATCATTTTTTTGCGTGCGGCTGCATCGCCTTTGAGTGCGAGACGCGCATAATGCACTTCCTCTTCGGCTGAAAGCAGCGGCGAAAAACCGATTTCGCTCAGATAAAGCTGAGTGGCATCCATGACTTTGGCTGCCTGCCGACCGCGTTGAAAACTGGGAAAGGTCTCTTCGTCGGAAAAATCGGGTTGCTCTTCTTCCTCGTTGACTACCAGATCGTCCTCCAGGAGCAACGACTCGTCAGCAGACTCTTCCCAATCGTCTTCGGGAACCGCTGTTTCTTTTGTAGAATCGTCTTCAGTCTGCATGATTTCACCTGTTGTGTTTAAATCGATACAAAGAAGAAACACTTGCCCTATTGTTGCAATACCAGCCCGTCCGCTGTCAACCTCGTCGCAAATAACTCATGGGATTGACAGGTTGACCTGAGCGGCGAATTTCAAAGTGCACGCCAAAAAATTTCCTGTCTATAATTCCCATGTCGGCAATTATTTGCCCGGCTTTAACCCGTTGACCTTCTTTTACCCGGTTATGAAGATTATTGCCGTAGGCCGTTAAAAATTGCCCGTCATGCTTAATGATAATTAAATTACCATAGCCTGAAAGTCCACTGCCTGCATAAGCAACAACCCCATTCGCAGAGGCACGAACCAGGTCGCCTTTTTTACCAGCAATATCTATGCCTTTTTTTCCCTGTTGAGGCACAAAACCGGTGACTACTCGCCCTTGAGCAGGCCACTGCCATGCCCCGCCGTACCCTCGAGGGCTTGAAAACCACCCTCGTTTCACGGGCACTGTGTATTTCTTCCTGTCCGGTGCCGGTTGCCAGCGTTTGACTGCGGGCATTGTTTGCCGATAAGAATACGGTTTACTTCTTTGAGTATAAACTGATTTCCTAATCCTCAACACCTGTCCGACCCGCAAGGCGTACGGGCTTCGCAGCCGATTATAGGCAGCAAGCTGCCTGAAATCGGTATCGTAACGAAAAGCCACGGCATACAATGTTTCGCCAGGTCGGACAACGTGAATCCCTTGAGAGTTAATATGGGGTTGCCATTTTAATTCTTCAACAGGCGCCAGATCAGTTCGTCCACCGCAACCTGCAAGCAATGCACTAATCAACAACAGAAAAAGCGTGCGCATGATAACTCTCAGACAATGTATTTCGCTACGATAAAGCCAAGCACGATAAGCAATACCATCAACCAACCCAGCCAATCAATGATTGGTCTGAGTTTGGTCTCAATACGGTCACCCATGTAAAACAAAATGCCGGACACTAAAAAGAACCGTAGCCCCCTGCCTAAAAACGAGGCCAGCACAAAAGGCAGAATGGCCATGTGCAAAGCGCCTGCCGCAATGGTGAACAACTTATAGGGGATAGGAGAAAACCCCGCGATAAAAATAATCCATAATCCATACACTTTAAACAGATCCACCACGTGCAGGTAATTGTCATAATAAGAGGAGCCGTTTAGCCAGTGAGACAGCACTTCAATACCAAAAAAACCAATCAGGTAGCCAAACAAGCCGCCCAGGACTGAAAAAACCGTGGTAATCAGGGCATAACGCCAGGATTTTTCCGGGGCGGCCAATCCCATGGTGATGAGCATCACATCCGGCGGAATGGGAAAAAAAGACGACTCGGCAAACGAGACGCCGGCTAAATAATAAGGCGCATGACTGTGCCCCGACCAGCGAATCATTTTGTCATATAAATAGGAAAAAATGCGGATTAGTCCCAATTGATGCCATCCACCCAATTTGATAATTGATCAAAGACTTTGTAATGCGTCATGTCCAGATTTAAAGGGGTTATGGACACAAAACCCTGACTTATTGCATAAAAATCAGTTCCCGGTCCAGCGTCTGCCTCAGACCCTGGCAAGCCTACCCAATAAATGGGACGCCCGCGAGGGTCGTTTTGTTTAATCATCGGTTCAGCACCATGACGCGTACCTAAGCGGGTGACTTCGATGCCCTTAATCTGCTGAAGCGGCAAATCCGGAATATTGACATTCAATATCGTCTGCAGCGGCAAGAGGTCTGCCTTAATTTTAGTCACCAATTGCCGGGCAATCACTGCGGCCGTGTCATAATGCTGGATGTTGCCGTTTCCTGCCATCGAAAAGGCAATGGCCGGCAATCCCAGGTACCGTCCTTCCATCGCGGCGGCCACCGTGCCTGAATAAAGAATGTCATCCCCCAGATTGGAACCATCATTAATGCCCGAAACCACCATGTCCATCACATTCGGCTCAAGAAAGCCAGTGACAGCAAGGTGCACGCAATCGGTGGGCGTGCCTTCCACACAATAATAGCCATTATCCAGTTGTTTAACCCGCAAGGGGCGCGTCAGGGTTAAAGAATTGCTGGCACCGCTGCGATTTCTGTCGGGAGCCACCACAAACACGTCGGCAATTGTCGCCATTTCATTGGCTAACGCCCGAATTCCCGGACTGAATACACCATCATCATTACTAACCAGAATTTTCATTTCTACCCTTCCGGCGCTTCAAGCCATCTTACAATGGCCAATAACTCGGCCAGTTGCTGTTGATTTTTTTCAATGTCAGCCGCAAGCTGCGGCTGGTTAGGATTTTGCTTAAGCAGAGCCTGCTGTTTACCCAGCTCTTGCTGAAGACTTAAAATACGGGAACCAAAACGCTGAGGATTGATTTGCAGTTGATAGGCCATCTGGCTGACCTCGGCAAACACCGGCTTTAATTCATCACAGCTTAAGTGACGGGGTTGCTTCTCAGGGCAGGCTTTCATTACTTCAATCAATTCCGGCGGATTCAAACGGTAGTAGCGCTCATCATGAGCCGCGCAGGAGTTGAGTAAGAACATTGCACACGCCATGACCACAAATCTCAACATCAGAAACCTCGGGTTCGCTATTTGGAGAATGGATGTTAACACAGAGTGAAAGCCTTAGGTAAGATCTGACCCAGTGGCAGCGCCTGTCTGCACGTAATCAGAACAGGCGATATTTTATGAGTCCCAGATTGAATAAATTTTAGCAATTCGTTAAGGTATAGCGATTTAAGCGGTGATGAGACATTATGCTGGACTTCAAAATTGTACGCGACGATGAGACAGGCGAACGCTTTATAGAAACCTCGATAACCGGAAAACCGTTATTAACCATTCCCCAACTCAATAAAAGCACGGCCTTTACCCAGGAAGAGCGACGTGCCTTCGGACTTTTAGGGAAGCTGCCGCACCGCATCGAAACACTGGATGAGCAGGTTAAACGCGCCTACCTGCAATACTCAGGCTATACAACCCGCTTGCAGCAGAACATCTACCTCAATAACCTGCATGATAAAAATCAGGTTCTTTTTTATAAGTTACTGAGTCGCCACCTAGCCGAAATGCTGCCCACCATTTACACCCCCATCGTCGGCACGGCGGTTAAACGGTTCAGCCATGAGTACCGTCAGCCGCGTGGACTCTACATCGCCCATTCCGATAAAAACTGGCTTGAAGAAATTGTCACCAACCGCTCTAATCCCGACATTGATCTGATTGTGGTCACCGATGGTGAAGGGGTATTGGGTATTGGCGATCAGGGCATCGGCGGCATGGACATCCCCGTCGCCAAACTGATGGTCTACAGCCTCTGCGGCGGCATTGATCCAACACGGACGCTGCCTGTGTTCCTTGACGTCGGAACGAATAACCAGGATTTGCTCAATGATCCCATGTACCTGGGGTGCCGTCATCCCCGCATCAATGCGGAACAATACGATGCGTTTATTTCGGCGTTTGTCAGCACCATACGGCAGCACTTCCCCAATGCCTTCCTGCATTGGGAGGATTTCGGCCGCGGCAATGCCCGACGTATTCTCGATAAATTCCAGGATGAATTATGTACTTTTAATGATGACATCCAGGGCACGGGCGCGGTCACTCTGGCGGCTCTGCTGGCAGCCTGCGATGTGACCGGCAAACCGCTTGAAGAGCATTGCATCGTGGTCTTTGGGGCGGGATCAGCCGGCACGGGCATCAGCGATCAGATAGTAGACGCCCTGATGCGGCGCGGATTAAGTGCTGAAGAAGCCTATCGCCGCTTCTGGCTTATTGATCGTCAGGGGCTTTTGCTGGAATGCGATCAGGAACTCACTGACGCGCAGCAACCCTATGCACGAAAAATGGCAGACGTGGCGGCATGGTCAATCAATGACCGGCAGCATCCGTCATTGACTGACACTGTCCGTCATGTCAAACCCACCATTTTAATTGGTTGTTCCGCTCAGCCCGGCGCTTTTTCGCAGGATATCATCGAAACCATGTCCAAAACCTGCGAGCGCCCGATCATTTTCCCCCTGTCCAACCCGGATGAGAAATGCGAAGCCCAACCCGCCGACATTCTCGCCTGGAGTCAGGGACGGGCATTGATTGCAACCGGTACTGCCTTCCCCGCTGTGGAATACCAGAACCGTCTGGTGGACATTGCCCAGTGTAACAACGCGCTGGTTTTCCCGGGCATTGGCTTAGGCATTCTGGCGGTTGGCGCGACCCGCTTATCGAAAGGTATGATTTGGGCGGCAGCCGAAGAACTCAGCGGCCACTCTCCCAGTAAAAAAGACAGTTTCCTTCCCTTATTGCCCTCTCTGGATGATGCACAGACAGTCGCTAAAAACATTGCTGTCGCCGTTGCCAGAACAGCCATAGCCGAGGGCCTTGCCCAAAAAAATCAGGACGCTGATCTCCACCAGTTAATTCAGGATCTGTTCTGGGAACCTCGCTACCTTCCTTTTCGAAAAAAAGTCGCGAAGAATCTGGATGATTAAGAAAGGCCATGCTTTTTATTTTTGATTTTGATGGAACCATCGTTTCAGAAAATACGCATAATCTGCTCGCTGCCTCCTCGGGCAATCTCGAGGAGTTATGGCACATCCTAAGCAGGATAGAGCCGCTGGGAGGGGCCGAGATTTGGAAAGAAACATTCCAATTACTGTTTAAAAAAGGCCATCACGTGGCCATTGCGTCCTTCAACAGTTTTGGAGACTTGCTTTTTCCGCGTTACCTTAAGGAAGTCATTGGCCTTGAGGCATCCGAAGTCGCCAGGATTTGTATCCATTCCTGGCTGCCATTGCCTGAGCAGGGCCGTAATAAAAATCAGCACATTAAAGCCATACAGTCGGAACTGAATTATCAAGGTCCGACTTGCCTTGTCGATGATGACGACGGCAACCTCAAGGCGGCCAAATCACAAGGTCTTTTCATCATTCCTGCCACAGGAAAGCACCTGCATGACGTTCAGAAGCTTGCCCTCACCCCCCCGAAATTCGGCTCATTTTTCCGTGCCGTTCCTTTTTCTGATATGCCGCTGCTTAAGGCCTTTTATTGCTATAAATGAAATTAATATATCCTTAATGTTATTTTGTTAACCTACGGGTCAGTTTGGTTTTACAAAAGCGATGAGTGTGTGGGCACCCCTTTCCGTGTCGTCATTGAAACAATAGAAAAAGACAGGCAGCTTATTCTGCAAGGCGTGGATGCTTTGGCTAAGAATAAAACACTGAATGTCCATGTGGCACCCCAAAAGCCTGAGTTAACCCTGGTCAAGGTTTATCAGCACGATGAACCTGCCTATTTTCTACTGACTCAACGGCTTGGGACAGGTACTTTTGGTGAGGTATCCAAAGCCCTGTGTGTTGATGCTGAAACCGGCAACGTGATGCCTGAACCCGCCTATGCGGTTAAAATAACCGACTACTCCCAGGGAGGGACCGTGGCCGTCCAGGATCGCAAAAACGCGCTCATTGAGGCCCGGGATGAACATCATCTGCTCGAGGGGCTTCATCGCTCCTTTGGTTTTTTCCATGGCACGCGCAAAAAAGAAGTCACGTATCAGGACGAAGACATCGGCACCTTAATTTATGAAGCCCAGGTCGAGGAAGCAGTCCTGGTCATGCCGCTTTATCCAGGTCATGACATGTGGCACAAAAAGCACAGGCACCGATTCAGTTTTGGCTCCTTAGCGACCTTGTGTCTTGGTGCCAGAATCGCTGAACAATTGGCTGAACTGCACAATCACGGCATTCTTCATACCGATTTAAAGCCTGATAATATTCTCTGGGATGCCAACGAAGGCCATGTCAATATTATTGATTTTAACCGTGCCAAAAAACTCCCCCAAGACCATACCCACATCCGGGTCAGCTACTCGTCCGACAGGGATTACATGGCGCCTGAAACAGAAACCGACAATGGTTATCTGTTTTCCAGGGCCAGTGATATTTTTTCATTGGGCAAAATCATGGCTCAGCAATTCATGATGACCGATGACAGCGGCGAATCCCACAGCTTATCTAACAAGCCTTATTTAAGCTATGACGAATTACTGCTGGCCGAATTCTTAGGCCGCATGTGCCATCCAGACGAAGAAAGCCGCCCGAACGCCACGGAATGCCAGCGTTTTTTCAGGCAATTGGCTGATAAAATTATCCTGGATATCAATAAGCCGAATGATCCATTACGGCTTCATCTCAGCAAACAGTTAATCAAGCTCGAAGCCTATGCCAATGACCTCTGGCAGGCCCTTCTACATGAAAACAGCGTGAGTCGTGTCCTGTATCAGTTTAGTTTCATTGAGGATCGGGCAGCGCGCTATCAGGAAGTTCTGAACACGATTCGCATGCTTGTGGAGGCCCTGTCGCAGCATCCTGTCAACCTGGCGGCGCTTAAAACAAACAACGAACTGGCCGTAAAAGATAAAACATTTAACAACCTGTTTACCCGCAAGAGCCAGTTTCAAACGTTGCTTGAAGACATTGAAGTCGAATCAGACAAAGCCATGGCCACGTCGTCTCTCTCCAACTGAGCACAGCTAAGGCTTAAACTGAATCATGACTTTTTGTGTCGTTCCTCCCTTAGGCTCCCAGGGACGGGCATAACGAAACGTCATGACGCTGCTTTCCGGCAAGGCAGCTCCCGCATTAATCGCGAAGGTGAAAACCATTTGTCCCCCGGCCCCGATCAATTTTGTTTGAGGCGCTACGTACTGACTGCTCATCAGCTTAAACAGGGTTTGATCGTAGTTTTGCACGGTCCACTGATACCCGGTGGTAGGATTAGCCTGTAGCGTGACTTTAAATTGCTCCTCTTGGGCGGCAACATTCAAGGTCATTACGGGGTTGTTGGCGGCGTGAGCAGCAAAACCCAGCATTAACAGGATTCCCTGGATTAGTTTTTTCATGATTTCTCGCGTGGTTAGCGGTGTTTTTAAGTATACGCCTTAAATTCACAGCCATAAATGAATTTATCCTTGGACAATTCCCCGCTCCCAGGCACTATACTAATGATCATTCATCTGCCGCAAGGAGCATTATGAAAGCCGTAGGATATCAAAAAACCGGGCCAGCCAATGTACTAACCGACATTGAATTACCAATCCCCACCCCCGGCGATTCTGATCTTTTAGTTGAAGTAAGAGCGGTGGCAGTGAATCCCGTTGACTGCAAAGTCCGCGTTAAAGCCAACCCGGAAGAAGGCGATTACCGCATTCTCGGCTGGGATGCCGCCGGGGTGGTGAAGAAGGTGGGCGCCAAGGTGTCGTTATTTAAACCCGGTGACGAAGTCTGGTATGCGGGTGATCTGATGCGGGCAGGTTGCAACAGTGAATACCATCTGATTGATGAAAACCTGGTGGGCAAAAAACCCAAAAATCTGTCGTTCACCCAGGCTGCGGCCATGCCCCTGACCAGTCTCACTGCCTGGGAATTGCTGTTTGATCGCCTGGCCATTGATAAAAACGAAAAAGCGTCGATTTTAATTACCGGAGCTGCAGGCGGCGTGGGATCCATCCTGGTGCAATTGGCACGTCAACTGACGTCGTTGACTATCGTAGGGACGGCCTCGAGACAGGAAAGCATTGACTGGATACTCAAGCAAGGCGGGCATTTTGTTATTGATCACACCCACCCCATGCTGGATCAACTCGTTCATTTTGACATCAATCAGGTGGATTATGTCGCGAGCTTAACGCACAGTGATTCGCATGCGGAAGAATTGATCCGTTGTTTGAAACCCCAGGCGAAATTTGCCTTGATTGACGATCCGGTCAATCTCGACATCAAGCTGTTTAAGTTAAAAAGCCTGTCTATTCATTGGGAAATGATGTTCACCCGCTCGATGTACAAAACAGCGGATCGCATCCAGCAGCATGCCATTCTCAATCAAATCAGCGAGCTGGTTGAAAAAGGCAATCTTCATACCACACTCAATGAAACCTTTGGACCCATTAATGCGGCTAACTTAAAGCGCGCCCATGAACTGATTGAAAGCGGCCGTTCACGCGGCAAAATTGTATTAACGGGTTTTTAACCGGCAAACTGACAGAGAATTACTAGACTATTAATAGAGCCCTTGACAGCGGATACCAACCATGAAAACGCGCGCAGTGTACATTGCAGGGAGTGCCCGCATTCCCTTTGTCAAATCGATGACGGATTACCGGGACGTGCAAACTCAGGATTTAATGATTGCCTCCCTGCAACGGCTGGTCGATACCTTGCAGTTAAGCGGCCGAACCGTCGGCGACGTAGGTCTTGGGGCTGTCATTAACAGTTCCATGAACTGGAATCTGGCCCGAGAAGCCGTGCTGGGCACCACGCTCAATCCCGATACACCCGCTTATACCCTGCAGAGAGCCTGTGGTACCAGTCTGGAAACCACCCTGCAAATTGCCTTGAAAATTGCCAATTATCAAATGGACGACGGCATTGCCGGCGGCGTTGATTCCAACAGTGACCTGCCGGTGATGTTTCGTCAATCCTTTACCCGCATTCTGCTGAAACTCAATGAAGCCAAAACCCCCATGCAAAAAATAAAGGCGGTGCTGTCATTTAAACCCAGCCATTTTAAACCGCAATACCCCTCGGTCAAGGAACCCCGCACAGGCTTGTCCATGGGTGAGCACACCGAAAAAATGGTCAAGCAATGGCAGATAAGCCGTAAAGATCAGGATCAACTCGCCTGGGCCAGTCACCAAAAAGCCGCCCGAGCCTATGACGAGGGGTTTTATGATGATCTGGTTTTTGACTTCAAGGGCTTACGCCGCGACGGCACCCTTCGTCCAGACACTACGCTTGAAAAACTTGAAAAACTCAAACCCGCTTTTGATAAAACAGCGACGGGAACCTTAACCGCCGGCAACAGCACGCCACTGACCGACGGCTCGTCGGCCGTGTATTTAGTCAGCGAAGACATTGCCAAACAACACCGCCATCCCCTGTTGGCCCGTTTCGTCGACGCGCAGGTGGCTGCGGTGGATTTTGTTCATGGCGAAGGGTTGCTCATGGCGCCTACCCGTGCCGTGTATGAATTATTGTACCGCAACGGGCTTAAACTGCAGGATTTTGATTTTTATGAAATTCATGAAGCCTTCGCCGGTCAAGTGCTGTGTACACTCAAAGCCTGGGAATCCGAGGAGTATTGCCGCAATGTGCTGAGAGCAAAACAGGCCTTAGGTCCCATTGATCAAAGCAAAATGAACATCAAAGGCGGAAGTCTTGCGCTGGGGCATCCGTTTGCGGCCACGGGGACACGCATTGTCGGCACCCTGGCTAAATTACTGCATCAAAAAGGCTCCGGGCGCGGGTTGATTTCCATCTGCACCGCAGGCGGCATGGGCGTAGCGGCCATTCTGGAAGCCGTTTGAACGCGCTAAACCCAATTGCACATCCTGTTCTCCTCATTTAAATCGTCATCGACTGCGTCCCGGGGCCTCACGTTGCCTTGTTGGTAATCATCATGAACGGCTTTCAATTCTTGAACACAGGCCGGCGATTTTTGAAATCCAAACCGACGGGCGATGGAGACTATTTGCTGCATTTCATGAATTTTAGCCTCGCTGGCCTTCACTTGAATGAGTTGTGTGGCTTCCTCTGCATTCTGGCTTTTCTCAAGCACTTCCCGTTTGGACAACCCCGCGTAACGCTCACGGTATTCATCACCCGATAAAGGCAGGTACGGTTTATCGTTCAGCAGACGGCGAGTGGCAAAATGGTAATCGCCCAGATCCTGAATACTCATTCTGGCGCTCATTTCCTTGCGGTAGATGTCTTTTTCAGGATTTCTCGGCAATAGGGGATCATGGCAATCAGCGATAGTCGGCTTATTTAAGCCCGCCAGCGTCTGGATGCTCTTAATGACGCAATAGGTTAAAAAGGCCAGGAAAGGCACTGCCGCCAGCGCTAAAAAAAAGGCCGGCGTCACCAGAGGTGCACACACCGGGATGAAGGGAACAACAAGCATTGTGGCCGCAATCAACACTATCCCGGTACCCAACAAAGCCTTCACCCAGACTGGACGCTCGGAAACCCAGTTTAGAAACGAGTCAAACTCTCCCCGTTTGCGGAAGGTAAAATCATCGTAGAGCAGGGTAAGCATCAGGTCAGAAAAATAGCCCCAGATGAGGGCTGAGCAAAACGCGCTGACCAGCAATCCCAGGAGAGCGGCCCCAGGAATGGCCAAGACCGGGATTAGCGCAGGAAACAAAAGAAACAGGGTTAAAAAACCAAGGATCAGACTGACCTGCCGCTTATGGGCCCAAAGGTAGCGCAATGCAGGCAAGGCACCGTAGCGAAAAGGCACGAGTACTGAATAATAAAACACACCGCGCAGCAATCCATAGAGCCAGAAATTGCGCTTTTTACGTTCTTCATTGTCCGCCCTGGTATCGACTCCAACGAATTGGGTGTCTTCATAGCCGGAATAAATCATGGCGTGATCCGTCAGGGGATTCAATTGCTTTTTGCGCACTTCGGAGGGAATCACGTGCACAATGTCCCAGTCTTCTTTCCATTCGCCGAATTTGGAGATGGGATCATCCCCCTGTTTGTACACACGGACTTTCAGGTTTTTATTGGTTTTACGAATGTCTTCCCAGCGATCATACCGGCTTTTTTTAAGCCAGGATTTGTACAGTCCCGGCGGATTAAACGCATCAACGCGGCAGAGTTTATCACCCTGATCAATGGCCAATAACAGGGACAAGGCACCACCTAGACTTGTACCGCAGACACAGGGTTTTCTACCCTGCCGATTAAGCCAGCGCACCATGTTATCGCGGCCGTTGCGGTAAAGTTTTTTTCCGGCGGTTTCAAACCCTTCGAGGTCGGTATTCACCTGCGATACAAATCCCTGGCCGGCAGGATAGGTTGTTCCCATGAACACAAGGTGCGGTGAAGCATCCGGGTGATTGATGGGTTCAAGGCCGTAAGCGAATACGCGGTCTTCTTCACTTAAGAACAGTTTTTTAAATCCAGAGACGGGGGTCAGTTCAATGGGAACCACCTTGTAGTGCACCATTTGCCATCGCTTATTGATGCATTGAGGAATAGTAAAGCATTCATAAGGCGTAATGTCGCTAAAAGGCAGCAGGCTTAAGCACTGGCTGATGTACAGTTCGGCCTGGCGCTGCTGCAGAGGGTCAAGCTGCTTGCCCTGCAACTGGTGAAATACATGGTCAAACCCTTGCTGGAAGGCCACGCGCATGGCACGCATCAATTCCTGATCGCGAGACCAGAAGACGGCTTTGAGGACCTTGTGAGTGAGCAGGGACTTGACCTCATCCTGCCATCCCATGGTGAGGATGCGCAAGGCGTTGCGGGCAATAGCCAATGAGGCAGGCCATCCTTCAAGCCCATCGAGAGGCTCCAGTTCAGCACCTTCATAAAAATGTATGCGCAAACCGCCTGCGTAATGTTCTCCATCCTGCATGCTTTCACTCCTGTTATTAATCGCTGAGCCTGGCAATCTGCAAAGCGGCAAGGTGAATAGAAACGGTTCAAGTCAACCTGCGCTTGCGCTCACCATCATATAACAACTGGTTCCTGAATTTAACACGGTTCCGACCGGGACTTCCATGACAAAACCCTTGCTATTCAATGGCATTAAGGTAATCTTTTACGACTTTGCTAAAGAAGGAATTTGGTGTGGAACACGAAACGATGGAATACGATGTGGTCATTGTTGGTGCGGGTCCTTCTGGATTATCAGCCGCGATTAAACTCAAGCAATTAGCCGCCGCTCAAAACAAAGACATCTCTGTCTGTGTCCTTGAAAAAGGCGCTCAGGTGGGCGCTCACATCCTTTCAGGCGCAGTCCTTGAACCGCGAAGCCTTAAAGAATTGCTGCCGGACACCTGGCAGGAAGCCCCCTTGAATACGGCCGTGACCGAAGATGCCTTTTATTGGCTGACCAGCAAACGCGCTTTTCGCATGCCAACACCAAAACCAATGAAAAACGAGGGCAATTACATCATCAGTCTCGGCGAACTTTGCCAATTTCTGGCGGTTCAGGCTGAAAATCTGGGCTGTGAAATTTACCCGGGTTTTCCTGCGTCTGAAATTCTCTACAACACCCACGGCGAAGTCATTGGCGTAGCAACCGGCGATGTCGGAATTGACAAAAAAGGCAACCAAACCAGCAACTATCAACCCGGCATGCATCTTCATGCCAGGCAAACCCTCTTTGCCGAAGGCTGCCGCGGGCAATTGAGTCAGAACCTCATGCACCGCTTTCAACTGCGCGACCAGTGTCAACCCCAGACTTACGGCATAGGCATTAAGGAAATATGGCAGGTCAAACCGGAAAATCATCGTCCCGGCAAGGTCATCCATACTTTCGGCTGGCCTTTAGACAACGCCACCTATGGGGGTTCATTCATTTACCACCTCTCCGATAACCGCGTGGCCCTTGGTTATGTCATCGGCCTGGATTACCAGAATCCCTGGCTTAATCCTTTTGCAGAATTTCAACGCTTCAAAACCCATCCCTTTGTGCGTAAAACACTTCAGGACGGTGAGCGCATCAGTTACGGCGCGCGGGCATTAAATGAAGGAGGCTGGCAAGCCATTCCGAAATTAACTTTCCCTGGAGGAGCACTCATCGGCGATGCGGCGGGTTTTTTAAATGTACCCAAAATCAAGGGCACACACACTGCCATGAAATCGGGCATGCTGGCTGCCGAAGCCTGTTTTGAACTCTTGATGGCAGGCAATGCCGCAGAGGATAAACAAACAGAGCTTAGGGCTTATCCTGAGAAGCTCAACCAGTCCTGGGTGGCTGAGGAATTGTATGCGGTGAGAAACATTCGGCCGGGATTCCGGTTTGGCCTGTTTTTTGGCCTGGCGAATGCGGCCTTTGAAACTTACATTACCCATGGCAAATCGCCCTGGACATTCAAACACCATGCTGATTATGCCACCCTGCTGCCGGCTGCCAAAGCCAAAAAAATCGTTTACCCCAAGCCTGATGGCATTTTAACCTTCGATCGCTTAAGTTCGGTTTACCTGACCAATACTTACCATGAAGAAAATCAGCCCTGTCACCTGACCTTACGGGATCCGGCCCTGGCCATTGCCGTGAATTATCAGGAATACGCCTCTCCCGAGAGTCGCTACTGCCCCGCAGCCGTGTATGAAATCGTTGAGGAGGAGGTTGGTCCGCGACTGCAGATTAACGCGCAGAATTGCATCCACTGCAAAACCTGCGACATCAAGGACCCGCGTCAGAACATTGTCTGGCAAGCGCCTGAAGGCGGCGGCGGCCCGAATTACCAATCCATGTAGAGTGAAACCATGCAGTGTTGTTATTTGTACCCTGAATAAGGTAGACTTGCTTGTTTCAAGTCCCGGTGGCACAGCTGGATAGCGCAGCCCCCTCCTAAGGGGCAGGTCGGAGGTTCAAATCCTCTCCGGGACGCCATTGAAATCAGTTTGCCATCCTTATACTAATCAACGAAATTGGCAACAGCTTGTTGCCAATTTGTTACACCATTTCGCAATTCGGGATTACATCACAAAATTCGGTCTCTCTTTTGGTTGAGACTCCTTGTCCAATGGATTTAGCATGTCCATGATTATGTATTGAGCATTTTTTTTAAGGAAAAGAGTGAGATGTGCCTTTCCTAGACTGGACCACCCAGTGGTTTTATCTTGAACAATATCATTGTAGATTTTATCAACCAATTTCTCATGAATGGTAAGGGATAATTGAGGTCGAAGTGTCTTCAGCAACCCTAACCAATACAAACCGAGGGTTGTGGTACATGAGCCTGTCAATGCTGAATTGATTAAATCAGCCACCGTTCGTTCAGCCTTATTTTGAATGTTTTTTACCCATAAATACTCTAATCCTTTCTTTTCATCGGGACTTAACGTCTCAGATAACACCTGGATCAAAAATTGATAGCCATAGGAAGTTAACGCATCGGTCAGGCCACCTGGTAAAAAGTTGGATGTTAACCCACCCTTATGGCAGCTCAGTACCAACATCACTTCCACTGCGTCCAAAATGACTTTTAGCTTCTCTTTACTTATACTGTCCAGGGAAACCTCTGTTTTGTTGGGCTGTACATTGACATATTCCTGGTAATACTCAGGGTATCGTTTTTTTAATTGAGAAAGAAAGCGCTCTTGATCGCGTTCGCTCATCGCCGTAGCCTCTACATCATCGAAATGCAGTGTCGTGCGTAGAAAGCCCTTGTATTTATTGGCCAAAAAAACCGTTTCCAATGAATAAGCGATGTACTTTTTATCCTTTAAATTATCCAGTGAAACAAACACATCATCCTTAAGATAGAGCTCTTCCCAGGTTTCATAAGACTTGGAAGAATAGTCTTTTTCAAAATAGACTCCAGGCATCATAAACGGCAGTGGATGCTCGTCATCAATGACTTTTGCTATTGAATAAATAGAGTGAAAACTGGCTTCGCAAGGAGCCTCAAGGAAAGCCTGTTTATTTTTAACCCAGTTTTTCGACAGGATAATAATTTTGTCTAATTTGATATAGCCTGAGTAGGTTTGGTTCATTCCTGTTTTTTTATTGTCCTTCTTTTCAAATTTTTCCAGCATGTTACATCTCTTTACATAATGACCAATTAATTGGTTTTTTGAATAAATATATTTCGGACGGAATTATAAAGAACAAATATTAACCAACGATTAAATCGCTAGTTGGTACAAAGAGGGTTAGCAAATCGTATTGAGGGGGTTTTTAGAGCAGCAAAGAGGGATGCCGACTGGTGTTTAAAATCATAAATCGCATTTAAATCAAAGACTTGATTATTGATTCATTGATGTTATATCTCGCTCGTTTCAATACGCTATTTCAGAATTCCCGCTGACAGGGAAGATTTTTCTACGTACAAGTCAGGCGATTTTACACTTCGTTATACTTTCTTTAAGGTTTCTTTTCACGTTAGGCTTTACCGCGACCTCTTTTGCCATGGGCAACCGTAAATGGCTACCGATTTCGCACACACAACGGGCATCGGGTTTCAATTTAATCGAATAACACTGGCTAATGTAGCATCCCATTTGACCATTCAGTCACGCTGTGGCAATATGCTTAAAATTTGAACTATCCAGCCTGTCCGTTATTGTTGTGGCGAAATAAGGGAAGCCATGCGTGTTGAACTATACAATCGTTCCTTTGAGGCAATCATTGCCAAATTGCACCAGCTCAAAGGTTCGTGGATTTCTGAGCTCCATCTGCCGAATAACCGGCTGGGTGAGGGCAAATTCAATGAATTAGCGCTTCTATTCAGCACGTTCAAGGATTTTGGTATCCATTCCCTTAATCTGCACCTCAATGCTCTCGGGCAAAACGCCGGGCCTACTGGGGTGGAATGGGTGGCTCTGTTCAACCTGCTAAAGGACTCCGGAATAAGCCATCTCGATTTAAGCGCCAATCACTTTGGACTAAGAACCGGCCCTGAACTGATCGCTCTGTTTAAGGTACTTAACGGTTCTTCCATTACTCGCCTTCATTTAGGAAGTAATGACTTTAACCAAAAAACAGGAGCTGAGTTAGCTGCCTTGATCGCCGTTTTAAGCGAGTCAGGCCTCATTCAACTTGATTTAAGTTATAATTGTTTGGGGCAATGGCCAGCCCATGAATTAATCGAGTTATTTCAGGCCTGGCGCGGTAAGTCCATGGCTGTTCTTGATTTGGCCCACAATGAGTTGGGTAAACAGGACGGCGCCCTATTGGCGATCCTGTTCAGCGCATTCCAACACTCGTTAATCACTCACCTTGGTTTACGTAGTAATGATCTGTGTCTAGGAACCGGCGCTGAATTCAAAGCCCTGCTGCATGCCTTCAAAGACTCCCCTGTTACCCACCTCGACTTAAGCGATAATGACTTTTATCTCATGGCCGATATGCCGTGTGAGACCCTGTTTGATGCACTGCAAGGCTCCTCCATCAGCCATCTCAATGTCAGTGGTAATGGCCTTGGGGAACTGGACCTGACTGAATTGACTGCGCTGTTTTCCTCACTGAAAGCCACAGAGGTGACCCATCTTGATGCAGGCGACAACCGGCTTGATTGTAAAACTGCTGAGGAATTGGCGATTCTGTTCGCGGCCCTCACCCATTCTCGCCTAATTCATCTTGGCTTAAATGACTGTCATTTTCATGAGCGAACAGCAGACGAGTTGAATGTCATTTTTAATGCATTGCCGGCTAATATCACGTCAATAAAATTATCGCTTCAGGAAGTAACTCAAATGGACCGTGAACAACGTCAGGCCATCCAACGGCGTTTTCCGAGAGCAGAGCAAATCATCCTGGTGGATAACGACAAGGACAGGGCGTTAAATCCATCGTCAAACCCAGACGATGCCAGGGTATACCGGCGGCTAGGTTTTATTGGAGTGCCTGTCCCCTCACTGGCCGGTTTAACCTCCTGTTTTTTGGTCAGCAACAACCTCCGCTTCAAACGTGAAGTGGAAAGATTACTACCGGATGAAGTCAAGGAACGAATGCAGTCATGCCAATGAATTGAAAGATAAACCTGCATGGTTGTGCAGCTTCGGACTTGTTCCAACCAGTGGCTGGACGTACTCCTTGTCTTTTAGGTATAGTGATTGTTTGAATCCGCTCAGCCATTTCATTGACCAGGAAGGTTTTTATGCAAAGAATGCCCATTGCGTCGCGCTTTGTTGTGTTCAGTTTATTGTTTGCCCTGGGGCTGGTACCCTGCTCGTTTGCCATTGGCAATCACATCGCAGCCGTGGATGTGGACGGCACAACCGGGCAATACACTTCCATTGTTCTCGATGCGCAGGGGTATCCGATAATCAGTTACTACGATGCCACCGAACAAAAATTAAAGGTTGCACACTGTTTTACACGAACCTGCAGCCGGTTTAATTCCATTGTAACGCCTGATGCAGCGGCCAACATTGGGAAATACACGGCCATTGCCTTGGACAGCACCGGCAAACCGGTGGTCAGTTATTACGATGAAGCCAACTCTGCTTTAAAAATTTTACATTGCGGCAACAGTTCCTGTTCAGCCGGGAATACAATAGCCACGCCGGATAATGCCGGATCGGTGGGTTTATACACGTCGGTAACCTTAGACGGCAATGATTTCCCGGTGGTGAGTTATTACGATGCGAGTAATGGTAAATTGAAAATTCTCCATTGCGGCAATGCCGCCTGTACTGCGGGCAATACCGTCGCCACACCCGACCTGACCGGCAGCAATGGCGTACAAAGTTCCATTCAATTGAATAACGCCGGCCATCCGGTGGTGGCTTATTTTGATTTCACCAACTCGTCTTTGAAAATAATCACCTGCGGTAACAGCGCCTGTAATGCCGGCAACACCACAGTCACAGTCGATTCGGTGGCTGATGTCGGCCGCTATCCTTCGCTAAAACTGGATAGCAATCAAAAACCCGTGGTTAGTTATCTGGATGCAAGCAATGGGAAATTAAAAGTGCTGCACTGCGGAAACACCCTTTGCACATCGGGTAATTCACTGACCTCCCTGCAGGCTAATGGGGTGGCGGGCTATTATTCATCCCTGTCGCTTGATGCCAATAATATACCGACCATCAGCTATTATGATTTAACCAACCAGAGCCTGAATGTCGTGCGTTGCGGTGATGCCAACTGTACGAACAACAACATCATCAATGTGCCGGACAGTAGCGGCAATGTAGGCTTGTATACCTCGTTGCGTCTCGATGCCAGCAGCAATCCCATTGTCAGTTATTACGATGGCAGCAATGGCAACCTCAACGTGTTACGCTGCGGCAGCCCCCAGTGCGGTCCGAATTCGGTTTATGTGGGCGATACCGCAACCGATGTCGGCCGCTACGGCGCCATCCAATTGGATGCCAATGGCAAACCGGTGGTGAGTTATTGGGATAACACCAATGGCGATCTGAAATTACTGCATTGCGGCGACACCTCCTGCAGCCAGGGCAATTCCATCACCAGCGCCTACACCACCGGAAATACCGGTTGGGATACTTCGCTGGCTCTCGATGCCAATGGTTATCCGGTCATTAGTTTTTATGACTTCACCGCCCAGGTCATGAAGATCATCCATTGCACCAATGCCAATTGCAGCGGGGTTAACTCTGCCGTCACTCCGGATAGTTTATCGAAACGCGCCTCGTCCATGGCTCTTGACTCCGCTGGTAATCCTGTCATTGCCTCGGCTGGTCAGCCCGATCAGGGATTGAGAGTCGTTCACTGTGGGGATGCAAACTGCTCCGCGAACACCAGCATTGCCTCGCCCGATTTCCCGGTTTTCCCCGCCAATGCCGATGTGCGGGGGGTTTCTCTGGTGCTGGATGGTTCGGGCTATCCTGTGGTGAGTTTTTTTCGCGCGGATAAAAATCAATTGAAACTGTTGCACTGCGGTGACGCCAATTGTTCTGGCCCCAATAACACCTTGGCCATTCTTGACCCCGGTGCGCAGGCAGGCGATCACCGTGCGACCTCGGTGACATTGGACGCGAGCGGCAATCCAGTCATTGCCTACTGGGATACGGCCAATGCCGCACTCAAAGTCCTCCATTGCGGTAACCCAGCCTGTAATGCAGGAAACAGCATCGCTTCCCCGGCAACTGGCGCCAATGTCGGGTTACAGCCCTCCATTCGCATTGACAACGCAACGGGACGTCCGATTGTCAGTTTTGGTACCAGCACCACGATGTCAATACTCTATTGCGGTGACGCCAACTGCACCTCCGGCAATGTCATCACGGCGGTTGACCCCACCACCCAGGGTTTAGACAGCGCATTAGCCCTGGATGCAGAGAATAACCCCGTTGCCAGCTACTACACACCAACAGGCAAGCACATTAAAGTACTGCACTGTGCAACGAAAAGCTGTCAGTGAATGGTTTTATAGCCAGAGCGCAAGGTTTGTAGTCGGCCCCCTTTGGGGCCTCAAAACAACCTTGCTTGACATACTCGGCCAATCTGCTGATAACGTTTAAAACAAGACCTTTAAAACCAATTTGCCCATTATGTATTAAAATTAACTATTATGTGCTTTGGTAGAACGCAATGGGCCGTAAAACCATCCTCTTATCCGAAAGGATGAACGCATTAAAATCCCGCATCCGCCAGGCCGAACGGGAAACCAGTCTGGTGGACGAAATCAACAAGCGCGGTAACTATGCGAACAATGCCCTAGGCCTGTTCAGCCAGATTCAAGGCTTTTTTGCTTCAATCTTCTCTCAAAGCAAACAGCTGCCGATCATCGGCTTTATCCTACAAATGGTATCCGTTATTCCTACAGCCATCACCACCCTTTTTGCTAAAGACAAAACCGTGGGTGAAAAATTGTTTGCCATGGGGGTTCTGGCGGTGGTTACGGCGTTAAGCATTGCTGCCTTTGTATTAACAGCCGCAGTTTCTGCAGCGATTGGCGTTGCAGTCAGCGCCTTTACGACCGTGCTTGAAGGGATAAGTTTAGCCGGCAGTATCGCGGCCAAACTGACGACCCGCGCAGAATATAAACAGAAAAAAGAATTTAATCAATTACTGGAGGCCAGAAACACCACTGCTCTGGCGGATGAAAAATACCTGGATCCCCTGAGAGTGCGTTATCTGGAATTACAACAGGTACTGCGTGATCCTGATTTAAACGAGGAGGAAAAAAATAACCATCAGACAGAGTCGACCTTCATTCATGATCTCCTGACGCAAAGAGGCTTGACGCTTGAGGGTGATGAAGAAAGCCAGGCGGGCAAGCTTAAAAAATGCTATGACCAGCGCCAGGAGAAAATGCTTGCTCTGACCGTGCTTGTTGAGAATCTCGAAAAAGTCGCTGATTCGATGACGCCTGATGAAAGAAAAACCTGCATCGCGGCCATTGATGCGCTCAAGGAAGAGATTGTCAAGCTGGATACAGAAATTACCGGCATCACCAAGCCCATCCATCAATTAAAACGCAATGATTTATTAGCGAACGAGAAATTGGCCCAAACCTACACCACCTTCGCCTTGGCTGGCGCTGGGGTGGCTTTATCCACCATCGCCTTGCTGATGGCGGTTAGTGTGGTCGCAGCGCCACCGGTGCTTTTACCCATCGTCGGTGGTTTGGCCATTGCCATGGCCACCATTGGTCTCATCAAATGGGTTGCTGAAAAATTTGCAGAAAAACAGGACGCCAGGGCCGATAAAGAACGGCAGGTTTTAAAAGAAGAAAGCGTACTGGATGAGTCCCTGGATTACTATCAAACCCAGCTGGGAGAAAGACCCAATCAATCCGCCACGTGCAGTTACTCCCATCACATGATGGGAATTTTGCAAACCCCGCCAGAACCTCAACCCCAACAAACGCCATCCCTGATATCCCAATCGCCCCAGCCCATCCCGGACACAACCCTGGTCACCCAATCAACCCAAACGGTTGAACTCACTACCCTTCCACCCGATACCAATCCAAACGACGCGGGAAAAGACGCGATTTACCCTTCAGCAGGTTCAAATCGCATGAGTGTGTAGAGATTCATTATATGAAATTAAAGGCAGACAAGCCTTGAAGGCTGGCAAAGGATTTTTGTGCGATCTGAAGGTAGGTAATCTGCAATTGATACTCCACAGCCAGCGATTCCAAATCCGCATCTTCAAGCCTGGATTTGGTTTCCTTGCTGATGTCGATAAGATCGGTGTTCACTTTTTCTGCCACATCCAATTGATTCAAGCGAGCGCCCACCTGCGCCTGAAAATCCAGCAGATTACCCAATCCACTGTCTAGTTGTTCAAGGATCTGGTTGTTTTCGGTGAATACACGTGCTTTATCGCTGGCGGCTGCAAAGGGTTGCCTTAAGTTCGCAATCATGCGCGCCCCTGTCGAAAAAATGGATTCATTGGCAGCGGGGGCTACAGCAAAGGCATCCCCGGCTTCTGGCGTTCCTGTCAGGTTAATTTCAATGCCGTTAAAACTCACCGCCATGCCGTCGGCGTACAAAGGCGCGTCATCCGGTAAACCGGTTGCGGGGACCACGTTTCCGCTTGCCGCACCACTCACCATGACCACCAGCTGATTTTGGGTGTTTAATGCAAACTGGATAGTGTAATCATCCGCAACATAGGCTGCATTGTTCACCACACTGCCTGAGCTGGCCACCGCGGTGCCGGTATTGGGCGTTGCGGTTTCCGAGACGGTGAATCGGCCATTACCGCTTGGAACCCGCATGAACAAATCATCACCGGTGTCATTCAAAGCCACCTGCAGCCCGCTGCTGATGGCTTGAAAACGTTGGGTTTGATCCCCGTTATAGACGTATTGACCATTCATATCCCGGGAAATGGTTTGCGCTTCCGACCGGCTGCCACTGAACATGTAGTAACCGTTGCTGTCCTGAGTGTTGGCTAAACCCTGCAGTTGATCCAGTAAATTCTGGGCTTCATCCGCCAATGCTTTTCTGGCAGAATCGGTCAGCGATCCATTCCCAGCCTGCACCTGCAATTCCCTTAACTTCTGAACCACACCGGCCATGTTGCCTATGACGCTTTCTTCCTGTTTAAGCGCCCCATCGGCATTCTGGCGGTTTTGTTCAAGGCGTTCGCCAAAAAAAATGCGTTGATTCATCAAATCGATTTTAGCGGCGGCAATGGGATCATCGGAAGGCGACAGCACCCGTTTACCCGAAGACAATTGCTGCTGAATGCGCAAGGCATCCGCCTGCTGCTTCAGCATGTTGTTTAAGCCGCGCGTAAACATCTGGTTTGATGAAATTCGCATGAAATCACCTCATCACTGCAAAAAGGACATCCATCATCTGTTTGGCTACGGAGAGCAACTGGCCTGCCGCCTGGTAAGCCTGTTGCAATTGCAGCAGGTTTGCGGCTTCCTCATCCAAATTAACACCGCTTTTGCTATCGCGCAGATCCACAGCCTGGTTATAGAGCATATCGGCCGATTCGCTATTTAGTTTAGCCTGATTGGTTCTTCCCCCGACTGAACCGATTAAACTGGAGTAACGATCAAACAGATTCTGCGTCCCCCCTTCAAACAATTGGTCCTGTTGAATCGCTGTCAGCTTCAGTCCATTGCCGTTATCGGCGATGCCGCCGGTGTTGTAGGAAGCAGTGAATTGATCCCCTGCCGCGGGCACGCCGGATAACACCACAGAATACGAAGGCGTCAAGGCATTGGGAATCATCACGGTATTGTCCGTGCCGGGCGTGAAGGTAAACGGGCCGGAGGTGACAGAATCGGTGACATTGATCACGTTGTATTGCGTAGGAGAAATGAATTCGATGCGAAAATCCTTGTTCACATCCGTGGTGTTTAATACATTGCCAAGGCGGATACCGCCGCTGCCTGTATTCGTTAGCGCCGATTGAGTCCGTACCGGAGAGGCAAAAGCCAGCTGCCTCGCATCAGTGAGATTCAGCGTTAAATCCCGGGCAGCACCACGGGTTGGGGTCAGGGTATACGAGTCATTGTTGGCGAGATTGGCGATGTTATCCACCGTAATCGTCATCCCGTCTATGGTCACTGAGCCCGCCGGAGGAGCTGGCGGCGAGCTGGTCCAGTTCAAGGTGGTGGACTGGCCATCAGAGCGGCGGATAACGCGGACTTCATTCGTCCCGGTATCGGTAACGTATAACTGGTAATCGCTGATTTTAACCTGGCTGATGTCGCTGATTTCAACCGACAGCACACCGGTGCCGGTATTGGTGGTATTCGCCACGGAACGGGCCAGTTGAGCGGACAGGGTATTAAAATCGTTAAAAAAGTTTTGTCCCATTTGATTGTTTAAATCCATCCCCAGGCGATGCTGGGTGTTAAAGGCTGACGCCAGACCCATGGCCATTTGCCCAAGAACCTGGCTGGCCTGCACCATGATGTCGTCTTCAAAGCCCAGCAGCCCCGCGATCATGCCGGCCTGCATGTTACGGGTAATGTCAACGACCCCAGCGCCATTATCGAGAAGAATCTGGGCATTCAATTGGTTGGAGCCGCTTGAATTCACCAGAAGCCTTCGCGCATCCGTGCCAATCACCAGCATTTCACCGGTACCAATGGACACATCAATGGCGCCGTCAACCCGCTCAACAATGCTGACGTCAGTAAATTTGGACAGTTCTTTAAGCACCGCATCCCGTTGATCCAGTAAATCCGGGGCATTCTGGTTCACCGTCAATTTCTGATTGATGTCGGCAATGGTTTTAGCATACACATTAATCTGTTCAACCGCTTCCCGCAATTGGGTGCTGTTGTTTCGCTGGTATTCATCAATGCGTTGCTGCATGGTTTTGAACTGCTCAACCAGAGTCTGGCTTTGTTTGAGCGCCACATCACGGGCCGCATTGCTGTCCGGCGCATCGTTAAGCTGCGAAAGGGCATTGAAAAAATTCTGCAGATTAGCAGTAATGTTGGTGCCATCCTGAGACAGCAGTTTATCAATTTGCGCTGCCTGCTCATAAAACACTTCGTATTGGGTTTTGGACGCCAGCGTATCGCGCACCTGCTGATTGGCAAAACGGTCCGCGTGGCGTTGAATGTCAGTAATGACCACGCCGCTGCCAATGTATGAGCCTGCAAAACGTTGCGAGGGCAACTGCCCAAAGAGGACCGTTTGCCGGGTATAATTGGGATTTTTGACATTGGCAATGTTAGTACCGACCACATCCAGGGCACGCTGAAACGCATTTAAACCGGAGGTTGCAATACTGAAAATTCCCACCATAATAATCGACTCCCATAATGTGCCGCCGGACATCAAAGGACGGTTTATTCCATGGTATAACCAATCCTTTCCAGCGCTTGTTGTAACTCATCCCCATGGTAAATGGATAAAATTTTATCGGCATACCGGGGATCAGTCGCGTAACCTGCGTCATGAAGGGCTTTAATAAAACGATGTGGGTCATTCGCATTTGCTAAAGCCTGCTCATAACGGCTGTTGTCTTTAATTAACGAGACATAATCCGCAAAACTGTTCTCAACTGACGAATATTTCTTGAAGGAAGCCTTCGTCCTTACTGGTATATCGGCAACATACTCGGTTGTCTTTACCTCGACGGCTTCATTTTGCTGTTTACCTGTTGATTTTATGTTGAAAAAATTATTGCTGCTGCTGCCGTCTTCATCCCGCGTCACGTATTGTCCCCACCCGGTTTCCAGGGCAGCCTGAGCAACCAGCAGCTTGGGATCAAGGCCCAGCATGCTGGCGGCCTGTTGCGCATAAGGCCAGATGGATTTAACAAACTCGTCAATGGATTGCGCTGTTTTTCCCTGTTGCGCCGCAGGCGTTTGCGGTTTTAAAGGTGGTTTAACCGCATAGGCCTGCTGCATCGCGGCCTGGTGCTGCAAGGGGTAGCCGGTATGGGTCTTTAAGGGTATTGACGATGGGGCAGCCGCTCTCTGTAAAGCGAAGCCTTGTTGGCCCGCCTTAAGAGGGAAACCCTGATTAACGTGCAAGGGGAAGCCTTGATTAACGTGCAGAGGGTAGCCCCGAGCGCCCTCGCCCGCAGGGGTGCTCTGACGTGAAATGGTTTTACTCAATTGTGTAGTCAGCATGTCCGCAAGACCGATACCCGGCCCCTTGGTGATTTCTGAAGCGTATTGCCCATCCAGCATTTCCTGGAAGGTTTGCTCGTATTTGGTGCGAAAAACCGTGCCCTCTTCGACAAAATGCTGTGCACGCATGCTTTTAATCATCGCCTGCAAAAAAATGGCTTCAAATTGTTTGGCAGCCTCAGGCAAGGCTTTTTCCGAATCATTACGGGCCTTTAGCTGCAGGGTTTGCAAGCCTTTAAAATCAGTCATCGCCACGCCGTTTGCTGTCATAACGTCACCTTTACACTAGATGATAATAATCGTTGCATTTAATGCGCCAGCCTGCCTTAACGCTTCAAGGATGGCGATGAGGTCGCCCGGTGCCGCGCCGACGGCATTGATGGCTTTCACCAACTCCTGCAGTGTCGCGCCAGGGGCAAAAACGAAAGTTCTTGATTTTTGCGAAATATCAATCTGGCTTTCAGGCGTCACCACCGTGTTGCCCGCGGCAAAAGGATTGGGTTGGCTGACCAAGGGATTTTCACTGACCGTCACCACCAGGTTACCATGCGAAACAGCGACCGGCTTCACACGGACCAGTTGATTAATGACAATGGTGCCGGTGCGCGGATTGACGATGACTTTGGCTTCCGCGTCCCCGGGCGTAAATTCGATGTTTTCCAGGACGGACACGTAATCCACACGATGTCCCATGCGTCTGGGTGCAGTGATTTCGATGGAGGCGGCATCAATGGGTCTTGCGGTACCCGGGCCCATGGTTTGATTAATGGCATCGGCCATACGGCGGGCAGTCGTGAAGTCGGGTGAATTTAGATTGTAGGTCAGAGTCTTGGAAAAATAGAAGGGATTGGGGATGTCAGTTTCCACCGTTGCCCCGTTGGGTATGCGGCCGCCGCTTGGCACGTTGACCGTGACGTTAGTTCCATCCTCACCGGTTACACTCAGACCCACGACCACCAGATGGCCCTGTGCCATGGCATAGACCCGGCCATCCGCGCCTTTCAATGGCGTCATGAGCAGCGTACCACCGCGCAGACTTTGTGCATCGCCAATGGATGAGACATTGACATCCATCGTCTGCCCTTTTTTCATGAACGAGGTCAGGTTGGCCGTGACAATGACAGCAGCAATGTTTTTGGAATTAAGCTTGGTACCGGGGGGGATATTAATACCCAGTTGTGTCAGCATGTTGCCGAAGCTTTGTTCAGTAAAGCGTGTCCCGGACTTGTCACCGGTCCCATCCAGCCCGACGACCAGACCGTAACCAATCAACTGGTTGGTGCGGACCCCGGCTAAATTAGCCACGTCCTTGATGCGCTCCGCCGCCGCCGTATGAACCAGCACAAGCAGACAAAAACCCCGTAATAACGCATTCCATTTATGCATAACCCTTTCCTGTTTAATCCGTCTTCTACCCTGTTATTCCGGGAAGAAGGGGCCCCAGATGAAGCGTGAGAACCAACCCTGGGCATTGACATTATTAACCTGACCAGTACCGCCATAGGCAATACGGGCATTGGCGATGCGATCAGAACGCACCGTGTTGTCAGGGCTGATGTCCTGCGGTCTTATCATCCCGGATACACGAACGTATTCATGCCCCTGATTGATGGTTACCCATTTTTCACCCTGAATGAGCATGGAACCATTGGCTAACACTTTCGCCACGGTTACGGAGATACTACCAGCCAGTTTGTTGTTCTGAATGGATCGGGCATCTCCCATGAATTGCCGTTTGGCATTTAAATCGAAATCGAGGCTGTAGCCTGCGCCAAGCGCGATCGGCCGCCCCAGGAAGGAGCCATTAACGATCTGGCTTTTATCATTTTTAGTCTGCATGGTTGTCGCTTTTTTCTGCGCATCGGTCTTCTCGACTAAAAGCACAGTCACAATGTCGCCGGCGTGACGCGCTCTTGGGGTTTCAAACAAAGGCAACGCGGTTTCAGCATTATAAATTGCCCCTTGCGCCACCCTGCCCTGCTTATTATCCGGGGTTACCGGATAGGTTGGAGCAAAGTCGGGAGAGTTACCAGGCGCCGGAGGGTTTAAGAGTTCACAGCCTGAAAGCAGGCTGGCCATCGATAAGCTTACAACCAATCCTTTAATCCTCATGATCACTACCTAATTAAAGAGTCTGAGTCAGAAACTGCATCATGCTGTCCACGGTTTCAATGGCTCGCGCATTGATTTCATAGGCCCGTTGCGCCTGGATCATGTTGACCAGTTCTTCAACCACATTCACGTTAGACGCTTCAAGCGACCCCTGCTGTAACAAACCGAGTCCTGAGTTTCCGGGGTTATCCGTCTGCGCAGCCCCGCTGGCCACCGTTTCCAGATACAGGTTCTGACCGATGGGTTGTAATCCGCCGGGGTTGATAAAATCCGTCAGCTGCATGGTGCCAATCTGCGTAGGCACGTTGTTTCCCGCAACAACCACGCTGACCGTTCCGTCAGAACCGATAGTAATGGTTTGCGTCTGTTCAGGCACAGAGATGGGTGGCTGCACCACATAACCGTTCGCGGTGACAATTTGTCCCTGCGAATCAAGCATGAACGTGCCGTCGCGGGTATAGGCCTGGCTGCCATCAGGCATCAGCACCTGGAAGAATCCACGCCCTAAAATAGCGACATCCAGCGGGTTATTGGTGTTTTGGATAGGGCCTTGGGTGAAAATTTTCTGGTTGGCCACCAGACGCACCCCTGTTCCCATATAAATACCGGTTGGGATTTCGGTATTCTGTGTTGATAAGGCGCCAGCCTGACGGAGGTTTTGGTAGATCAAATCCTCAAAGTCGGCACGTCCTTTTTTGAATCCGGTGGTACTGACGTTGGCAAGGTTGTTGGCGATGTTTGTGATGTTTTCGGATTGCGCATCAAGACCGGTTTTACTCACCCACAGTGCTGGTTCCATGGCTATTCCTTGTCATTGCCTACTGAATTACTGCCTTACTCTTGCAATAGTTGTGCCAACCGTTGGGCATTCTCGTCCACGGTCTGCATGACTTGAAGCTCAGCCTCAAATTCGCGGCCAGCCGCTATCATATTGACCATTTCCGTGACAGCATTGACATTGCTGCCTTCAAGCGCGCCATTGACGACGCGAATGGCGGGATCAGGTACTGCGGCACCGCCTTCGAGGTGCATTAAGCCATCCAGGCCTTTGGTCAGATTCCTGGGTTCAATTTTGACTACCCTTAAGCGATCAATCACCGATACTTCTCGCGGATCGCCATCCAGGGGCACAATGGAAATGGTGCCGTCAGCACCAATGTTGATGCTTTTCGCAGGCGGAATGGAAATCGGCCCGCCATCGCCCAAAACCGGCAGCCCGGAGGCGGTCACCAGCATGCCGGTGGACGTTAAGTGGAAATCCCCCGCCCGGGTATAGGCTTCTTTGCGTTGAGCATCCTGGACCGCAAACCAGCCATCCGGACCTTGAATCGCCACATCCAGGTCGCGGCCGGTGGTCATGATTCCACCCTGCGAAAAATTGGTGCCGTTAGCTTGCTCGATGGGTATCGCCTGATCGATAATGGCAGGCCCCACCACGTACATCGATTCGGCCTGAAATAAATCGGCCTTAAACCCCGGGGTGTTGGCATTAGCCAAATTATTGGCAGTAATGGTCTGACGGTCAAAATTAACCTGCGAGCCATGCATCGCATTATACAGAATGGGTTCCATCATTGACTCCCGTCTTTATTATTCTTATTAGTGACCTGAAGCCCGTAACCTGTTAACGGATATTAATAATCGTCTGCGCCATCGCATCGCCAGTCTGAATCACTTGCGCGTTCGCCTGGAAATTACGTTGAGCAGTAATCATCTTGACCAGTTCCGCTGTTAAATCCACATTCGATCCTTCAAGCGCCCCGGATTGAATAAGACCCAGGCTTGCGGTACCTGCCACGCCGACCAGCGGCTGTCCGGAGGACGACGTTTCCGCCCAGTTGTTGTCGCTGATGCTTTGCAACCCGTCAGGGTTTGAAAAGTTGGCTAACAACACCTGCCCCATGGCCCGTGACTGGCCATTGGTGTAGCGTCCAAAAATAATCCCTTCCTCATCGACGTCCAATCCTTCAAGACGGCCGGTGGTTACGCCGTTTTGAACATTGGATTGCACAGCAAACGGGCTGCCGAACTGCGTGCTGTCAGAAAAATCGACAGTAAAGTTCAGGGGTTGCGCCCCGTTGCTTAAGGTCTGAGTCAGAGGGATGAGGTTATTGGCCAAGGGGTTGTTGCCGGTATCCGCAGCACTGGCAAATGTGCCATCATCATTGAAGTTGACGCGAAACAGGTTGTCGGTGTTGTTAGCACCCACGTTGGCCGGCACGTTCTGATTATCAATCTGAAACGCCACGTACCATTGGTTCTGAGTACCGGGTGGAGACGCGGCATTGGGCGTACCTGCGGCTGCGGCTGCATCAGCACGGATAAAATACATGGTCAAGACATGGGAGTTACCCAAACTGTCATAAATCGTCGATGACGTGGGATTATTGTAGGTGTCCGTCGCCGGCGTCGCTCCACCGACCCAGGCCACAGAAGGCGGGGTGCTGTTTGCAAACAGATTCACACCGATCTGCGCATTGGAAGTGGCGTTGGGCGGCACATTGGATGTATTGATGCTCAAATCGCCCACTGTGGTGGTGATGTTGCCGCTGGAGTCCGCCTGATAGCCCACCAGCCGTTGTTGCGACGCATTCACCACAAAGCCGTCGTCGCTGACACCAAATGAACCGGCACGGGAATAAAGGCGAGTACCGCCGCTGTTTAGGGTAAAGAAGCCGGAGCCGGTGATGGCTAAATCCAGACTGTTATTGGTAAATGACAAGGGTCCCTGACCAAACATCTGTTGGACGCGAGAAAGTCGCACGCCGCTACCTATTGCATACCGCCCTCCGCCAAAAGCACCAGTGGAATAGACATCAGCAAATTCTGCTCGGGACATTTTAAAACCCGTGGTGGAGGCATTAGCGATGTTATTGCCAATAACCTCCAAGTCGCTGGTCGCAGCCTGAAGACCACTGATTGCTGTTCCAAATACCATAGCGTTATCCTCCAATTAAAATCCATCAAACGCATTGATTACTGATTAAGCAGTAATTTGTCGAACGTCACTTAAAGCCACTGAACCAATACCTGCCACATTCAAGCGGACACCTTCTCCATTCTGACCAAGGTTCACGCTGTCAACATTGGCAGCCACCATGGTTTTTAAGGCCACTTCCTGGCCCTGGAAATTGCCGGTAACTTTAATGGTGTATTTACCGGCCGGCATACGCTCACCCTTCTGATTCATGCCATCCCAGCTGAATTGAAAGAGCCCCAGTTCCTGGGTTCCTAACGGAATGGTGCGCACCAACTCACCGTTTTCACCATAAATGGATGCCGCGAGGTTGGAGACCGGCGCTGGAATGTCAACTGCCGCATTGGCCTCGCCTTCAGCGCCCAGCTTAAATGTACTGCTGGGTATCAGTACTTTGCGGCCAACCAGCGCAGACGCCTGCAAGGCTTGATTGGACTGCAGGGACGAAGCCAATTGGGAAATGGACTGTTCCATGCGGGCAATCCCGTCATTGGTACTGAATTGCGCTAATTGCGCTAAAAAATCACCGTTTGTTTTTGGATCCATGGGGTCCTGGTTACGTACCTGGGCAATCATCAAGCGCAAAAAATCTTTTTGCCCAAGACTTTGATTGCCGCTGGTCGTCGGTAGGCCCGGCATGTTCACGTTAGTATTTATTCCATTAATGGAAGCCATAATTTAAACTCCTTACTGTCCCAACTGCAGTGTTCGTTGCATTAACTGTTTAGCGGAGCTAATCACTTCAAGATTGACTTGATAAGCCCGTGAAGCCGAGATCATGTTTGCCATTTCCCCGACCATATTGACGTTAGGTACATACACATACCCGGCCTCGTTAGCGAGAGGATTGCTGGGGTCGTAGCGAAGAACCGGTTCGAGCTCGCTTTCATAAATCCCGGCGACCTGCACGCCCGCCGTTTTTCCGGCAATGGCATTGCGTACGGACAGATTCGCCTGCTCCTGCACGGATTGAAAAAGCGGATACTGTGGACGGTAGACATCGTCCGGGTTACCCGCCACCACATTGGCATTACTCATGTTGCTTGCCGTGGTTGACATACGGGTCGTTTCAGCAACCAGTCCAGAACTGGCAATATCAAATACCGTGTTCAATGACATATTATTCCCCTCTCAATGCCAACATCATGTTTTTTATCTTGCTGTCCAGGAACGTTAAACTGGCCTGATACGACAGTGAATTTCGTAAGAATTCCGTTGTTTCTATGTCTTTATCCACTGTGTTACCATCCAGTGATGATTGGGTTGGAATCCGGTACATAAGTTGAGACGAATAGCCATTTTTGGCCATAATGTGACCAGGTTGGTCAGTAATAAGCCTATTTGCTGACGATGATGACATCGCCTGTTTTAACGTCTCATTAAAATCAATGTCTCTTGCCTTGTAATTGGGTGTATCAGCATTAGCCAGGTTGTTTGCCAGTTGCGATGCCCGCTGGTCGCGGATCAGCAATGCTTTGGCATGCACTCCCAGATAACTGTCCAAATCAATTGTCATGCTCCCTCCTCATGCTGACTTACTTTTAACAAAGCAATTGCTATGCCAAATCCCTGTCATTTGGTAGTATAGGCGGCGGCCAAAACGTTTCCATCACAGCGGAGCAACTCATGAGCGACCATAGCCTTTCTCTCCCCACCGATGCTGTAGAACAAATCAAAACATACCTGCTGCAGCTACAGCAAGAAATCTGCCAATCGTTACAAGCCATTGACGAAAAAGGCATTTTTTTGGAAGACGCCTGGACGCGTGAAGGCGGTGGCGGCGGAATGTCCCGGGTATTGGAAAAAGGCCATGTGTTTGAAAAAGCCGGCGTTAACTTTTCGTACGTGCATGGAGAAAGTTTGCCGCCTTCGGCCACCCTCCTGCGTCCGGAACTCAGCGGCCGGCAATTCACGGCATTGGGTGTGTCGCTGGTCATCCATCCTGAAAATCCTTACGTTCCCACCTCGCATGCCAATGTGCGTTTTATTATGGCTGAAAGGCAAGACGAGCCGCCGGTGTGGTGGTTTGGCGGTGGGTTCGACTTAACCCCGTATTATGGCTTTGAAGAAGACTGTCGTCATTGGCATCAAACGGCCAAAGCCGCCTGTCAACCTTTTGGCGATGATTTGTACCCCCGGCTTAAGGCCTGGTGCGATCGCTATTTTTTTATCAAGCACCGCAATGAAGCACGCGGCATCGGCGGACTTTTCTTTGACGATTATCATGAAATCAGTTTTGAAAACAGTTTCGCCTTAATGCGCAGTGTGGGCAATCATTACCTTAAAGCCTACCAACCCATCGTGCTGCGGCGAAAGGATATGCCTTACGGGGAGCGTGAAAAGGAATTCCAGCTGTACCGACGAGGCCGATATGTCGAATTTAACCTGATTTACGACAGAGGCACCCTGTTTGGTCTGCAATCCAACGGTCGGGCGGAATCCATTCTTATGTCCTTGCCGCCGGAGGTCTGTTGGCAATACAATCTGCAACCGGAGCCGGACACCCCCGAGGGTCGATTGTACAGCGACTTTTTACCTGCACGCGACTGGTTAATATAAAGACGTTTCCGGTTTGCTGAGCGATTGGCCTGGCAAACCGACATTAATGGCGACGGATAACTCGCCAAAGAACAATGGCTGCGACCGCATTAAGAGCTCCCAGCAATAAAAACAGAAACGCGATACTCATTTTAAAATGAATAAGCACCATTAATATCACGCTGCCCATGACCATTGCGAGTGCATTTAAAATATTGTTCGCCGCGACGGTGCGGGCGCGCTCGTGTTCCGGGCAACTGACCTGGATAAAAGTGTAAAGAGGCACGATAAAAAGGCCCGCTGAGAAAGCAAACAGAAAGAAATCAAGCGTGACAGGCCAGTTGGAAAAATGCAGCAGAAATCGGCCTAAGGATTGCAGTGGCAAATGCTCATCCACGGTAGGGGTCACCCAATAAAGGTTCATCGCAAAAAAAGACAGCAGCAACATGGCCGGCGGCACGTACTTCAAGGTAATGGCCCCTTGCAGCATGCGGCCTATGGTCAGCGAGCCCAAGGCAATGCCTATGGAAAACATCGCCAGAAACAGCGCGAAAACCGAGGTATCCGCACGCAGAACAAAATGAGTGTAATCGGGCAGCTTGGTGGTGATCACCGCGCCAATCAACCAAAACCAGGAAATCGTCAGGATGGCCGGTAAAGTAATACGGTTGGCAAAAGTCTGACGCATCATGGCGCAGGTCGCCCGCCAGACATGCCAGTCGATAGCCACAGTGACTTTACCGGGTGCCGGCGGGATGAACCAGCTCGCCACCATGCCAGCGACAGCAGCGCTTAAAACAAGCGCAACGGCATAGCCCACGTGCGAGTGGGTTGTGCCTATGGTCAAAGCGCCCAGGGTGGTACCGAGCAAAATGGCAATAAACGTGCTGGCTTCAATTAAGGCCGTTGCACTCAGCAACTCTTCGCGGGCCAGGTGATCGGGCAGGATAGCGTATTTGATAGGCCCAAAAAAAGTGGAGTGGATGCCCATGCCCATCAAGACCAGCAGAAGCAGCGTCATGCTTTGAATTGAAAAAGCCAAACTGCCGATGATCATCAGCACCAGTTCGAACACCTTGATAAGCCTGGTCATCAAGGCTTTATCATACCTGTCCGCCAATTGCCCGCTGGTCGCTGAAAATAAAAAGAACGGCAGAATAAATAAACCGCCGGAAAGTGCCTGATAAAATTCAGAATGCGATTGTGAGGATGCCAGATGGTAACTGATCAAAGTCAGCATGGACAATTTAAACGCATTGTCATTGAATGCGCCGAAAAACTGGGTAATAAATAAGGGTAAAAAAGTTCTTTTTTTCAAAAGATAAGCTTCACGCAAGGCCATACTACTCCCTTCTTACGGCAAGAGTGAGCAACTTACTGGTAATAGCCGGCAAAGTCAAATAATCTGGATTGAGGGGAAAATTGCTACAATTTAAAGCACCAGTGTGGTTTAATAGGACGCTTTGTTTATTTAAAAAAGAGACGTTATGGCTTTAATTCGTGCGATTTCACTGGATTTTGATGGGGCGATTTTTAACGGTGAGTTTCATCGCCACAAAGATGTCATTCGTGCCAATAAAGCCCTGCTGGATCGGATTGCAACCAATGCCGAAGGCTATGACAGCACCACGCTTTATGCGGGTACCAACCGCCAGTCCGTCAGTGATGACCGCGCCAATGCCTACAAAAATGATACGGGTTCCGCTTTCCCGCACCTGATGCAACTGGCTGGTTATTTAAAAGACAAGCTTCGAAAGGTAAAACTTGACAAGTTCCTGTTGACTGATCTCTACCATCAGCGCAAAGCGGGAGAGTCTTTTAATGAAGCCCTGACCTTATTGGACAAAGACAGCCTGCATTATGATCAGGAAAAGATGAAAAATGGCCCGTTTAAAGATTGGCTGCACGATCAGAGCAAATTGACGCTGCTCTATGCCCAAATCCACCGATTCGCAAAAAAACACCCCAAAGACACCATGGATTTTTATTTTTATGATGATCGGGAAGATATTCTTGAAAAGCTGCATGCCTATTTTCAGCAAAATCCTAATCGGCTTCCCAGTAATCTTTGCCTGCGTATTAAACGCTATTGCGGGGAAGGGTCCCTGAAAGATTATCCCCCTATTCAGGGAACTGGAAAAATAGACAAAAAATACAAAGCCACGGTCAAACGCCTGGCGGCTGATACGCTGGAGTCCGTGCGATTCCAGCAGAAATCGCCTGCTAATGGCAAAGGCAAGCCGATTCACACCTACAGGGAAGCCGAAGAGAGTAATTTTGTACTGACGGTTAATCTGGATTGCATCACGGACTGCGAACTGTTAGCTGCACAACCCTCATCTGTAGCGACATCAACCTCGACAGAGCCCAGCGGCGGCGACCTTGTAGTCGAAAAAAGCGTGTCGTGGCACTCGTTTACCAAACCGGCGACAGAAAATGACCGTTCTCATTTATTGAAGCAAAGCTCAGTGCCGCATACCTCAGCACAGCCCCCCTCTGAGCCTTCCCACAGCCACCCGGAATCAAGCAATCAGGGTTTGCACACGGAGAATGACGGTGATAATCAGGCGATTATAAGCCGTGCATTATCCACCATTCCACCTGTTTCAACGCCACATGTATCCGATGAAAGCCTGAAGGCCGCCGGGTCGGCGATTCCTGTCAATGAAGAGAAAACATCTGAACCCATTGCCTGGCAGTTTTACAGACCCGCCACTTATCCTTTGCCCGAAAAGCCTTTGCTAAGACAGACCTCAAGCACGACAGCCATCACCTCCCCCTCGCGGGATGAAAACAAACAGCCTGCTCAGTTTCTTTAACGGCTCCGACTCTCTAACGCCGCATGAGTTAAGGTGTTTTGCTATTGACTGACTGGTTTAGCCTGGCATTCCGGTGGAATTAACGGGCAGCTGTAAGCATTGCGTGTCACGCTGAAAATCACATTTCCGTGGTGATAAACCGGATTATGATGCACTTCACCCACACAATTCAGTAGCCATTGTTTTTTATTCCCAAGCACGACAAAATCACCGTTTTGAGTGTTAACCGGCAAACTCGCCAGACTCCTTAAACTGATGGGAGTCGATTGCCAGGCCGGTTGTTTTGTCGATTGATAATGGATATACAAGGGCGTTTCTTCCCCGTTTAATTTCGCATGGGCTTCCATCGCCTCCAAATGCCCATCGAGGCAACGCCAGTAGACTTTGTAGTCATCGGCATAAGCCCAGGATGAAAAAACCGTTAATACGATAGCAGACAATGCAATTTTCATGTTTCTTTCCTTAGCTTAAGGATTGGCATCCGTTGAATAATTTTAAAGCCTATTAATGATTGGTTTTCTCTTCGCTCAACGCGGCGCGGCGGCTTAATGAGGAAATAATCTTTTCCAGACTATGCTGATGAGGCGGCTCCTGTTCGATGATCGCTCGGGTCCGTTGTTCACAATACTCCTTTACTTCCCGATCAGGCAAGATGTAAAAAGTACCTTTTTCGACCTCCCTGAGAATATGCTCCGCCACGTCTTCAGCAGGACGGCTGCGGGCAATTAATTCTTCAAGCATGGTATGCAGCGTGTCGACATGAAGCGGTGCGGAATGGGATAACAGCGGCGTATTGGCAAAGGAAGGGCAGACTACTGACACAGACACTGGCTTCTCTAACCGCTGCAAATCAAAGTGCAGGGATTCAGACAAGGCCACAATGGCATGTTTGGACATGGCATAGGCCGCCATTTGCGAGCCGCTGCATAAGCCATAGAAACTGGCCATATTAATGACATGAGAAGGATGGTCCTGCTTGAACAGCACAGGTAAAAAAGCCTGAAGCCCGTGAATGACGCCGAATAGATTCACATCCATGACTTTACGGATATGCTCGCTGGTTAATTCCCACACCGGGGCGAAGTGGCCGCTGATGCCGGCATTGTTAAACAGCAAATCCACCCGGTTAAAGCGTTCGAAGGTTTGTTTAACAAGGTGCCTTAAACTTTCCGAACGTGACACATCACACACCACACCGAGCACTTCGGTAGAGGTTGCCGCACTGAGTTGCTCCACCTGATCACACAGCGTACTGACAGCATTGTCAGCCATGACCACATGGATGCCCCGCCTGATACAGGCCTGAGTTAATGCCAAACCAATACCGCTGGCAGCGCCAGTAATCACCGCAACCCGTTCATTCGCATTCACCTGAGATTCCCCGCTGCCACAATCATGGAAATTCGATCATAGCGATTCTTAAGAGGGGTGGTCAAGCCAGGGCATTCAGCTGCTGCAGATTTAAACCATCTGCAGCTTTCGCAAAGGCTTATTCGCTGACAATCACAACATCTTGTGCTTTATATCCCTTGGGACCTTTGTCAAGAATAAAAGTTACGGTATCGTTTTCATGGAGAGTTCTAAATCCAGAGCCTTGGATATCTTTGTAATGTACAAATATGTCATCACCCTGCTGATTGACAATAAATCCAAATCCTTTTTTTTCATTGAACCATTTAACATGGCCACTTTCTCTTTGCGACATTCACTATCCCCTTTGTCTTTAGCTCCTCTACCTGGAAGGGTAGAACTAATACTTTAGCATCCACTCCAGTTCAAATTGCACGGACAACCCTTAAGGAATACCCTGATACCATCAAATTTGCGCTACAATGGATACGTCGTCATGCCAGACCCAACTGGCATACCTCTAGCATATCAGTTTTTTGTTGATTGTTAACGATTTTTTTTAATATTGCGGTGGAGGCTCGTTATTTTGAACAGTATGAACAATTCTATGATGACTTACTCTAAAAAAGAGTTTATTCGCATGGCCTTGGCCTGCGATGTACTTAAATTCGGTGAATTCACCCTGAAATCCGGACGGAAAAGCCCTTATTTCTTCAATGCTGGCCTGTTCTATCACGGTGATTCGCTGCGCCACCTTGGCCATTTTTATGCGAAGGTGATTATTGATCATCACATTGATTGTCAACACCTGTTCGGTCCCGCCTACAAAGGCCTTCCCCTGGCAACAACCACCGCCGTCGCCCTGGCTGAGCGAGGGGTTAACACCACAATCACCTTTAACCGCAAGGAAGCCAAGGATCATGGCGAAGGTGGGCAATTAATTGGTGCGCCACTCTCAGGCAAAACCGTCATGATTGACGACGTGATCTCGGCAGGCACCGCCTTTCGCGAGGCGCAAAACCACATTCATACCCACGGCGGGCACTTAACCACCGTCGTCATTGCACTCAACCGTTGCGAACGTGGGGCAGGCAACACCTCGGCGGTGGCGGAAATTGAAGCCCAGGGCATTCAAGTGTTCTCCATCGTCACCTTTTTTGACCTGGTGGAATATTTGAACGAAGAGGGCGCAAAGGAAGAAGTGAAACGAATGCAGGCTTATCGCGAGCAATACGGTTATTGAACAAGTCGGGCCCAGGGCCCGACAGGAAGAATTAATAGGCTGCAATATCTATGGTTTTGATTTTCTGAGTGATTTGTTTGCCCTGGCGGTTGATCGTCAGATTCACGGCATCACCCACTTGAATATCCGTCAGCAGATTATAAAGTGCATCGTAATTTTTTACAGGATGGCCGTTTAGCGCAACAATGATATCGCCGAGTTGAATGCGTCCCCAATTGTCGCGATGCGTCCCACGCAAGCCTGCCTTTGCCGCCGGCGTATTGGGCAGTACATCGGCAATCAGGATGCCTTTAACAATGCCAAGGCGGGTAGCGATACTGGGCTCCACACGCTGAATGCCAATACCGGCCAATACCACACGGCCGTTTTTAATCAGCTGAGGTACAATTCGCTGAATGTCATCAGCCGGCACGGCAAAGCCCACACCCGCTGATGAGCCGGAATTGGAGTAAATCGCGGTATTCATGCCAATCAATCGCCCTTTTGAATCGAGCAACGGGCCGCCGGAATTACCCGGATTGATTGACGCATCGGTTTGAATCATGTCGCGAATCGTCACCCCACCCGCTCCGGGCACCTGGCGGCCCAGGGCCGAAATCACCCCAATCGTCAGACTGTGATCCAGTCCAAAGGGATTTCCGATAGCAATAACCTTTTGGCCGACGAGAAGATCGCCGGTACGGCTTAATTCAAACGGTTTAAATCCCTTTAATTTTTCAAGCACCTGAGGGGAGGTAATTTGCAATACGGCAATGTCCTTACGGGGCTCAGAACCAACGACTTTGACCGGTACCGTACGGTTATCAATGGTAACGCTCAATTGATCCGCGCCATGGACAACGTGGTAATTGGTGACAATATGCCCCTTCTCATCCCAGATAAAGCCGGAACCTGCGCCCGCAGGAACGTGTGCTTTCTGGTAGGCATGATTCGCCGTCGGTTTAATGACATTGGCTAAGCGATGCACATAAACGACCTTGGGCGAAAAGCGTTGGAACACCTCGATGGTGTTTCGCTCATTTGGCAGCAGGTCATCCAGACTGGTTGCGTGAAGCAATGGCAAGCAAAGTAACGACAACGAAAAAACAGCACTGCGAAAAAATTTATTGATCATCCCCAAACTCCATACCAATAGCGCCAGTTAAACGTTTGCGAATACTCTGGCGGGCCAATAACTTATCAATAACAGATTTAGGAAAATCGGTTATTGTAATTATATTTTTACTGATTAAAACGTCAATCAAGTCTTCCAAAACCCGGATCAATTGCAGATCGGACTGGATGAGTTTATACCGGTCGTGACCCTCGCAACGACTGAGGAATTCGATAATTTCCGGATTATCGAGAGGCAATTGCTCTGCCTGGTTATCCCCCTGCTCGGTAATGGCGGTGATTTGACCGCTTTTGTCACGCCTAATATAAACCACTTGGATCATCCTCTGATATCATTGGTTGAATTATGCACTATTTTGTGGCGTTTGACCATTAAAATCTAACTGCTTGAATGAAAGCGAGCATTGACGGGTTCCTCTTCCCTCAGGAGTATTGGATGGCCAATTGAAGGTTACGGCATGACGATAAGCCCTCTCCTTTTCGAAGAGGGCGATACAGGCCTTGATCAACTGACAGCGAATTCCACTTTTTTAGGGTGTTTCCTGAGAGGCGTTTTTTCATCCGTTGACGCGCCATCGGCTGAATTGTCGCTGCTGTCCTCTTTGGTGTTTTCGTCGCTTTCATTAATGTCCGTTTCAGCCTCTGCCACGTCTTCCCGTTGTTGAGCTTCTTTTTTGGCTTGTTCCGGATCAATGCCGCTGGATATTCTGAAAAAGCCCAGCAAGAACTCCAAAGGCAACATCAGCGCCGATTTAAAGGTGGACGTGGTTGATTTTAAACTGTCTCTGGCGACATGTTCGCTATTGTAGTTATGGCGCAGATAAATTTTTTCCAATAGGCCCGTGTGGCGTTGATAAATGGTATCCAGATGGCGATTGCGACGCCCTTCCTGATCAAGCAAGTAATCCTGCAATTCCGAATGGCTATCCCAAAGCGCCGCACGGCGTTTTTGCAGCAAGGCAAGTTCATTGTCGTAAAACTCGATTTCCTTGTCGATTTCGCGTTTAAGCTTATCACAGGCTTCTTTGCGCCCAGGCGCTTGTTCGCCGGAAATGATGGTTTCCGATTCCCTAATCGCCACCTCGGCATAACGATGGATCAGTTCTTCTTTCTTTTTAAGGATGTCTTCAATCTTTTGATCAAGGTATTGAATGGCTTCTTTATTAGAGCCTAAAGCCTGATAATGGGAGTCAAAACGTTTATTGCTGGCCATTTGCTGGCGGAGTTTGTTTAATTCTGTCGCTTCCTGCGCCAAAGCACGCAATTGCGCCTGATCATTTAAGTTCTTATCCCGGCTGATTAATAATTGTCGAATGAAAGCGGCAAGAATACCGACTACCCCAAATACCGCCGCGCAGATGATAGCAATAGTGACTGGTTCCATGCTCACTCTCCTTATTGCAAGTGAATCAATTGCGTATGGATATCAACCGTAAAGTAACGGCTGAATGCCTGGTAGGAATCAATGTCAGGCCATTGTTCTTCCCGATCGCACATGCGCAGCATTTCCGCTTCGAAAATGGGACGGTAGTATTCTTTCAGGAAGGGTTTGATTTCAGCGAGGTGATCGAAATTCTTGATTACCACCGTCGCATTTTCTGCCAGGTGTGAAATATTGACTCGCTCAAGCACATTGGACAATTCGTGATCATCCTCAACTGCCGTTTTCATCCATTTCAATAACACGGAACGGGGTCGGACACGAAGCAGTTGGCGGCCTTCTGCTACGGAGTCTTCCATCAGTACGATATGAGAGTGCAGTTCGAATTTAAAGCAGCAGAGAAAATCCAGGAAACTGCCTTCGATGTCGTTACGTGCCTCTTTTCCCAACCAACGGCAGATTTCGTGTCTGAACATTGTAGGAAAATGACGTTCAATTTCGTTTAAAGTCTCTTCATCATTCGTTTGTTTTGGTATAACATAAGCCGTGTTGTCTGTTTGAAGCAAACGTAAATCGGGTAAATCGATGTCGTTTATTTGAGCGGCCAGGAAAGATAAAAAAACCTTGGTAGGTTTGAGAACAATTATTTCCCATTGACTTGGTTGCATGACGCTCTCCTTGTTTTAATTGACTCATCCTGAGTAAAACTAAAGCAAAATCAAAACGCCTTGTCTTCCACTTTTTTCGGGGGAAGACTATCAGGTTAACTCCACCAAAATTAAATTGCAATAGATTTTTTAGCTTACCCCGTCTATTCACCACCTCAAAAAAGAAAAAAGAATGGTCAGAAGCGGATGCTCCCATCCTATAAAAATTTTTTTTCGTTCACTTGACAGTCGTGGCGTATTGTATATGCTTGCGGTTTTTATTCTGTTGTTAAATCATGACCACCCTCAAAAAACGGGTCCTTGTTCTATTAATCCCCCTGTTTCTGGCCTGTGTCGTGATGTGGGGCGTAGTCAATTCGCTCAAACCAGACATCATCAAGGCCTATGTTAATGCGGAACTGCAACGGCTGACGCATGAATCCGGCCAAATCAAGGGTGACGTCAGCTGGCATGTTTTTCCGAGGCCACGAATCAAAATAACGCACGTGCAGATTGGCGACCCGCACAGTGCCTCTCCCTTTGCTGTAACCATCGACAACCTTCTGCTTAACCTTAAATTGACCCAGTTGTTACGGGGAAATCTCGTTTTTAGCGAACTGAACGTCGATGGCTTTACTGTCGCCATTGATCAGCGTGCGGGCCGTATCAGTCCCCCGGCGCAGGCAAAGCCTTACCCTGAGACGGAACCGCTGGCGCAGCAATTTGCCATAAAAAACGTCATGCTCAGCCACGGCAAATTAATCGTTACCCGCGACCAGAGTCAGGTGATCTTTTCCGGTTTGCAAATTGGCGCAGAACAATTCAACCTGCAGCAGCAGTCCTTCCCCTTCCAGTTAAAAAGCAGGGTCACTGTCAGTAAAAAGGAGCAGCCCTTTCTGCACGCGCAGTTCCTGTTTAAGGGGAACACCCGACTGACGACGCAGTGGCTTTCGGATGTGGAACTTAAATCCCTGCCCTTGTTTGGACAACTGACGTTGCTGGACCTGGGCATTCAGCAGTTGAAGGTCGATCGCCTGCAGGCGAATACGTCCTACAAGGAAGGAGTTCTGGATCTAAACCCTCTCACCTTAAGCCTTTATCGCGGTGAATCAGTAGGCGATTTGCACTATGATCCGCAACAGGCCAGGCTTCACTTAAACCAGACGGCTACCGATTTGGACAGCAACAGACTGATTCATGACCTTTTTGCCAGAAAACTGCTGAAAGGCCGTCTTGATTTTTCCCTGCACACGGAAATTGATCTGCAGGATTTCAAATGGCCTCAGTCCATTAGCGGTAAAGGCAATGTCACCGTCAAAGACGGCACATTAATGGCAATGAATGTCAACCAGATGATTCAGGAAACCAATGCCCGGATTAATTCTCTTTTTCTCAATAAATCCGCCGCGGACCAGTCGGCTAAACCCGAGGAGACGTGGACTAACCCGGCTTTCTTTAAGGGCAATACCGACTTTAAGATTATGGCCTCACAGTATCGGATTGAAAACGGGTTGTTAAACAGTCATTTATTCGTTCTGCAGACCAACCGCCTGCAATTGAAAGGCGGCGGCCAAATCAACCTGTTTGATTATTCCCTCTCGGGGGCTCTGGTGGCCAAGGTGATCTTTAACAATGAGAACGCGGATAAAATTCAGCAATTACTGGGCGGCGCCATTCCTCTGCTGGTGAAAGGAACCCTGATTGAACCCTTAATCCTGCCGGATATGAAAAAAATAAACCCGTTGTTGACGCAGACCTTTCTCACCGAAACCCTGACTCTGCCGGTTAAAGCCGTGCACAATCAATTAAAGGCTATGTTACGTTAACATGCAAAACCCATTGATTAAGCAATTCAGCCTGCCGCTTCTAGCCTGGTATGATGAGTATGGCCGCAAGGATTTGCCCTGGCAGCATCCGCGCAGCGCCTACCGTGTCTGGGTTTCGGAAATCATGCTGCAGCAAACGCAGGTGCAAACCGTTCTCCCCTATTTTGACCGTTTTATGCACCATTTTCCGACGGTGCACGCTTTGGCCGAGGCAAGCGAAGAGCAGGTCATGGCCCATTGGTCCGGCCTGGGGTATTATAGCCGGGCCCGCCATCTGCACCGCACAGCCCAGCTCATTGCCAGCGAGTGTGGCGGTGAATTCCCACAGGATGTCACCGCCCTTGCAGAACTTCCTGGTATTGGTCCATCCACAGCCGCAGCCATTGCCTCCCAGGCCTTTAATCGCCCCACGGCAATCCTTGATGGCAATGTCAAACGGGTTTTAAGCCGTTACTTTATGGTCGATGGCTGGCCTGAAAAGGCTGAGGTGAAAAACAAACTCTGGCAATTGGCCCAGGACTGCATGCCTTTGCAGCGGTGTGCCGATTACACTCAGGCCATCATGGATTTGGGCGCGACCTGCTGCACCAGTAAAAACCCGGGATGCGCCCGTTGCCCCGTGCAAACCAGCTGCCTTGCTTTCAAGCATGGAAAAGTCAGCGACTACCCTTTTAAAAAACAGAAAAAGCCACTCCCCGTCCGGCATCGGCAATTTTTATTGCTTTGCCGGGACAATCAGGAAATTTACCTTGAAAAAAACCCGCCGAAAGGGTTGTGGAGCAGCCTCTGGTGTGTACCCAGTCTCGACACAGAAAGCCCTGTCGAACCGTTTATCGAGGCTCACTATGGTTTTAACACGTTAAAGATTGAGAAATTAACGTTCATCAAACACACGTTTAGCCATTTTCATTTACACATGACGGTCAATCTGGTTCATACAGGTTTGTCCGTCAAGCACCCCTTTAAACAACCGCAAGGCCAATGGGTTCATGCTGTCGCGGCCACCGAGCTCGCTTTGGCCAAGCCCATGCGTGATATCATCGAACGCTACCTTGAATACCTGGCGGCATAGCCCGTATTGACTTAACAACCGACATCCATCCCGAGGTTATCGGCTGTCGCGGCGGCGCTGGCTTAGCGTCATTAACAGCAGAAAACCGCCCGCCGCCAGCAACAGACCCATTTCGCCAAAATACAATTGGTTCACCGGAATATTTTTCCATTGCGCCAGCAGGTAATAAAACAGAATAATCACCACCCCTGAAACACTGTTAAACAGAGACTGCACCCGACCCTGAAATTCCAGAGCCGTCATTTCCTGTGCCAACGTGGTCAATAAAGCCCAGGCTGAAAAGGAATACCCAATCAGGAAATGATAAAAAATCGCCCAATGGGTGTTCTGGGTATGGCTAAACAGATAAAACGAGACTGTACCAAGGACAACCTGAACCAGAATAATCCTGGGAATGGAAAACCGCGTGGCCAGCCAGGGACTGATGCACCCCCCTACGATAATCCCCAATGAAAACAGGGCTTCAAGCCAGCCAAACTGAGTAACATTGCTGTGCAGAATGCCTTTCGCATAGGGCGCAAGCAACACGGGCGCCGTCATCATGCAAACAAAGAACAAGCCTTGAACTAAATAAATGAGCAGCAAGGGGGTGTTAGCCAGCACATAGCGTCCGCCTTCAACAAACTGGGTGAATAACGAATCCCTGTTGTCATGTTCATCCTGATTGCGGCGGTATTGAATGCCAAACAGGAGCAACATGGCCAGCAGATAACAGATGCCATTAATTATGAAACAAGCCGAAGAAGACGTCATCGCCAGAATCAGGCCGGCACCGCCCATACCCAAAACCGCCCCGATCTCATAGGCAATATCCACCGTCGCATTGCCATAAAGCAAATCTTTTTTATCGACAATTTCCCTGACAAAGGTCATGGCGACTGGAATATACACCGCGAGCAGGGAACCGATCACTGCGGCTAACACATAAATGGAAAAAGCCGTCATGTGATTTTGCGCCAGAAAGCCAAAGCCAAACAGGCAGGCCGCCCGCAGGCCATTCGCCAGCAACAGCAGAAATTTACGATTGTAGCGATCGGCAATCACGCCAAAAAAAGGGCCCAGCAACACATTGGGTAACCAGAAGCAGGTCATTAACAACGCCGTAGAAACCACCGAAGCACTGAAATGCATCAGAGTCCATACCATGATGATGTAAGTCAAACCGTTGCCAAACATGGCCATCATGCAGCTGGCGGTAAACAGGCTGAATGAACGATTACGAAATAAATAGAACTGATTGCTTACCATTTTAATTACCATTTTTTTTTGTCAGAAACCCGAGGCCAATGCCCTGCAATGAACACGGGTTCATTTTTTTAAATTGATAACTCCTCATAAGACATGAGTGAGTTGCTGTATCTGACGCCACCTCGAGGATGGCTGTTGCGTTAGTTGTTCATTTTAGAAACATTAAGAGGTGGGCAACGTCTGCCAACCGTGTTGATAGAGTGAAATGATATCACACTCAGTCTACAATTTGCAAAGTTTTTATACAGAAATTGCTCGACAAGGATGGGCCGCTGGCGGCTAAAGGGAATCCCTTGCCTGAATCAGAACCCGCTCAGGAGAAAACCATGGAACAGGGCAACTGGCCGGTCACCACCCTTACCCGCTGCATGATGTTCTCTTGTGTTAGGACCGAAATCCAGTATCATCTGTAGCGGGTCATCCTTGAGAGAAGAAATGTATAACCTGTTCATGCTGATAATCAGTTTTGCCGCGCTCCTGTGGTCAGCCAACCATGTGGTGACGGGCGCCTCTGGCATTGCCTACAATTATCGCCTGCCGCCCTTACTGATAGGCTTTACTCTGGTTGCCATTGGTACCTCAGCGCCAGAAATCATGATTGCCGTGAACGCCACCCTGGAGGGTCTGCCGGATATCGCCATTGGCAATGCCATCGGCACCAACATTGCCAACATTGGCCTGGTGTTGGGTCTCACCGCCTTAATCAAACCGCTGACGCTGCAATCTTCCCTGCTCAGCCGGGAATACCCCCTGCTTTTTTTAGTGATGTTGTTTACCTATTCCCTCATGCTCGACGGTTACCTTGGCATCGTCGACAGTTGCCTTTTTTTAGTGGCCTGTGTGGCGATGTTAAGTTATCTGCTGCTGACCTCCCGCCAGTCATTGGTGGCCGCCAGAGTCAACAAGGAATTTCAACAGGCCTGGTTTCGTAAACGCTCCATCAGCCTCCATGCCTTAAGCTTTGTGTTAGGCCTGATTATCCTGCCCTTGAGCGCCCGCTACCTGATTGAAGCCAGTGCCGGCCTGGCGCACGGTTTGGGCGTGAGTGAATTAATCATCGGACTCACTGTCGTGGCTTTCGGTTCAAGTCTGCCCGAACTGGTGACGTCCATCATTGCCGCGCTGCGGGGTGCGGATGACATTGCGGTGGGCAATATTCTCGGCTCAAACCTGTTTAACCTGTTGACCGTAATGATTTTCCCGGGAATGATTCATCCCGCGGTCATCAGCCACGCGGTCTTGTGGCGGGATGTTCCCGTGATGTTTGGCGCCACCCTGATCCTGTTATGGGGCAGTTACCGCAACAAACGAAAATTAGCGCGCTGGCATGGGGTTTTACTGATCATGGTGTATTTCAGTTACATCATCTCGCTTCTGATTAGCGCCAGCCAGTAGGTTATTGCAACGATTGATTTCCCAATACGAATTGATTAATATTCACACAATTTGAACTTTTAGAATCAATTCGTGCAAAAAGTATTGTATTGGCAGGAAGTATTAGGGGACAGCAGTCATTTAATTCAGTACAGGGACGTCGTCAGCAAGCTGTTAAACGGGGACTACAAGGAAGCGGACCTGGAAAAGTTAGCCGGGCACAACGTTTACAGTGTGCGGGTTAACCACAGCGACCGTCTGCTGTTTACCACGGTAACGGTCAACGGCAAATCTTGCCTGCTGCTTTTGGACGTGGTTTTAAATCACGATTACCACAAAAGCCGTTTCTTAAAGCCGCAGGTCTTACGCCAGTTTTTAGAGCAGAACGTGCCAGAGGCCCTAAGCAAGGGGGAATTCACCTTTGTCAAGGCTGACTCCCTGCCTGCCCTGTGGGCCAACCCACAGTCCAAGGAGGAAGAAGAGCCCATTGAATACCAGAAAGTCAGCTTCTACAACCAGACCTTCATTACCCTAAGCGATATCCAGGAGAAGGCCGTTAAAACCCCGCTCCCCGCCGTCATCAGCGGTGCTGCCGGCTCCGGAAAATCCTGTGTCGCCCTCGCCATCCTCGAACAGGCGGTTAATCAATACACGGAAGTGCCGGAAAAGCCCCTGCTCTACGTCACCCAATCCGCCAAATTAGCCGAAACCATGCACAGCATGTGGCTGCAGTTGCCAGCCGCCCAGACCGAAGCCGGAAAAAAAGTCCAGTTCCTCACCTATCAGCAATTCCTGGCGCAGCAAGCCTCGGAGCTTAAGAACAAAAAAGCCCAGGATAAGGCCGACTTCATGGCCTGGCTCGATAACCACATCGCAAGCCACCTCAACGCCCCAAAGCCGCCAAACAGACGATAAGCGACGACTTTCAGGATTTCCTGAAAAACACCGAATCCATGTATCAGGCCTTCCGTTATTTAAGCGGCTACCTTCCCGACAACCCCGGCGGCATCAGCGCCCGGCATGAGCAGTTTAAAAACGACAACGAGCGCCAGTGGCTCATCAATGCCTACACCAGCTATAAAAAAGCACACGACGATGAGAAAAACACCGCCTTTAATCCCGAATTCCATACCTTAAAGCAAAGCGACCTCTTCGACCTCGTGGTCGTTGACGAAGCGCAAGACCTCTCCGGGCTTGAACTTAAAAACTTGCGCCGCGCCGCCCGTAACAGCCAAATCGCCTATTGCATGGACAGCAACCAAAGCCTTAAGGACACCCTGTCTCAACGCCAGTTCCTCTTAAGCTCAGGCGTAAGCCACATTGAACTCCCAGTCACCTACCGATGCCCGGGCCATGTCGTTGACCTCGCCAATGCCATCCTCGACATCAAGCAGCGGTTGACCGGCGGACTTGCCGATAAGCTCGAGTACGCACGCATCATCCCTTCCGAACAGCAAAAAGCCAATCCCGGACTCGTGCAATGGGTCGAGCCCAACGAATTGCCCAAAAACACCCCCCTTAAACAATTAGCGCAAACCACCCGCTTCGCCGTCGTCACCCTTCCTGAGTGGAAGGAAAAAGCCAAAGAATTATTCAACACCCCCCTCGTCTTCACCCCCGAAGAAATCAAGGGACTCGAATACCCCCACATCGCCGCCTACCGACTCTTTGACCACGACACCTGCAACCAGGCCAGCAAAAAAATCAACCACACCGCCGCCAAATCTCAACAGCACCGCGCCAAGGCCGAACAGGGCGACGCCTCCTTCGCTCCCCACTTCAACCAACTCTTTACCGCCTTCACCCGCGCCACACAATCACTCGCCATCGTCGAAGACAGCAGCGTTCATCAACGCAAAAACCTCTTGACCCCCCTTAAACAAACCACCCTCAAACTCACTCAAAACCCCAATAACAACAACAATAACAACAACCCCGAACCCAAACCCACCCCCGCCTCCCAGCAAGACTGGATTAACGAAGCCAATAAACTCAAACAATTAGGCAAATCCGAACAGGCTAAAGCCATTGAACAGCAGTTCACCCAGAAGACCGTTGAGCCATCAGCCAATAAACAAAACACCGCGCTTCCACTGCAAAAAATTAACCAAATCAGCAAAAAAGCGGGAAAAAAACCAGTCCCCACCCCGACAATCAGAGAACTCGCGCCCGAAACACTGGTCATGGCGCTGGTGACCGCGGCGAAAGAAAAAAAGGTGTTTAATCATGAACGGCTCGCTAACCCCACCGAGCTTGAAAAAATTTGGTTGACCATCCCCATTCCAACCCGCAAACGACACTACTCGAACTTGTTCATCTACTCGCTTAACCATTACAATAAAGTGAAGAAAGCCCTAGGCTCCGTCTCACTGGATGCCATTTATAAAAAATTGTTTACGGTTAAAACATTATCAATGACCGTTGATACCTTTGGACTTGAGCGTTCGCTTTTGCATTTTCTATGCGATAACAATGTCACAGCGACCATTTTGCATCATCAATTAAAACATACCCCAGCCCTTTTAAAGGCTATTCCCACGTCATTATGGATTGCCAAATCAGCGCATGGGCCGGTGAATACCTCGCTGCTTTTTCGCTTAACGATAAGCTGTCCGCACATTCTTGAGCTCATGGCTCAGGCCCATCAGGGTGAAGCTCTGGAAAAAATTCCCTTGATGGAATGGTTTGAAGAATACAATCACGCAGAGGGCGCTCGCATGACCCCTTGGGTTTCACTGCTGCTTGCCCCGTTTAAAGCCAATCCCGATTTACAGGATGTCGATGAGCGCACACTCCCACTTTACAACCAAATTTACTACCTCAGCAGTTCAGTCCCTTCCTTTTCGCCTGAACAATTGTGCCGTGAAAATTTTATGGTCATCCGAGAAGGGGTTAAATGCTCCATTACCCTGCTCCATGCACTGCTCTTTACCCGGGAAGGGAGCAACCTGCTGAAACGATGGCTTGATAAGAATCCTGAGTCTTTAGCTAAAATTCCTCTCGAATTCTGGCTTAAAGAAACCCATCTGTTCAATCAGACGCTTACTCCACTTGAAAGCCTGGCCATTCAAGGCAGCCCGATTTTAGAGAGGCTTCTGCAGCAACACCCGGAGTTGCCTTTCATAATCAAACCGGAAATTCTCTATCGGCCAAGCCATAAGGGTTCCATGATTCATTGTTTAGCCGCCGATGAAAATAACCATTTTCTTACCCGAGTGCTAACTAAAAATCCGGAATTGATCACACAAATCCCGGCTGACGCGTGGTATGGTCGCGGTTGTCTTGATACCACCCCGATTTACTGGTTTTCCACCACCACGACAGGCCGGCAATTGATCCTGTTCTTGTTGGAGCAGCATCCTGCCCTGATTAACCAGATTCCCCTGCAAACCTGGCTGGAAAATCCAGGTCCCTTATTAGAGAACCGGGACAAATGCGTGCTTTTCTGGTTACTTAAGGATACGACAAGTTATAAACTATTGGACTTGCTCGCTGATAAACTGATAGACGGTGTTTGTGTTGAGGAATTGCATAAGCTGATTAAGCCCGTTATCGGGGACGTATTAAAGCATCTTGGCGGTGATTCTCAGGAAGGGACACTGTTCTTTTCCAAATTCGCCAACAAATTAAACGACACCATGCTTAAACAGGGTATTTCTCTAAAGCCGCTGGAAGAACTGCTTTTCAAAAATAAAAAACCGCCCGCTGAGACCGGCTCGCATTCACCGCAGTTTTTCTCCCCTGCCCCTTCATCCAAAGAGGAAGAGGCGCCATGCAAAACCATGGAATGGCAAAAACAGTAGCCGGTTTAACCCAGGCGACGGCTGGCTGCCGCAAAATTACGTGATTTTCTAGGCGGCGCCGGCGGTTGGGTCAAAATGGCCAGAGCCTGGATAGCATCGGGTTGACCCGCCCGCGCGGCGCGGTTAATCCACACCCAGGCTTTTTTACGATCTTCAACCACACCCTGTCCGTAATAGTACATGTAGCCAATGGCATATTGGGCATCGGGTTGGCCTTTTAAAGCTTCGGGTTTTAAACGGATAAAGGCGGCGCGGTAATCCTCTGCCTTAAAACTGGCGATGCCACGATATAAATTGGTGTAATTGACACAGGCGGCTAAAGACAAGCTTAACAACAGGGTCATGACCGCACGAAAACATGCCCGCATAGGTTATTCCTCTAGTAAAGGCTTCGCCGGTTCTTCGAAGCGCAATTCATTCTTAGGCAAACTTAAACTCTCAAGTGTACCATTATGCAAAACGACTATGCCATCTTTGCCAATGCGTTTAATCACGGCGCCGCCAGGCAAGGTATCGCCCACCCGGTAAGACTTTTCCTCACCGCCCCCGGCCCGAAGCAGCACCTGCGAATCATCCGGTTGTGTGGAATACATAATTCCGACAATGTCCACATCGATCATGGATTGCTTGATGGTTTCATCCGCCATGTTCACGGGTACATAATCACCGAACAGGGGCGCCGTAAACACCGGGGAATGGGCAGCAATGGATTGTTCTGCAATCACCGGCGCCGGATTGGTACGCAGGGGGTGGGCATCCAGCGGTTTGAAGAGTCCATAAATCTCAAGCAGAGTCAACAGGGCGAAGAGAGTCACCATCGCCATGGCGATGGCCTTTTCATGGTTTTTCAATGATAGAAACGAGAATTCGCTGGCTTTCATGCTAAGTTACAGGGATCAATCTACAATAATCAGAGAAGCAATCTGCTAAAGTTAGCATGGTTTTTGCCTGCGACTATAGCGTTTTGGTAAAATTTTCTAACAAAAGGACTTGCAAGATGCAACAACAGGAACAACCGCATGTGCAATTAGCCGCGATGTCCCGCTGGTATGTTGTTTCCCGCGCGATTCATACCGTGGCGAAACTGGGCGTTGCCAACCATATGTCGTCCGAGCCCACCCACGTCAACACCCTGGCCGAGGCGACTGGTACCCAGCCTGAGCTGCTTAATCGCATGCTGCGGTTTCTCTCAGCCTACCAAGTTTTCCATCATCACGATGATGCTTACTCGCTGACCGAACTGTCCAAACCGCTTCGCGACGATGATCCCCACTCCATCCGCGATGTCCTGTGCATGGTGGATGACAGCTGGTGGCAGGCCTTTTCAGCCCTTGACCAAAGCTTGAAAACCGGAGAAGCCGGTTTTCGTGCGCAGCATGGCGACGATTTCTTCCATTTTTTAAGCCAGCACCCGGAAAAACAGCGTAATTTCGATCGCGGCATGGCTAAACTGTCGACTTACGATGACAATGCCATTGCCAGGGCTTATGATTTTTCCGCTTTCCACACCTTGACCGACATGGGCGGCGGGTTAGGCGGTCTCGCCAGAGCCATCGCCTTAAAGCATCCCGACGTCCACGTCACTCTGTTTGACTCCCCGCAAGTTATCGCTCAACTCAATGCCCATGACTTCCCCGCTAACCTAAAACGGCAGGGAGGCGATTTCCTGAAAACCATCCCAACAGCAGACGCCTACCTCTTTAAGGGGGTATTGCACGATTTCAATGACGACATGATGCATCAGATTTTAAGCAATTGCCGCCGGCAAATGCCCGCAGAGGCCATGTTGTTTATTGCCGAACAGGTCCTGCCGGACAATGACCTGCCGCATCCTAACAAGACAATGGACATCGTGATGATGGCACTCTTGGGTGGCAGGCAGCGCACACTTGGCGAATGGCAGAAACGCATTGAGCCGTCGGGCTTTCATTACGTGGATCATTATAAAACCGACAGCATTTTTTCATTGATGGTGTTTAAACCCATTCAATGAGAGAGCC